>DHQM01000206.1 GCA_002408105.1 Gammaproteobacteria bacterium UBA5338 | reverse complement strand
GGAGGGCGAACTCTCGAACCTTGCCCAGCCAAGCTCGGGGCACCTCTACTTCACCCTCAAGGACGCGGGGGCTCAAATTCGCTGCGCGATGTTTCGTGGGCGGAACCGTTCCCTGCGCTTTCGTCCCGATCCAGGCCAGCAGGTGATTGCCCGAGGGCAACTGAGCCTGTACGAAGCGCGGGGGGACTACCAACTGATCGTCGATCGACTCGAGCCGGCTGGCAATGGCGCGTTGCAACAAGCCTTTGAGGCACTGCAGCGCCGGCTGCAGGCCGAAGGCCTGTTCGCCGAGGACCGCAAGCAGCCATTGCCACCCTTCCCGACGCGAATCGCAGTCATTACTTCGGCCACGGGTGCGGCCATTCGCGACATTTTGGCGGTACTCCAACGCCGCGCGCCGCACATCGAGGTGTTGGTGATCCCCGTGAGCGTGCAAGGTGAACTTGCCCCGGATCAGATTGTGCGCGCCCTGGCGCAAGCCAACGAACGCCAGAATACCCTTGATCTGGTTGTGGTTGGACGCGGTGGGGGCTCGCTGGAAGACTTGTGGTGTTTCAACGATGAACGGGTCGCTCGAGCAATCGCAGGCAGCGCCTTGCCGGTGGTCAGCGCCGTGGGGCACGAGACCGATGTGACCATCAGTGACCTGGTCGCAGACTTGCGGGCCCCCACCCCTTCGGCTGCGGCTGAAATCATCAGCCAAACGGCGGAATCGCTTTGTAGCCACTTGGCTGACATGGAGCGGCGGCTGGTCGGCGCGATTCGTCAGCGCCTGCATCGGGGCGACGAACGCCTGGCAGCGCTTAAACGGCACCTGCGCCACCCGGGAGATCGGCTGCGCCAATGGATCCAGCAGGTCGACGAACTGGAACTGCGCCTGCGTCGGGCCATTGACCACCGGCTGGAGGTGGCGCGGGTCCGCTTGGGCCGCACCGAAGCCAGGCTTGCTGGCCACCACCCCGAACAACGCTTGGCGCTCGCGCGCGTGCAGATGACCACCTTGAACCGACGCCTGCATGCGTCGCCAGCGCTGTGGTTGCAGCAACGCAACGCCAGGCTGAACACCACAATGCACACCCTGGATGCCGTGGGCCCTTTGGCCACCCTGGGGCGTGGCTATGCCATCGTCCACCGCCAGGGCAGCGCCGAACCGCTGCGTGACCCTTCGCACCTGCAGCCTGGAGAGCGCATCGTCGCCCGATTGCAACACGGCAGCGTAGAAGCCGACGTGCTTGGGCCGAGCACCAAGGACCCGTTTCAGTGGTCCGCCTCCAGGGACGACGCATCCCCAAAGGAGGACGGCGCGTGAGCCTGTCGGGGCGCATGCGGCGGTCGCTGGTGCCCATCGCTGTCGCGGCGGTGTTGAGTGGCGCCTGGCTCTGTGCCCTGGCATCGACGGGGCCCGTCCATCGCCCGGTTCCAGGTGGTGTGGCCTGGGTTGACCTTGCAGGCATCGCTGAGCTGGACAGCCATGTGACTTTTCAAGGCGCACGGTTGCTGCTGCTGCCGCACGGAATGGATGGGCGCCGCGGAGTCTGGGCGCTGCTCGGGATCGGCCTCGACATTGAGCCGGGTGACCACCACCTTGAGGTGTGGGCCAGTCCAGAAGCCGAGGCACCCACCGCCCGGGTGCCGGTTCGCGTTGGCCCGGAGGACTACCCCACCCAGCACATCCACATCAAGGAGCGACGCAAGGTGCACCCGGAGCCAAAGGACATGGAGCGAATTCGCGGGGAGTCGGCGCAGATGGCCGCTGCCTTCGCTCACTGGCGAGCGGCGGCGCCGGATGTGGTGGATTGGAAGTTGCCGGTGCTGGGGCCCCAATCCAGCGCCTTCGGGCTGCGCCGGGTGTTCAACGGCGTGCCGCGCAGGCCCCACAGCGGCATCGACTGGGCCGCACCAGCCGGGACCCCGGTCGTGGCACCGACTGCGGGAGAGGTCACGCTGGTGGGTGACTTTTTTTTCAACGGCAAGACGGTGATTGTCGACCACGGCAGCGGTCTAATCAGCCTGTACTGCCACCTGCAATCGGTGCAGGTGGAGCCCGGCATGCTGTTGGGACCCGGTGATCGGCTGGGCACGGTCGGTGCCACCGGCCGCGCCACAGGGCCGCACCTGCATTTCAGTGTCAACCTGAACGGCGTGCGGGTGAACCCGGCGCTTTTTTTCGCGCCTTCGAGCGAGGCGGACCTGCCCTGAACGGCGTGCCTCGGCACCCCCTCATCAGCGCCCCTTGACGTGCTTGATCAAGCGCTTGCGTCGTCGCTGTTGTCGAGGTGTCAGCTTGTTGCGGCGCCCCGCATAGGGGTTGTCTCCGGAGCGCAGCTCAATGCGCACCGGTGTACCCAGCAGGTGCAACTGTCGCCTGAAGTACTTTTCGAGGTAACGCTTGTAACTGTCTGGCAAAGCGTCGACCTGGTTGCCATGAACCACGATCACGGGCGGATTTTGCCCCCCGGCGTGGGCGTATCGCAGTTTGATTCTGCGCCCGGCCACGGTGGGTGGTGGATGCTGCAGAATCGCAGCTTGCAGCAGGTTGGTAAGCTTGTGGGTTTGCAGCTTGCGGGTCGCCGAACGCTGCGCCTCGTCGATCGAATCGTAGAGCAACCCGACACCGCTCCCATGCAGCGCCGAGATGAAATGAATCCGGGCAAAGTCGATGAACCGCAGGCGCCGGTCGAGTTCCGAGCGAATGCGATCGCGTTGTTCGAGTGCCAAGCCGTCCCACTTGTTGACGGCGATCACCACCGCGCGCCCGGCTTCGAGGACCGTGCCTAGAAGGTGCAGGTCCTGGTCGACCAGGTCTTCGGTGCCATCCACGAGCAACACCACCACATCGGCATCGTCGATGGCCTGCAGGGTTTTGACGATGGAAAATTTCTCGACCGTCTCGTGCACCTTGCCCCGGCGGCGGACTCCAGCCGTGTCGATGAGCACATAGCGTTTGCCGTGGCGCTCGAAGGGAACATAGACACTGTCGCGCGTGGTGCCTGGCTGGTCGAAGACCACCACGCGCTCTTCTCCGAGCATGCGGTTGACCAGCGTGGACTTGCCAACATTGGGCCGACCGATGATCGCGATGCGCACCCCAGTTTCGGCCTCGGCTTCGGCCTCAGGGGGGGGCTCTGGCTGCGGGAGGCATTCGGCCAGGGCCGTGGACAACGCCGACAGCCCCCGGCCCTGGGTGGCGGAAATGGCCACAGGCGCGCCGAGCCCGAAGCGATGGAATTCACCGATGGCCGCATCCACTGCGACACCGTCCATCTTATTGGCCACCAACAGCACCGGCTTGTTGAGCGCGCGCAGCCGCTGCGCCAGGGCTTCATCGGCCCCGGTGCGCCCGGCGCGCAGGTCGACCAGGAACAACACCAAGTCGGCCTCGTGAACGGCGCGCCAGGATTGCGCCTCGGCCTCCACGTCAACTCCAGCCTCTTGTTCGGCGATGCCGCCGGTGTCGACCAGCAGGATTGCCCGCCCCTCCAGGCTCGCGGGGCCGTAGCGCCGGTCCCGGGTCAGCCCCGGCAAGTTGGCCACCAGGGCATCCCGCGTGCGGGTCAGCCGGTTGAACAGGGTCGACTTGCCGACATTGGGGCGCCCAACCAGGGCGACAACCGGGGTCATTGCTGCGTTGGAACCAGGTGGATCAGTTGCAGGTGGCCTGCGTCGTCCAACAGCGCCAGCCCGGCATCGGTCGATACCGGTGCAGTCAGGATCGCGTCACCACCCAGAGACTGGTGGTGCACCAGGTCGCCACTGGCTGCATCCAGGACGAACAGCTGGCCGGCGTCATCGGCCATGACCAGCCAGTCGCCATGGCGTGTCGGTGGGCTCAGCCGACGGTGGCGCAGCGCCGACTGCGTCCACCGTTCATCTCCGGTGTCTTTGGCACGGGCGTGGACCACCCCGTCTTCCCCCACCACATACAGGGTGCGCAGATCCACTGCGGGTGTGAGGTGGCTCGGGATGGCGCGGCTCCAGCGCAATCGGCCCTGCAGGTCCACGGCGCCCACCCGCCCTTGGTAGGCGACCGCAAACACCAGCCCGCCTGACAAGACCGGGTCCCCATCCACATCGATCATGCGCTCGAGTTCCGACCGCCCTTCCGGCTCGGCGATGGTCACGTCCCAGGCGCGGATGCCGTTTTCCAGCACCACGGCAACCAATTTGCCGCTGCCCAGCCCCGCGATGGCCAAGTCGTCAGTGAGCACCGGTGCACCGTTGCCCCGCAGGCTGAGCACCGGCACAGCGGCGTCGTAGTTCCACAGCGATGTGCCGGTCTCGGGATCCAAGGCATGCAGGCGTTCATCCACCGTCAGGGCCACCACGGCGCGGTAGTTCACGGCTGGCGGGCTGAGCAGTTCACTCGACAGGGGTGCCTGCCAGCGTTGGGCACCGGTTTGCGCATCCAGGGCAAACAGCTCGCCATCCAGACTCCCGACCAGCACAAGGCCTTCACTGGCGCCGACCCCGCCGCTCAGTTTGGCATCGAGGTCATGGCTCCAGAGCGGATCACCCGTGCCAAGGTCAAGGGCACTGACGGTCCCCGAGCGATTGGCCACGTACATCCGATCACCCTGTGCGCTGGCTCGCAGCCGCACGGTGCTGTCCAACTGAATGTCGCCGACCCGAGCGCGCCACAGGCGCTCGACGGCCAGGCGGGGCTCGAGATCGGGAAGCGGCTCCGGAACCTCAGCGTCCCTGCTCGGGTTGCTGGAGCAGCCGACCAGAAGCACCGTGACCGCGACGAAAACAAGGGTGCGCAGTCGAGGTTGCATGCTAGCTGGCATCCTGGGTTTCATTGCTGGTCGCAGGGCCCGCCAATTGGGCCGCTTTGATTTCAACCAGCGCCGTGGTGGGATCGCCCGGTGTCCCAGCCGCCAGCGCCTGCTGGAATGCGGCTAGGGCCAATTCGGGCTCACCCTTGGCCAGCCACAGGTCACCCAGCAAGGCCTGCTTGCGCACCGTGTAGGCCTTGTCTTGGACAGCGTTCAGCACCTCGAGGGCATCGTCCAGCCGTGCTTGAGCCAGGAGGACTTGAGCCAGCCGCAGGCGGCTGATGGCGGCCATGGGCGCGTCGTCCCCGTTCATGAAGCCCCGGTCGGTGTGATCCAGGGCCCAACGCAGCTCTGTCTCTGCCGTTTCCAGGTCGGACGCGGCCACTGCGCGGCGGGCCTGGTGCCAGGCCGCGTAGCCGGCATAGGCGGTCCGCGCGTGGTTTTCCTTGAGCTCATTGGCCAGATGCGCTGCGGTTGCAGCCGCATCGGCGTTCTCGGACTGGCTTTCGGCCTGAACCAGTGCTTCGAGATAACCTTGGTATCCGGCGAAGGCGGCGACTTCTTGCTGGCTTTGCTGGCGCTGCCAGGCCTGCCAGCCAAAGACCCCGGCGAGGGCCACCAGAATTCCGGTAACAATCGAACGCCCGTGGCGTTGCCAGCCACGCTTCAATGCCTCGATTTGTTCTTCTTCGGTGCGGTAGGGGTCGACCACAACTGCTCTCCTATCCAGTACTCGGGTGCTCGGGAGCGCGGCGGGCTCGCTCGGCGAGGCGCGCAGTCAATTCCGATTGTGGGATGCGTACCTGCTCTTCTCCGGTGCGCAGTGGCTTCAGGGTGACGCTGGCCGATGCCAGCTCATCCGCCCCCATGAGCAGCGCTGCCTCGGCGCCACTGCGGTCCGCCTTTTTCATTTTGCTTTTCATGCTGCCCCCACCCATGTGAACCTGGAAGGCCAGGTGTGGCAACTGGGTGCGCAGCGTCTCGGCAAGCTGCTGAATCGGCCCTTCCTGCTCGGGTGCTGCAGCAAGGAGGTACAGGTCCGGGGCGTCCGAGGCCACAGCCGCATCGGGGCCGAGCTGGCACAGCATGAGCACCAGCCGCTCAAGCCCCATGGCAAAGCCAACCGCCGGGG
>DHQM01000128.1:1042-4498 GCA_002408105.1 Gammaproteobacteria bacterium UBA5338 | reverse complement strand
GCCTATGGCAAGGCGCTGCGCACCGTGAAGTCCTGCGTGGGCAACACCTGGTGCCGTTACGGCGTGCAGGACAGTGTCGGAATGGCCGTTCTGCTTGAGAACCGCTACAAGGGCCTCCGGGCCCCACACAAGCTCAAGCTGGGGGTCTCCGGATGCACCCGGGAATGCGCTGAAGCGCAGGCAAAGGACGTCGGCGTCATTGCCACCGAGAAGGGCTGGAACCTGTATGTCTGTGGCAACGGTGGGGTGCGCCCCCGCCATGCCGAACTGTTCGCATCGGACCTCGACGATCTGACCCTGATTCGCACCATCGACCGCTTCCTCATGTTCTACGTGCGCACCGCAGACCGCCTGCAGCGCACCTCGGTGTGGCGTGAGCAGGTCGAAGGTGGCCTCGACTACCTCAAGGAAGTGGTCCTGGAGGACCGGCTCGGCATCTGTGGTGACCTGGAGGTCGAAATGCAGCACATCATCGATACCTACCAATGCGAATGGAAAACTGCCGTCGAAACCCCAGAAAAACGCAGTCAGTTCAAAGCGTTTTTGAACACCGAATCAGCGGACCAGAGCCTCAGGTACGTGCGCGAGCGAAACCAGCGCCGCCCTGCCCGATCGGATGAGCAAGCGCTCCCGGTCGCGGAGGTGAGCTAGTGGCCCTTCGTGGGGCCACCTCATCAGCATGTGCAACCTGTTTCAACCCGGACCGCAGGATTTGACCCCAGGGTTCACTGCCACGCGCACGACACTTCACGTTGACAGCTGAGAGATTAAACAATGAATGCACCTTCTCAAATCGATTGGGAGTGGCGATCGGCATGTCCACTTTCGGCGCTCACAGCCAACCTCGGCGCCTGTGTGCTCCTTGAAGGCAAGCAGATCGCGCTGTTCTACCTAGGTGAGACGGCCGAACTCTACGCGGTCGACAACCATGATCCACTGGGCGGGGCACCCGTCATTTCACGTGGGATCGTCGGCGACATCGACGGTGATCCAGTCGTCTCCTCACCCCTGTATAAGCAGCACTTTTCCCTGACCAGCGGCAAGTGCTACGAGGACGAATCCGTACAGCTCTCGGTGTACCCGGTTCGTCTGCAAGGCGAGCACGTACAAATCGGGCTGCCAAAAACCTAACCACCACCAGCGACCCCCAGAGCCTGCCCATGCACAGACCGAAGCTTGTCATCATCGGAAACGGAATGGCGTGTTGTCGTTTGCTGGACGAATTGGTACAGCTTGCGCCTGGCCGCCATGACATCGAAGTGTTTGGCAGCGAAGCCGCCGGCGGCTACAACCGCATCCTGCTTTCACCGCTGGTTGCAGGCCAGCTTGGTCCGCAGGACATTGAGCTGCACACCTCCGACTGGTACGAGGAGCACGGAATCCTGCGCCACTGCGGCGAGGCGATTGTCGAGATCAACCGAGAGACCCGCACGCTGACCAGCTCGAAGGGCCGCCAGGTGCACTACGACCAACTGGTGGTCGCCACTGGGTCCCGCGCCCGAGTTCCTGAGATCCCTGGCACCGACCTCTCCGGGGTTCGAGTGCTGCGCACCCTCGACGACGCCGATGCCCTAATCGGGCAGACCCGCGACGACTCGGGCAAACGCTTCGTGGTTGCCGGTGGCGGCCTTCTTGGACTCGAAGCGGCTTGGGGGCTGCGCCAGCGCGGCGCCAAAGTCACCGTGGTGCACAACAGCGAGCGACTGATGAACCGCCAGCTTGATCACAAGGCCTCAGACATTCTGTACCACCAGCTGCGCGCTTGTGGGATTGAGTTCGTGATGAACGCTCGCCTCGCCAGCCTCTCCGGACCCGGTCGAATCGAATCGATTCAGCTGGCAGACGGACACAAGCTCGATGCCGATGTGGTGCTTTTTGCCATTGGCATCGTGCCGGAGACCAGCTTGGCCTGCGCATCTGGGCTCGACACGGCAAAGGCGGTGGTTGTCGACGCACAACTGCGAACCAGCGACCCCAGGGTGTTCGCACTCGGCGAATGCTCGGAGTTTCAGGGTCAGACCTTTGGCACGGTGGAACCCATCTACCGCCAGGCTGCGGTACTCGCGCGCGTACTCACTGGCGATGAGCAAGCGAAGTTCGGGCTCGCGACGACGCCAACCCAACTGAAAATCAGCGGAATGCCGCTGTTTTCCTCTGGCGCCTACGTGGATGATTCCGCCGAGGAGATGGCCTATTTGGAACCGGACCGCGGGACCTACCGAAAACTCTCGGTTCGTGACGGCCGCCTCGTTGGCGTGCTGCTGCTCGGCGACACCAGTGATGCCCTTTGGTATCAAGAACTGATTGACCGAAGTCAACAGATCGACCGGATGCGCGACATTCTGGTGTTCGGTCGGGCCTTCGCCGAGTCCGCAGAGCAACCTGGAGGGGTACCATGCCTCCAGTAGTCAAGCGTGGAGAGGTGTCGTCGGACCAGATCACCGACACCACCTGCGCATACTGCGGCGTGGGATGCGGAATCAAAGTGTTTCGAGACGAGGCCAAGCCTTCTCAAGGCACCGAGCGGTGCTGGAACCTGGCCGCAGATACTGCCCATCCGGCAAACCTCGGTCGGCTGTGCTCGAAGGGCTCGGCCTTGACAGAAACCCTGGGGATGCAGGGCCGGCTCTTGTCGCCGAAGATCCATGGTCAGAACGTCAACTGGAATCGCGCACTCGACCACGTGGCCAAGCGCTTTTCCGAGACCCTGAAAATACATGGTCCCAATGCAGTGGCCCTGTACGTATCTGGCCAGTTGCTCACAGAGGACTACTACGTCGCCAACAAGCTCACCAAAGGCTTCATGGGCAGCGGCAACATCGACACCAACTCACGGCTGTGCATGTCATCTGCCGTGGCGGCCCACACCCGCGCATTCGGCGAAGACCTGGTGCCCGGCTGCTACCAGGACCTGGAGATCGCAGACCTTGTCGTGCTGGTGGGTTCCAACACCGCCTGGGCACACCCAGTGGTCTACCAGCGCATCGCTGCAGCGAAGGAACAGCGCCCACAGATGCGCGTGGTGGTTGTCGACCCCCGTCGAACGGCGACCTGCGAAATCGCCGACCTGCACCTTGCGATTGAACCCGGCAGCGATGCGGTCCTGTTCAATGGTGTGCTCGCGGCGCTCGCGGACACCGGCCAGCTCGACGATGGATTCATCGCTGCTCATACTCAGGGATTCGACCAAACACTCGACAGCGCCCGCCGCACCGCCCCAAGCGCCGCCGCGGTCGCAGCCTTGTGTAAGAGCTCAACGCAGGACGTGGAGCGCTTTCTTGACTGGTTCTGCCATACCGAGCGCGTCGTGACCCTGTTTTCTCAAGGCATCAACCAATCCTCCAGTGGCGTCGACAAGGGCAACGCCATCATCAACTGTCACCTGGCGTCCGGCCGCATCGGCAAGCCCGGCGCCACGCCGTTCTCAATCACCGGCCAGCCCAACGCCATGGGCGG
>DHQM01000128.1:0-842 GCA_002408105.1 Gammaproteobacteria bacterium UBA5338 | reverse complement strand
CGCCGCGCCGTTCTCAATCACCGGGCAACCCAACGCCATGGGCGGGCGTGAGGTTGGTGGCCTCGCCAGCATGCTGGCTGCGCACATGCCGTTTGGCTCACCGGATGACCTGGACCGCGTCGCACGGTTCTGGAAAGCGCCGAGAATCGCCGCCGGCCCAGGCCTCAAAGCCGTCGATTTATTTCGCGCAGTCCATGCAGGTCAGGTGCGAGCGCTTTGGATTGCCGGCACCAACCCGGCCGTCAGCATGCCTGAATCCGATTTCGTTCAAGAGGCGCTGCGCCGCTGCGAATTTCTTGTGGTCTCCGAGTGCGTGGAGGTCACCGACACCAGCCGCTACGCCGAGGTGCTGTTGCCCGCCGCCGGCTGGGGCGAGAAGGATGGGACCGTCACCAACTCGGAGCGCCGCATCTCCAGACAGCGGGCGTTCTTGCCCTTGCCAGGCGAGGCCCGGCCGGATTGGTGGATGTTCGCGCAAGTTGGCGCACGCCTCGGACACCCTGAAGCCTTCGACTACCCCAGCGCCGCGGCAGTGTTCCGTGAACACGCGGCACTCTCCGGGTTTGAGAACAACGCCAGCCGTGCGTTCGACATCAGCGGCCTGCACTCGATCAGTGACCAGGCCTACGACCAACTCCAGCCTGTTCAGTGGCCCGTCAACACCGCGCACCCCCAAGGCTGTGAGCGCCTGTTCAGCGACGGGCGATTCTACACGGCCGACCAGCGGGCTCGGTTCATCCCGGTCCAGCCCGAGGCCCCACGGGCGCGGCTTGATCAATCGCATCCGGTGCTGCTCAACACCGGCCGGCTGCGAGACCAGTGGCACACCATGACCCGCACCG
>DHQM01000019.1:5769-5906 GCA_002408105.1 Gammaproteobacteria bacterium UBA5338 | reverse complement strand
CTGGAGTTGCACGCCTTCGTTGGCATGTTGGAGGAAGCTGGCGTCGAGCGGGTTGTGGTGCACGCCCGCAAGGCTTGGCTGCAGGGTCTTAGCCCCAAACAGAACCGCGAAGTCCCCCCGCTTCAATACGACCGTGT
>DHQM01000019.1:5232-5459 GCA_002408105.1 Gammaproteobacteria bacterium UBA5338 | reverse complement strand
GCAAACCTCGATGCCGCTGCAACCGCGCTCGTGCAAGTCGACGGCTGTATGCTGGGGCGGGCCGCCTATCACCACCCTGGCATCCTGCTGCACACGGACAGCCGGCTGTTTGGTGAGTCAAACCCCGCCACCAGCGAGCACCAAATTGTCGAACGGCTGGTTCCCTACGTGGAAACGGAACTGGCGCGCGGTACCCCATTGCACGCCATGACCCGCCACTGGCTCGG
>DHQM01000019.1:0-5016 GCA_002408105.1 Gammaproteobacteria bacterium UBA5338 | reverse complement strand
TCGTACCCCGTTGCACGCCATGACCCGCCAGTGGCTCGGACTCTTCCAGGGCCAGCCCGGCGCACGTGCGTTTCGCCGCCACCTGAGCACGGAAGGCCCTAAGCGCAAGTTCGACCTACAGGTTCTGTTGGAGGCCGTGTCTTGCCTGCAGCACTGCCCCATGGACGTGCAGCGCGCAGGGGCAGGCTCCCCCGGTTGACTTCAGCCGCTGCAATTTAGAAAGTTGTACGTTTGATCGAGGTCTTGATGCTCAGCGCCATTCGCACCTACTTTGACCGGCTGCGCCCCGGCACCAACGAGAACACCGCAACCGTCGAGAATCGGTTGCGCCTTGCTTCAGCTGCGCTCTTGATCGAGGTGACGCGCGCCGACCACAGCATTGACGAGCGCGAGCACCAGACCCTGCGCGCACTGTTGCAGCGGTGCTTTGAGCTGGATGGCGCTGAGCTCGACGAACTGTTCGAACTGGCAGAGGCCGAGCAAGCCGATTCGACATCCTTGTACCAGTTCACCAGCCTGATCCACGAGCACTACAGCTACCTGCAGAAAGTCGAGCTGCTGACCTCAATGTGGCGGGTGGCCTTCGCCGATGGCACCATTGACCGGTACGAGGAGCACCTGATTCGCAAAGTGGCGGACCTGCTGTACATCAGCCACAGTGACTTCATTCGCGCCAAGCTCAATGCCGAAGCCAGTCAGTCGTCTCGGCCTGGCCAACCCTGACTTTGGCGCTCAACCGCCACCAAGGAGCCGTTCCATGCCCCCAACATCCCCCCGCCAATCCGAGCAGCGTGACTTCATCCGCCTGCGCGTCAACACAGAGATTCGTCTGACGCTGAACCAGCCGCGGCGCGAAATCATCGGGGTCTGCCGCAACCTCAGCGGCGCTGGCATGCTGGTCGAGTTGGAGGAAGCACTGGAGACCGGCACGGTGGCCCGGGCCACCGTGGCCTCGGCCTATGGCGAGCGGTTGGAATCGCCGGACTTTCGTGCGTTGGTCGAGGTCACCCGGTGCGACCCCGCCCCAGAGGGCCGGCACCTGCATGGCTGCGTGCTGCTCGAAATCCTCGAGTGACTCATCCAAGCGATCCAAGCGCGGCCTGCAGGCGCTAAAAGTCGAATTCGTCCTCGACCTGGCCGTCCTGGATGAGAAACTCCCGGCGCTGCAGGTACGCATCGCGCACAAAAATGTAGCGGTCCCCCCGCACCACTTCCTCGGCGGACAGCAGATCCGCCCGGGTGTCCACGACATCGAGCCCCAACAGCTGATAGCCGAGCGCTTCGTCCTCGGTGTACCGCAGCGGGCTCAGCTGAGACTCTGGCACCAAAGCGGCCGAGCCACGCACCGAGCTTGGACCCAAAAAAGGTAAAACCAAGTAGGGTCCACTCGGCACACCCCAGACGGCGAGGGTTTGCCCAAAGTCCTCGTTGTTGGCGCGCAGGCCAATGCGACCGGCGACGTCAAAGAGCCCGAAAAAGCCAATGGTGCTGTTGACCAGGAACCGCAATCCGTCCCGGCTGGCCTGACCCAGCTTGCCTTGCAACAGGTCATTGGTGACCACGGACACTTCGCCGAGGTTGCCAAAGAAATTGGTCACCCCTTGGTCCAGAAGGCGCGGCGTCACGGCTTGGTAGCCTTTTGCGATTGGCTTCAACAGGTAGGCATCGAGGCGGTCGTTGAATGCGAAGACCCGCCGATTGAAGCCTTCCCATGGGTCGGCGCTTGCCTGCGCCTCCTCGGCCTCCAGCGCTGCGAGGGCGGCTTCGAAATCCAACTCGCCGCTGGACTCGGAATCGACCGGCACGGAATTGGCGACGCCGGCATCCGGTTCGGGCGCGGCGATGCACAGACCGCACGCCACCCAGACCATTGCGGCCCCCATCCATCGGCTGCGCAGCACCGACGTCCTCCTTCTTAAGATTCCACTATAGTGAGCGGGAGCCCACCGCGAAGCCCGCGGGATCATACCAGACATCGCCTGGACAGGAGGAAACGGTGCGCGACCTGCACCTGCATGATTTTTACCGGGACTGCGCGCGCATTCTGCTGCTGCTCCTCAGCACCTTCCCTCAGCGGGCGCCGCTGTACGTGGAGGATCTGATCGACCCTGAGCCCGCCGATGAGTTCGGCCTGCCGAGCCGCCGGCACACCAGCGCCTTTGCCGCAATGCTCTGGTTGGCTGAGGAGGGTTGGCTGCGGTTCGATGACACGATTCGTCAGGACGGGATCGAGCGGGCCGTGCTGACCCGCACTGCGTTCGTGGCGCTCTTTGCGGTCGATGCCAACCCTGCCCACGACGGAACACCACTGGCCGCTGCACTGGAAGCGGCAGTGCGCCAGGGCTCCTCGAGCCAAATCCAGACGCTCATGGAGCGGCTGCTGTCGGAGTTTCCGCACCCCATCGTTGTGGGGCCGCGCCTTGGGCGCGTGGATTCCGTTTAGGGGGCGTACTCCGGGTTGCCGACCGGATAGAGCACCCGCTGGCCGTACCCCACGATCACTTCCACGTGCCGGGCAAAGTCTCGGTCCAACTCGGCATCACCGCTGTCGATGCGGAGGGGTCGCCCCCGCAACGCGGCGAGCTTGCCCGGGGTCGCAAGTACCTGGATTTGGTGCAGGCCAAGTGCGCGGAGCACCTCTGGGGTCAATTGCTGGTTGCCCCGGCCGATCAAGTGGCCTTGCGGCGCAGTGGGAGAGAGCACCAGGGTAAGTGGCGCCTGCGCCACTGCGTCCTGGATCTGCGCGGCATAGAGGTCTCGAGCCAGCAGCGCACCATCACAGAGCAGGTCGAACCCGAGCACAGAACCACGCAGCCCAAGGCGATCGAGCAGTGCCCTGGTGGTTGATCCTGGCCCCACCAGATAGCGCCTGCCGGGGACCTGTGTCTCGATCCACTCATCCACCAGCGCTTCCAGCTCCCCCTGCGGGTCTGAAGCCGCGACCGCACCCTTCACCTGTTGCAACAGGCTGCCGGCATCGGGCACCCACAGCTCACCGAAATAGCGCGTGCGCAAGTTGCCATCACGGCGCGCCGCCTCATCGAGGTCCCTCACTTCTCCCGGATGGAGCTCAACAGCTTCGCCGCGCACCATGCGTGCAGCCAGGGCACCCGCGGCAATGGGCGACACCGCGTAGACGGCAGAATGGATTTTCACCCCAGCGGGGATGCCGAGCACCGGCTGGCGCCGCTCACCGAGGGCTCGACACAGGTCGCGGGCGGTGCCATCGCCACCGGCAAACAGCAGCAAATCAACCCCAGATTCGACCAATGTTTGTGCTGCCGCCGCGGTATCTGCTGGCGAGGTCTCTGGCCCCTGCGACCGGTAGACCACCCGAGGACGCAGCCCGGCCTCCTCGGCGGCGCACTCGCCCATGGCGCCGGCGCAGGTCAGCACCTCAAAATTCCCTACACCGCCCAGTTCACCGAGTGCCGCTGCGGTGCGCGCCCCAGCCCGCGGCACGGCCCCACGCGCCAGTGCCTCTGCCCGCACTTCTGGCGCGTCACTGCCGTGCAGCCCAGCTGCACCGCCGAGACCCGCCACGGGATTAACGATCAAACCCAGGCGATACGTCATTGGGGTCTTCACACGTTAAAACTCCAGAGCCGAGTTCAGTGCCATTACGTCACACACCGCTTGCGCACATTCTATCCACAGGTTGCTCTCGGTTGGTGGACCAGGAAATTCGAGACCAAGAGGGCGTGGAAGGAGGGCGTGAAAAGCGGCACTGAGCACTGCAAGAGGAACGGGTGGGCCCGATCCCCTGCACCCACCATCGCCGCGCTCAGTACGGGAGCAGCACCCCGAAACTCAGAGACCAGGTGTCCCAATGGACGGCGTTTAGGCGGGTCAGGGAGGAGGAACCGTCGCTGGCGAAGGTGTAAGCCCGCCCTGGGTCTGTCTCCCAGTTTTGGTAGTCCGCAACGAGCAACCACTCCCAGCCATACTGGCTGCGGTAGGCCAGCTTTAGGGAAAAGACATCGCCGGAACCCTCGGCATCGTGCGCGAAACTCACCGGGTGGGCGAGATCCGTACGCAGGTTCCAGTTGGCTTCAGCTTCATAGTCCACCCGGTGCAGCTGGTAGGCCGCCAATACCGCAAGGGCGCCACTCAACTGCCATTCGAGGTCGAGGCCAACGAAGGCGCCATTCCACTGGGCATCGTACTGGCTGTCGAGTCCGAGGAAAGGCCCCAAAGGAACGCCGGCAGTGGCAATGGTTTGCACCCCATCGGTGATGTTGAAGCGCTGGCGGTGGGTGGCAACCCCAATGACTGGACTGATGCGCAGGTGCTCAGCGAATTGCGGGCCCAAACCCCACTGCCGTCCCACCGCGAAGCTGGCATCAAAGACGCGATCACCATCGGCCCCGTTTTCGGAACGGGAATACTCACCCTGGCGGCCATCGCTGGAGTAGTCCGAATCCTGGACCTGGCCGTCGGTCACCACGCCATAGCTGATGGCGCTGTGTAGGTAGAGCCCGTTTCCGGCCGTCCAGTACAGGTCCAGTGCTCCCTCGTAGATGTCCATGTCGGACCAGGTCAATTCCGAGAGCACGTTGGGCGTGGCCGTTCCGGATGGATCCGCAGCGATGTTCCAGTCCAGCTGGTCCTGTCGGTAACCAAATCCATACAGGGCGCGAAACCGGTCCGCACGTGCAAGCGAGTCACCCACCGCCACGGCGGATTGCATCGCCGTGAGGAGCGCGAGCAAGGGCGCCAACAACCCTGCGCTGAAACAGGCCGATGGCCAACAGCCGGACCGAGATATGGCTTGAAAAATGACGGACATCGAACCCAACAGAGATGCAGCGCAGCGCGATGGGAAGGAGTCTAGTCCAGCCGGTGCGCCGATTCCGTGAACCAAGCCCGATTCCCACCCGCTGCGACTCACCCAAGGGCGAACCCGAGCGCGCACAGACCCGCAGCGAGTGTGGGGTTGCTCCCGCCCGTCAGCTCCACCTGGTGGGCTGGAAACTCCCTGCGGACTGGATAATCGCGGCGCAACCGGTCGAAGCC
>DHQM01000154.1:8337-15329 GCA_002408105.1 Gammaproteobacteria bacterium UBA5338 | reverse complement strand
TGCGCCCGTTCGAACTCAAGGAGCGGCTTTTGCTGCCTCAATACGGCACCTCGAGACTGTTAGACCGCATGGTGAAAGCCGGACTAGTAGAGCGACAGGATTGCGAGGGTGACGGTCGCGGGCAGATCGTCTCTATATCGGAACAGGGGCGGTCCATTAGGCGGGCAATGTGGCCCGTCTACGCCAGTGTCCTTTCCGAGGCCATAGGAACGAAGTTGACGTCCAAAGAAGCCATGACGCTTACGCGGTTGCTGTCGAAACTATGATGTCGGCGCTCGAGCTGCCTGTATCACCTTGGAACTTACCTCGTTCGAAACGCCACGTTGGCGGCTTCCCGCGACCCATCAGAACATCCAACCAACGACTGGTGGTGGGAGTTGCCAGTGCTTGGTCGCACGACGGCGAACCGTTTCATAGTCAGCGCGACAAGTGGGATTCGAATCGGTGACGAAACACAAAAATGGAAGTTCAAGCCTCGATTTGAGCACGTAGCTCAAAAACCTCAATCGACCGGTAATTCACCAGTCCCATGAATGCCTAGCACAGGAGGCGCCAGGATTGCCGGGAGAATGCGCACCGAAAACTCAAGTGCCAGCCCACCTGCAGCACCCATTCCGTGCACGACCAGCTCAGCAGACAGAGAAAGCGTGGCCAGCGGCCAGCCGAACATCAGCACCCAAAGCGCAGCCCCAAGCACGTGGTAGCCAAGCCCTGGCGCGACGCTCGCATTGATCTGCCACAGCATCCACAGCAACAGCGTACCGCCAAAGTATCCACGGCCCCGCGCACCGCCCAGCCCGCTCGCGCGCGGCGCATTGAACGCCGCAGTGAAGACCGCCAATGACCAAATCAGGGTGCCGCACCAGACCGCATATGCCGGAAGCTGATCGGAACTGATCCAGGTCAAAGATTGAGCCCTCGTTGAGCGAAACAACGGTGGCAGGTCACAACCGCGTGTCGATTGGCAAAACCGTTGCTTGCAATCAGGGTCCAACGGCTACGGACCATGGGACTTGTGCCCGCGGTCCGTGCCCCTCTTCGGCACAGTCAGCAATTGCAGGAGACGACCATGCGCATTGCGATCAACGGATATGGAAGAATTGGGCGGTGTTTGGTGTGGGCCATTCATGAGCGGGGCCTGGCTGACACTTTGGAAGTGGTCGCCATCAACGACCTGGCGAGTTTCGAAGCACTCGCACACCTCACCCGGGTCGACTCGACCCATGGACGCTTCCCGGGCGAGGTTGCGCTGGAGGAAGACGCACTGCGGGTGGATGGGCGCCGAATCCAACTCATCGCCGAAAGCGACCCGACCCAATTGCCATGGGAAGCACTCGGCATTGATCTCGTGCTCGAGTGCAGCGGCAAGTTCAAGACCAGGGCGCGCAACCAAGCCCACCTGAACGCT
Organism: Gammaproteobacteria bacterium UBA5338; assembly: GCA_002408105.1. Classification (GTDB taxonomy): domain Bacteria; phylum Pseudomonadota; class Gammaproteobacteria; order Pseudomonadales; family UBA5862; genus UBA5862. The sequence goes on along the minus strand of DHQM01000154.1, from coordinate 13,921 downwards.
GGGGCAAAGCGGGTGCTCATCAGCTATCCAATGGCCGAAGCCGACCTCACTGTGGTGTACGGCGTCAACCACAGTCAACTGGACCCGAGCCAGCGCATCCTGTCGAACGCGTCCTGCACCACCAATTGTTTGGCTCCGATTGCCAAGGTGTTGAACGAGGCAGTGGGAATCGAGCGGGGCATCATGACCACCGTACACGCCTACACCAACGACCAAAATCTGATCGACAAGCAGCACAAAGACCTCTACCGCGCCCGCTCTGCAACCCAATCCATCATTCCAAGCAAGACCGGCGCCACAGGTGCAGTTGGACTGGTGCTACCGGAGTTGCAGGGCAAGCTCACCGGAATGGCGCTGCGGGTGCCAACCATCAATGTGTCCGTGGTCGACTTCCACTTCACCGCAGCACAAGACACCACTCCAGAAGCAATCAACGAACACCTGAAACAAGCCGCAGAAAACGAGCTGCGCGGTGTGCTCAATTACTGCGACATGCCCTTGGTGTCGGTCGACTTCAACCACACCCCCGCGTCCTCGACGCTTGCCGCCCCCCACACCCAATCGGTTGGCCGACAATGCAAAGTGCTCAGCTGGTATGACAACGAATGGGGTTTCACCAACCGCATGCTGGACATTGCGACCCTGATCGACGCTTGGTGAGTTAAGGAGTTGGGATGCAGCCACTGCACTGACCGCACGCAGCGCAAGCGCAGCCATTCAGCGTCCGCCATGGGCGTGCGGGGCCAGCGCTGCTTGCCGATGCCGGGCGCACGCTCCGGCACCATCACGGGGAAGGGTCATTGCGGAGCCAGGAGGCTGGACTACTTTTAATCGGGAGCCCTGTGCGGTTTCAGTTTACCCTTATCCACCACAAGGATTTTTGCGATGCATCCATTTCAACCCAAACTGCTCGCGGTCTTGACGTCCGCTGCCATTCTGGTGGCCTGCGGAGGAGACGGCAGCAGCGGGGGAAGCGGCAGTAGTGGCGCTTCGCTGACGGGAACGGCCTCCAAGGGCATTCTTGTCGGGGCGGTCGTCACTGCCTACCCACTTGTAAGCGGCGCCATCGACTCCAGTTCTTCGCTCGGGTCCACCACCACGGACAGTTCGGGCAGCTACAGCCTGCAACTTCCTGCAGACCACGAAGGTCCGGTTGCCGTGGTCGTGACGCCAGCAGACGACGACAGCACCACCATGCGCTGCGACGTGCCAAGCGGCTGCGGTGCCACGGCGTACGGCGATGACTACACGGTGGCTACGGCCAGCGGATTCAGTTTGAGCGCCCTGGTTCCGGCTGCCGAAGGGGGGCAGACACTGTCGGTCAATCCCACGCCTCTGACCGAGGTGGCCGCTCGTCAGGCCCTTGACACCCTGGCAGCTGCCCCGAGCCTTACAGATTTCCTGGTCACCGATGCCATCGCCGACGCCAACAGCGCAACCGCCAACCGGTTCGGTCTGATGGGTGATTTGGTGGAGCAACCGGTCATCGACATCACGGACCCAGCGGCGGTAGCAGCGGCATTGACCGATCCAGATCTGGGTGCAGACGCCGTTGCGTACAACGCTCTGGCCGGTGCCATCATTGAAGCCACCCAGGACGACGATGGAAGCCTGTCCATTGAGGACGCACTGGACACCTTCGCCGACACCTATGTGAGCAGCGGAGGCATCCCGGGCAACACGGGATCAGCTGGAACCACCTCGTTGGAGGAAATCCTCGCTGCAGCACAAGAGGTGCTGGACGCTACGGAAGCCCAGCCGGATGCAGCGGATGTGGACCTGAGCGCTCTGGCGAACGTTGATGCAGACCTCATCGCCGACGCAGGCGCAGCGGCCACCGAAACGCCGGACACCCCGGATGCCGGCACGCCCAGCGAGACGGCGGCAGATGGCGAACTGGCCCAGGCCAAGGCTTTGGTCGATACATTGCGAGACATTGGTGGATCGGTGTCGCTGGAGCTTGACGGCGCGGCCAATGCCTTCGCGAGCCAGATCGAAGCGGCCGCGATCGCCACCGAAGCCGAAACCGCTGCCGCCATGGAAGCCCTTGTGTTGGCTGCGCAAGCCATGGTGGAAACGCTCGAAGCGTTGCAGGAAGACGCCAACCTCACCAGCCACACCGCGACCAACGGCGTCGTGGTGACCGTCTCTCCCTTCCCTGGCGCTGCCGTCACCACCGCGGCGGTCACCCTTGCAGTCGACAGCACCATCGCGGCCAATGGCTTCGACAACCAGACTGATCTGACCGGTATCCTGGACCTGAACTTCACCGAAACAGAAACAGAAACCGATCCAGAAGCTTCGACCGGTTCTTGGCAATTGGATGCGGCAGGCGCGCTCAGCCTCGGCCTGTCGGGGTCCATCAGCAACTCCGGCGCTGAACTGGAGATCAACACCGGAACCCTGACGGCTTCGGTGGACGTTTCCGAATCTGGGAGTTGGAGTTGGGGGCAGACCTCAGAAGCTGAAGAGGGAGAAGTATCAGGTCAAGCCGCTTTGGACCTGGCGCTCGACGTGGTGCTTTCCGAGGTGGGCGTGGCGAGCCCCGTGGCCTTTGCCGGTTCCATTGGCGCCGAGTTGACCGGCCTAACCCTTGCTGAAGAATGGGATTGGAACTACACCAACACTCAGTCCGGATTCGAGGAAGGGGAGACCTGGACCTCGGTGGTCTCATTCGATGGCCTGAGCTTTAGCCTGTCGGGGGAATTCACCCAGGGCGCGCAGAGTTTCGACGCCACCTTCAGCCTGATCGCAGCCGGCAATGGCACCGAGTTCACCCAGGTCAGCAACTGGATGGGCGCCTGGGACGGCTCCAGCTGGTCCGATTCGGAGACCGAGGACTGGTCTGACAATGAGAGCGCCAGCAACTACGTTGACCTCAGCTTCTCTCTGGGCTTCAGTGCCGTGCTGACCGGCATCAGCGACGCCGTGTCCGTTCAGCTTTCCGCAGAGCGCACTGGCCTTGAAGCCGCCGAGGCAGGGCTTGATCTTGCTTGGGACGGCAACATGCTCGAGTTGGCCTTTGAAGGGGACGCGAGCGGGGCAACCGATGAGATTGCTCTGACCATCACCAACCAGGATGGCGTGGTGCTCTCGGCCACCGATGATGGCGGCCAACTGGAAGGCGACATCCAAGTGGATGGCATTGCCTACGCCAACGTCGACGACATGGGGCTCGTGCGCTACGTGGATGGCACATTCGAGTCCTTGTACTAGCGTTTAGCCCGCCCGAAACACCCCCCTCGGCCCGGTCCTCTGGGCCGAGGGGTCGTGTTGCGCTTGACCTCCATCCACAGACGGAAAACCCCATGCGGACCCCCCATGCAATCCAGGGCCGGACGCACCCCCCTCTACCCACCTCGATTCACCGACCCATCCGGAACGCCCGCTGGAGGCAGCGGCTGTGTTTCACCGCACGCGCACTGGCTGTGGCTTTGCTGAGCGGCATTCTCGCTGCCTCTGCGGACCCGACCCCGGACGCAGGCCCTTGGCGGCTGTATTCAACACTCCGAACACTGCAGTACGGTGGACCCCAACCTCTGCACCAGTTGTTCAACGAGCTGGAAGGGCCCCAGGCACCCAACGGCAAGGACCGAATGCTGTCGCTCGCGCACCTTGAGGTTGGCGTTGCCAACACCAGTTGGAGCCTTGGTTTCTTTTTCCGGCACGACTACATGGCCCGGTTCTCGCCGGATACCATCGAGTTGCTCTACCGTGACAAAAACGACCTCCCCGTGCGCACCGACGCAACCTATGACCTGTGGATCGATGTGCACCACCTGGAAGCCCAGGGTCTGCGGATCCAATTTCCAAGGCTGGTCGCCGGTCCGCTAGAGTTTGCGGTGGGCCTGTCGCTGTTTCATGCCACCGGCCTGCTTGACGGCAGCGGGCGAGGCACCATTGAAACCGGAGCGTCGAGCTATGTGGGTTCGGCCCGACTCAACTACCGCTACGACCAGGATCTGCTGCTCGACCGAAAGGTGGACCCGCCTGAAGGTTGGGGCGCGGGATTCGACCTGTCGCTCTCTTGGCGGCCTCGCCCCGGTACCCTGTGGACCATGGATGTGCGCGACCTTGGGGCACGCATTCGGTGGCGGGATGCACCCTACACGCGGGCCCTGGTCACTTCGTCGACCCTGACCTTCGATGAAAACGGGTTCATCGAAACCAGCCCGCTGCTGTCGGGTGTGGAGAGCAACAAGGACGCCACCCAGCACCTCCCCATACAGCTCCGCACCACGATTCGCCAGCGTCTAACGACCGGTTGGACAGCCCTGGCAGCCTTCGAGCAGTACGACGATGTCAGGCTCCCATCGCTCGGGATCCAAACGAACAGAGGGAATTGGACTGGGTGGGCCGGCTGGCAATGGGAAACCAATGCGGTCGAGTTGGGTTGGGGCAGGGGACACACCCGGCTTCGGTTGCTGATCGACCAGCTCGACCCAGACCGCATCACCACAGCAGGCCTGGAATTCAGCTTCCGGCCCGGCTCCCTCTAGTTAGTAGCCAGTAGCCACCGAAAGGGGGCTCAGACTGGGTCCTGTAGGCGTTCGACGATGGCCTGGACGGCCTCTGGCTCCAGTGGGACTTCGAGTTCTTTCAGGCGCTGACCGCGCAACGCTTGAACCAGCAACCGCAATTGGCGCCTGTAGCGCCGACAATGGCGGCAGATGAGCGCATGAAACCAAAGACCTCCGGGCTGACTGGACTGGCCATCAATCAGGTTCGGGTCGGCACTGGTGCGTTCAACAAATTCACGGCAACTCAGCATTCTCCGGTCTCCTCGAAACGCTCAACGTGCAGAAACAACTTGGCCCGCCCCCGGTGCAGCAACACGCGCACATTGGATGCGGAAACATCGAGAAGATTACAAATGTCTTCTAGGCTGTGGCCTTGCAGGTCACGCAGCTCAACCGCAAGCCGTTGCGCCTGCGGAAGGCTCAATAACGTTTTATCTAAACACTCCCTTAGCTCTTGTTCCTGCAGCAAATCCTCAGGTCGATCGAAACCCCAGTTGGACGGTGGCTCCGTCCAATGCCCGGCGCCTGAAAACCGATCCGCAAGCGGCATGTCGTCAAGGGGTGCGTGCAGGCTGGACTCGGAAATGGGCGCCTTTCGGTTTTTGCGCAACCGCATTTTTGCCTGGTTGATCACGATGCGGGTCAACCAGGTTTTGATCGAGCTTCTGCCCTCGAACGCTGGGAGGGCACGGTAGGCGGAAATCCAGGCCTCCTGAACAGCTTCCTCAGCCTCTGGTTTCGGAAGCAGGGTGCAGGCCACCGCCAGCAACGCCCGCTGGTGCTTGCGCACCAGTTCGGCGAAAGCGTCCGGGTCGCCCGACCGAAGCCGGCCGAACCCAGCCTCATCCATGTGATCTGTGCGCGTCATCTGGGCTGCATGCTCCGTGGTCCATTGTCGCGCGCCATCATAGGTGCCCGGACTTACAGGATGCAAAGCCGGGCGGGCCAGATTCCGATGTCCTGTCCTACCTGCGCTCGTGCAAAAACCGCGGCAGGCGCAGCTGCCTTGGCGAACAAAGGGGCGGCGAAACCGGTCTGTGCGGCGGTGCGCCAATCCATGGCAT
>DHQM01000154.1:0-8133 GCA_002408105.1 Gammaproteobacteria bacterium UBA5338 | reverse complement strand
ATTTAACATAATATACATTATGCGCAATTATGCCGGAGACAAAAATCAACCCTCATTGAACCAAAGCCAGGCAGCATTGCGGTGTTGATAGGTGTGGGACGCAACGATCGTGTAGCCGGCTGGTGACAACCGGCGGATGACGCCCCGGCCAGCTGGCCGCAGGCAGCGCGCTCAGAGCAGCCGGTTTAAACCGTCGAGCGCGGCGACCCGGAAGGCTTCGGCCATCGTGGGATAGTTGAAGGTGGTGTGAATGAAGTATTCGATGCTGTTGGCTTCGCCTGGCTGGTTCATGATCGCCTGGCCGATGTGGATGATCTCGGAAGCCCGGTCGCCGAAACAATGAATGCCGAGAATTTCTAGGGTCTCGGCGTGAAACAGAATTTTGAGCATTCCGACTTCTTCACCGACGATCTGAGCACGCGCGGTGTTCTTGAAAAAGGCGCGACCCACTTCATAGGGAACACAGGCCTTGGTGAGGTCCTCTTCGGTTCGGCCAATCGAGCTGATCTCCGGAATCGTGTAGATCCCGGTGGCAACATCGGTGACAAAATGCGCTTTTCCGTTGTCGACAAGGTGGTCTGATGCCGCCCGCCCCTGGTCATAGGCCGCGCTTGCGAGGCTCGGCCAGCCAATGACATCACCGGCCGCGTAGATGTGTGGCAGTTCGGTGCGGTAGAACTCGTCCACTTTCAGCCGGCCCCGAGTATCAGGTGTCAAACCAATCGCCTCAAGCCCCATACCTGCTGTGTTCCCGGCGCGGCCGTTGGCCCAGAGTAAGGCATCGGCCTTCAACCGCTTGCCGGATTCCAGGTGCAAGTGCACCTTTCGATTGTCCGCTTCGATGCGCTCCCATTTCTCGCTCAGCCGGACCAGTGCGCCGTTGGTGCGCAGGTGGTAACTGAGCGCATCGGATATCTCTCCGTCGAGAAAAGACAGAATCTCATCGTGTTGGTCGATCAGGTCCACTTTGACGCCAAGACCCGTGAAAATGGACGCGTATTCGCATCCGATAACCCCCGCGCCGTAGATGATGAGCGACCTGGGCGTGTGGTCGAGGCGCAAAATGGTGTCACTGTCGTACACCCTGGGGTGGTCAAAATCGACCCCCGGCGGGCGGTACGGCGAGGACCCGGTGGCAATCACGAAGTGGTCCCCTCGAATGGTGCGGCTGGCCTTGTCTTCCCGGTGTATTTCAACGGTGTGTTCATCAATGAACACGGCTTGACCGAAGTACAGGTCGACCCGGTTGCGGCTGTAGAATTCCGTACGCAACTGGATCTGCTTGGCAATCACGTCGGCGGCACGGGCGAGAAGTTGCGGAAACGAGAACCAGCGCGGCTCGCCGATGGTGCGAAACATTGGGTCGGTGTTGAATTCGATGATTTGCCGCACGGAGTGCCGCAGCGCCTTGGACGGAATGGTGCCCATGTGGGTGCAGGCACCTCCCACCACACCATGCTCTTCAACCACTGCGACCCGTTTGCCATGTTTGGCGGCGTTGATCGAAGCGCCCTCCCCGGCCGGCCCGCTGCCGAGTACCACGAGGTCGTAATGCAGATCCGCCATGTTTGATCCTTAATTTGGACCCCTGTGTGCAAGGGTCCTCGGCGATGGATGTGTACCAAAAGCCTACGTCACCGCCTCAAATTCTCAAGTTTTGCGGTGGATCGACGGCTTGCGTTCTGTCACTTCGTAACCCAGAGGGGAAAGGTCCTGGTCGGACAAATCAGGACCTGCTGGCCGATCGCAGTCGTCCGGGGTGCCGCCACAGAGGCTGCATTTACCGTTGCCGTCCAACGCGTTCAGGCCGCCACAACTTCCGGAAATGGGCTTTCGGCCCATCAGGACGCCAATAGATAGAGCCGTAAAAATCAACAACATAAAAGTGAGCGTTAATGCCAGTTGTAACATGATGATTCTCCCCTGAAAACAAGTTCGCCTGTCAGTTGATCAGGTAGCGGGCAAACCCCGAGGTCGAGCGCTGCTCAAACCCCGCATCCGTTTGGATCAACAAGTACACGGCCAGTTTCATCGATTGTGCGAGCTCGAACCCTTCTTCTGGTCCCAGCACGTTGATCGCAGTCGCGAGCGCGTCGGCCCAGGCCGCCGACGGGTGAACCACAGTGACCGACGCCAGGCGGTGTTGAACCGGCGTACCGGTCCGCGGATCAATGGTGTGGCTGTAGCGTTGTCCGTTTTGCTCAAAGTAGTTGCGGTAATCGCCTGAGGTCGCGACCGCCGCAGCGCCAAGGCCGATTACTTGAACCGCTCCACTGTGCAGCAAACTGGGCGCCTCAATGCCGATTTCCCAGACATGGCCATCCGGGTTCGATCCTGCGCTGCGCAGCTCCCCGCCCACCTCCACGAGGTAGTTGGTGATGCCCCGAGCTTCCAGATGATCAGCAACCTGGTCAACCGCATACCCCTTGGCAATGGCCGATAAATCAATCTCGACCGGCTGCATTTTACGCAGCCCAGGAGGGACCGGACGCAGCTGGATGGCGGAGTGGCCAACGCGCGCGCGCGCCGCATTGATTGCATCGGCAGAAGGCACCCGTTGGGCAGTGCCACCGGCTCCAAACCCCCAAAGTTCGACGAGCGGGCCGACAGTGACATCGAAGGCGCCATTGGAGAGCTCACTGACCTTGAGGGCAATGTCGACGACCTGAGCGGTATCTTCGGTCACTGTATACCAGCGCCCTGGCTCTGTTCGATTAAAGCCGGAGACTTCCGAGTCGGGCTTGTAGGTGGACATCAAGGCGTCCACGGCTTGCAATCGTTCCATGGTCTCTTGTTCGACTGCGTCCAGGCTCAAATTGCGCGGCGCGTTCACCAAGGTCACATGGTAGGTGGTGCCCATGATGGCGCCGGAGAACCGATGCACCTTGGCGGGACTGAGCGGGTTCCACAGCACAAAAAAAAGAAGCCCTGCAAGCAGGGCTCCGATCAGCAGTTTGGTGGAGCGTCGCACAACAGCTCGCCCCTGGGGCACCTCAGCCACCGAAGTCATCCAGCAGGATGTTTTCTTTTTCTACGCCCAAGTCTTCGAGCATCTTCATGACCGCAGCAATCATCGGGGGCGGACCACAGAGGTAGTACTCGCAGTCCTCCGGAGCGGGATGGTCTTTCAGGTACTGCTCGTACACGACATTGTGGATAAAGCCTGTGTGGCCGGTCCAGTTGTCTTCAGGAAGCGGATCGGACAACGCCACATGCCAGGAAAAATTGTCAAACTCCTCGGCCAAGGTTTCGAAATCCTCTTCGTAGAACATTTCGCGGAGACTTCTCGCCCCGTACCAATAGGAGATTTTCCGCTTCGTGTGGCGGCGCTTAAGCATGTCAAAGATCTGTGAGCGCAGCGGCGCCATCCCTGCCCCACCACCGATATAGATCATCTCAGCGTCGGTTTCCTTGGGAAAAAAGTCTCCGAAGGGCCCGAATACCTTGACCTTGTCTCCAGGCTTCAACTTGAAGATGTAAGAAGACATGCGTCCGGCGGGATAGTCGGTTCCCGGTGGTGGTGATGCCACGCGAATGTTGAATTTGATGATGCCCTTCTCTTCAGGGTAGTTCGCCATCGAATAGGCCCGAACGGTGGGCTCATCCACTTCCGAAATGTTTTCAAATACCTTGAAGCGCTCCCAGTCCCCGCGGTACTCCGTGGGCACGTCAATCTCGGAGTACTTCATGCTGTAGGGAGGAATCTCGAGCTGCACATAACCGCCCGCCTTGAAGTTCACGTCTTCACCTTCAGGCACCTTGAGCACCAATTCCTTAATAAAGGTCGCAACGTTGTCGTTCGAAGCCACTTCGCACTCCCACTGCTTGACCCCGAACACCTCTTCTGGCACTTCGATGCGCATGTCCTGCTTGACCGCGACCTGACACGACAGCCGATAGCCTTCACGGGCGTCTCGCCGGTTGATGTGGCCCTCCTCCGTCGGCAGCAGCGCACCACCGCCATCGAGCACGCGCACCTTGCACTGACCGCAACTGCCGCCTCCACCACACGCCGATGGCACGAACAGGCCGGTCTCCGCCAAGGTTTGCATCAACTTGCCCCCCGCCGGGGCATTGACGTCCTTTTCTTCGTTGATGTTGATGGTGACTTCGCCGGAGCTCACAAGGCTACGACGGGCAACGAGAATCACCCCTGTGAGCGCCATCACCACGGCCGTGAACATGACGACGCCGCTGATAATCGTACTGAAATCGATCATGAAAAATTCCGAGGGGTCCGGTTGGTTCGAAATGGAATCAGTGCGTGGTGCATCAAGTTAAATCGTCATGCCGCCGAAGGACATGAAACCCAGTGACATCAGGCCAACGGTCACAAAGGTGATCCCGAGGCCCCGCAGCCCTTCAGGCACGTCGCTGTATTTGAGCTTTTCACGGATGCCCGCCAGCCCAACAATCGCCAGCGCCCATCCAATGCCCGCACCCAGTCCGTATACGACGGATTCGCTGAAGACATACGACCGCTCAACCATGAACAGGGATGCACCCAGAATCGCACAATTCACCGTGATCAACGGCAGAAACACACCAAGAGCGGCGTAGAGTGCGGGCACGTATTTATCGAGAAACATCTCGAGAATTTGCACAATCGCTGCGATGACGCCGATGTAGCTGAGGTAGCCCAAAAAGCTGAGATCAACCTCAGGCAACCCGGCCCATGCCAGGGCACCAGGCGCGAGCAGGTACTGCAGGATCAGGTTGTTGACCGGAACCGTAATGGCGAGCACCACGGTAACAGCAATGCCAAGCCCAATCGCCGCTTCGATCTTCTTCGAGATCGCGATGAAGGTACACATCCCCAGGAAGAAGGCGAGTGCCATGTTCTCGATGAACACAGCACGGATAAACAGCGAAACAAATTGCTCCACGGTCATACCTCCTGCAATCGTGTATGGGGGGCCAATTGGTATTCCTGCTCCTCAACTTGCGACGGCTTCCAGGAACGCAGCGCCCAAATGAGCAGACCAATGATAAAAAAGGCGCTTGGTGGCAACAGCATCAAGCCGTTGTTCAAGTACCACCCACCATCGCTGGTAAGGGACAGGATCTGAACCCCAAACAGGCTTCCCGATCCGAACAGCTCGCGGATGGTGCCAACCAGCAACAGCACAACGCTATAGCCGAGCCCATTGCCGATGCCATCGACGAAGCTTGCAACCGGGCCATTTTTCATCGCGAAGGCTTCGGCGCGGCCCATCACAATGCAGTTGGTGATGATCAACCCAACGAACACCGAGAGTTTTTTGCTGATGTCGTAAGCGACAGCTTGCAACACCTGGTCCACCACGATGACCAATGAAGCAATGATCGTCATTTGCACGATGATGCGAATGCTCGACGGGATCTGGCTCCGGATGGTCGAGATAAAAAAGCTGGAAAACCCTGTGACCAAGGTCAGCGCAATCGCCATCACAAAGGATGTATTGAGGCTTGAGGTGACCGCGAGAGCGGAGCAAATCCCAAGGATTTGCAGCCCAATCGGGTTGTTGTTGAAAACCGGTTCAGTGAGGACTTCTTTGTACGACACCGACATTTAGACCTCTCCTCCGCGTTGTTTGAGGTTTGCCAACAAGGGTCCAAAACCCTCGGGGCCGAGCCAATAGCGCACCAGGTTGTCTACGCCCTTGGTGGTCAGGGTTGCGCCCGAGAGGCCACTCACGCGGTGCTCCGAACCTGCCCGGCTGGTATCGACGCCGCCTTTGAGGACTCGAATCGCGAGCTCACCCTCCGCATTGTAGAGTTCCTTGCCCTCCCATTGGGCTTTCCAATTGGGGTTGTCCACTTCACCCCCAAGCCCCGGGGTTTCAGCGTGTTCGTAGAAGCCAATGCCTGCGACCGTGTTCAGATCCCCAGACACTGCCATGTAGCCGTAGAGTGTCGACCAGAGTCCATAGCCGTAGACCGGCAACACCAACCGCTCAATGCCATCCTCATTGGTCAGCACATAAACGGCCGCGTACTTGGGCTTGCGCTTGATCGACGCTGGATCCTCCGATGCGCTCAAAGGGTGCGACAGTTCCTCGTTGCGCGCGGCCACCTTGGGCGCGACTTCTTCTGGTGACAGGCCCTCAACGAATTCGCCGGTCTCCAAATCGACGATCCGAACGTCGAACTGCTTGAACGCCGCTTCGACATCCGTTCCGGGTTCAAGCATGCCCGCCGCCGCCAGAACGTTCGTCTTGCGGTCCAGGTCCTTGTTCTTTTGCTGCATGGGCTTGAGGGCAACTGCCGCCCCCGCCACCACGACCGAGCACACCAGACAGACCAGGAAAGCGACGATCAGCGTGTGTTGGATGGTTTCCTTAGAGCTGGACATTGCGGGCCATTCTCCTGCGAATGTTGGCTTGGACCACGAAATGATCGATCAGTGGAGCAAACAGATTGGCGAACAAAATCGCCAACATCATGCCTTCTGGGAAGGCTGGATTGATCACCCGAATCAGGATCACCATCACCCCGATGAGTCCACCAAAAATCCACTTTCCGGTGTCGGTCATTGCCGCTGAAACGGGGTCAGTGGCCATGTATACCAGGCCGAACATGAGTCCACCGAGAACAAAGTGCCAATGTGCCGGAACCTCCATCATCGGGTTGGTTTCCGATCCTCCCAGATTAAACAGCGTCGAAGTCGCAAGCACCCCCAACGCGACGCCAAGCATGATGCGCCAGGAAGCCACCCGAGTCGTGAGCAGTATGGCGGCACCAATCAGGATCATCAGGGTTGAGGTTTCGCCAATCGAGCCTTGCATGTTGCCGAAGAACGCATCCCACCAAGTGACCCCCAAGGGCTCACCCGCCGCCGCCTGTGCCAGCGGAGTGGCGCCGGTGAATCCATCCGCCGCGGTCCAGACTGCATCTCCAGAAAGCTGGGCGGGGTAGGCAAAAAACAAAAATGCTCGGCCTGTGAGCGCAGGGTTCAAGAAGTTCTTACCAGTGCCGCCAAACACCTCCTTGCCGATTACGACGCCGAAGCTGATGCCGAGGGCCACCTGCCACAGCGGAATCGTGGGCGGGACGATGAGTGCAAAGAGGATGGAGGTGACAAAGAAGCCCTCGTTGACCTCGTGGCCGCGCTTGATCGCAAAGAGGATTTCCCACGCAATTCCGACGCCAAAGGTCACGATGTAAATGGGCAGGAAGAATGCTGCGCCATACCAAAAGCAGTGCCAAACACTGGTCGGGTCGTAGCCTCCAAGAAGCTCGATTAGGATCCAATGCCAGTCGCCGACGCGGTCGACACCAGCCGCTTGCATGGCCGTGAGCGCCTGATGGCCAAGGTTGTACATACCGAACAGCATTGGCGGAAATGCCGCCAACCACACCGTGATCATGATTCGTTTCAAATCGATCCCGTCGCGGACGTGCGCGGCGCTTCGGGTAATGTCCGGTGGCGAGTAGAAAAAGGTGTCGAACACTTCGTAGAGGGCGTAAAACCGCTCGTACTTCCCGCCCTTTTCAAAATGCGGGGCCAGGTCATCGAAAAACTTGCGCAGTCCCATCGTCAGCCCTCTTTCTCGATGGTGGTTAAATTGTCACGCAGGATGGGGCCGTACTCGTACTTGGCCGGACACACGTAGGTGCACAGCGCCAAGTCCTCTTCGTCGAGCTCAAGGCACCCCAGCTTCTGGGCCATTTCGGTGTCTCCGACAATCAGGTAGCGCAACAGCTGGGTTGGAAGGATGTCCAGCGGCATCACTTGCTCGTAGGTTCCAATCGGCACCATCCCACGCGGACTGCCGTTGGTGGTGGTGGTCAAGGGCAGCTGCATCTGCTTGAGAAACCGTGACACGTAGATGCCCGTCACGGAATGCTTGGTGCGTCCAGGTGAGGCCCAGCCAAACAGTTCGCGATCCCGGCCCTCACGCAGCACGCTCACCTGTAGGTGGTAACGCCCAAGGTATCCCAGAGCACCTTGGGCTTTTCGGCCCGAAAGAACCGACCCGGAAATCACGCGGTTCTCATCCGGAATCAGCTCGCCGGCCACCAACTCGTCGGTGCTCGCGCCGATGCGGGTGCGCACCAGGCGTGGGCGCTCCACTTGGGGCCCGGCAAGCGCGATGAGGCGCTCGACGAAGAGCTCGCCATCGAGCAGGGTCCTGCCGATGGCAACGACAT
>DHQM01000147.1 GCA_002408105.1 Gammaproteobacteria bacterium UBA5338 | reverse complement strand
GCGTTCCCATGACCCGCATTCGGGCTAGCATTGCGCGTCGGCTGGTTGAAGCGCAGCAGACTGCAGCGATGCTGACGACCTTCAACGAGGTCAACATGCAGCCGCTGATGGCACTGCGGCGCAAGTATGGTGAAGAGTTCGAGAAGCGCCATGACGGCACCCGCTTGGGCTTCATGTCGTTTTTCGTTCGCGCTTCGGTCGAAGCGCTCAAACGGTTTCCCGAGGTCAACGCGTCCATCGACGGCAACGACATCGTGTACCACGGCTATCAGGACATCGGTGTCGCTGTATCGACTGACCGTGGCTTGGTGGTGCCGGTGTTGCGGGATGCGGATCAGCTCGGGCTGGCAGAGATCGAGAACAAGATCCGCGCGTACGGGACCAAGGCGCGGGATGGCAAGCTCGCCATCGAAGACATGCAAGGTGGTACCTTTACCATATCCAACGGCGGTGTTTTCGGCTCGCTGCTGTCGACGCCCATTTTGAATCCGCCCCAAACCGGTATTCTTGGCATGCACGCGATCAAGGAACGACCGATGGCGGTAGATGGCGAAGTCAAGATCCTACCGATGATGTACCTGGCTTTGAGTTACGACCACCGCTTGGTAGACGGGCGAGGCGCGGTGCAGTTTCTTGTGACGGTCAAAGAGCTGATCGAAGAGCCGGCAAGGGTTCTGCTCGATCTGTAAAGAACCAGCGTCCGCCGGGTGCGCAATCCTGAATTCACTGTCCCAACCGGGGAAGAGATGTTATGGCCGATTCCTTTGATGTGATTGTCATCGGTGGTGGACCGGCAGGTTATGTCGCTGCCATCCGATGCGCGCAACTCGGCATGAATACCGCTTGCGTGGAAAGCCGTGGTGAAGGTGATGCACCGCAGTTGGGCGGCACCTGCTTGAACGTGGGCTGTATTCCCTCCAAGGCCCTGCTCGACTCCTCACACAAGTACCATGACGTTCAGCATGCCCTTGAGGCCCACGGCATCTCAGTCAAGAGTCCGGCGATCGACATCGCTGCCATGATGGGGCGCAAGAACCAGATCGTTGAGAAACTTACCGGCGGAATTGCGACCCTCTTCAAGGCGAACGGAGTGACCCCGATTCACGGCCGCGGTCGGCTGCTTTCAGGAAAAAAAGTCGAGGTCGTATCCGGTGAAGCGACCAAAGAGTACAGCGCTGAGCACGTGATTCTAGCGACTGGGTCCGAACCCATTTCCATCCCGCCCGCTGAGCTGGATGGCAAGTACATCGTGGATTCAACCGGGGCACTGGAGTTTGATGCCGTGCCCAAGCGCCTGGGTGTGATCGGGGCAGGAGTGATTGGCCTAGAGCTTGGCAGCGTGTGGAACTTCCTTGGCGCCGAGGTGACCATACTGGAAGCCCAGGACCGCTTCCTCTCAATGGCCGACCAGCGCCTGGCCAAAGAGGGGTTTAAATTGCTTTCCCGCCAGGGCCTAGACATCAAGCTCGGCGCGCGCGTGATGGGCACCGAGGTCAAAAACCGCAAGGTGCGCGTCAACTACACCGAAGGCAACGATGAACACGAGTTGCTCGTGGACAAACTCATTGTGGCCGTCGGGCGCCGCCCCCTCACCGACGGGTTACTGGCCGCAGACTCGGGCGTCAATCTGGACGAGCGCGGTTCCATCTTTGTAAACGACCACTGCGAGACCGACGTGCCTGGAGTCTATGCCATCGGAGATGTGGTGCGCGGTCCAATGTTGGCGCACAAAGGCATGGAGGAGGGCGTGATGGTTGCCGAGCGAATTGCGGGGCAGCCGGCGCAGATGAATTATGAAGCCATTCCTTCGGTGATCTATACCCATCCGGAGATGGCCTGGGTCGGAATGACCGAAGAGGACGCGAAGGCCAGTGGCGAGCCCTACAAGGTGGGGCAGTTCCCCTTCTCTGCGCTGGGGCGGGCGCTCGCGGCGAACATTACCGATGGGTTGGTTCGAATTGTCGCAAGTGAGGCGACTGACCAGGTGCTCGGAGTGCACATCATCGGGCCCCAGGCCTCGGAGTTGATTGCTCAGGCTGTGGTGGCGTTGGAGTTCAGTGCCAGTGCCGAAGACCTGGCAATGACCGTTTGTGCCCACCCCACCCTGTCGGAAGGAATGCACGAAGCGGCTCTGGCCGTCAATGGCCAGGCCATTCACATGGCGAACCGCGCCAAAAAGAAACCCTAGCTTCAGGTTTCGGAGCCGCCCTTGGAAACGAGACGGCATGGGATCAGACGCAGCCAACGGAACCCACTATGAACGTACACGAGTACCAAGCCAAAGCCCTGTTTGCCGAGTATGGCTTGCCGGTTGCAACTGGAGTCGTCGCTGAGGATGCGGACACGGCCGAGGCCGCGGTGGAGCAACTTGGCGGTGACCGGTGGGTGGTCAAGGCGCAGGTGCACGCCGGTGGGCGTGGCAAGGCCGGTGGCGTCAAGCTGGTCCAAAGCAAGGCGGAGATCAGGGCGTTCGCAGAGCAGTGGCTGGGGCAGCGCCTCACCACCTACCAGACGGATGCGACAGGCCAGCCGGTCAATCAGATCCTGGTGGAGCCGGCGACCGAGATTGCACAGGAGCTCTACCTTGGCGCCGTGGTGGACCGCAGCTCAAGGCGCATCGTCTTCATGGCGTCGCGCGAGGGCGGAGTGGAAATCGAGAAAGTGGCCGCGGAAACTCCGGAAAAAATTCTGCGTGCAACCATCGATCCCACCGCTGGTGCGCAGCCATTCCAGGGCCGACAGCTTGCGTACGGACTGGGGCTGGAAGGGGTGCAGGTGAAGCAGTTCGTGGACCTGTTCCTCAAGCTCGCGAGCCTGTTCGCGGCTTGTGATCTGTCGCTGATCGAGGTGAACCCACTGGTGATCACCTCGGCAGGTGATCTCTTGTGCCTGGACGCGAAGCTCAATGTCGACGGCAACGCGCTGTACAGACACCCAAAACTCCAGGCACTGTACGATCCGAGCCAAGAGGATGAGCGCGAGCGCCAAGCCGTCGCAGCCGACCTCAACTACGTGTCCCTGGACGGAAACATCGGCTGCATGGTCAACGGTGCTGGGCTCGCCATGGGCACCATGGACACGATCAAGCTCTACGGAGGCAGTCCAGCGAACTTCCTCGATGTGGGCGGTGGGGCCACCAAGGAGCGGGTCAGTGCGGCCTTCAAGCTGATTCTTTCGGACAACAACGTCGCGGCGGTGCTGGTCAACATTTTCGGCGGAATTGTGCGCTGCGACCTCATCGCAGAAGGGATCATTGCGGCAGTGGATGAAGTGGGCGTGAAGGTGCCGGTCGTCGTTCGGTTGGAGGGCAACAGCGCTCAAGCGGGAGCTGACCTGCTGGCGCAAAGCAACTTGAACATCATCGCGGCGACCAGTTTGGCCGATGCCGCTGAGAAAGTGGTTGCAGCGGCGGGAGAAGTGGCATGAGCATTTTGGTGGACCAACAGACGAAGGTCATTTGCCAGGGGTTCACCGGTGCCCAAGGCACCCAGCACTCTGAGGCTGCACTGGCCTACGGCACCCAGTTGGTCGGTGGCGTGACGCCGGGCAAGGGTGGACAAACCCACCTGGGACTGCCGGTGTTCAATACGGTTCGAGAAGCAGTCGATGCGACCGGGGCCGATGCCTCGGTGATCTATGTGCCCGCGCCGTTTTGTAAAGACTCGATTCTGGAGGCGGCGGATTCGGGGGTGCGCCTGATTGTTTGCATCACTGAGGGGGTCCCAACGCTTGATATGCTGGATGCGAAGGTGGTCTGTGACTGTGCCGGCGTGCGCCTGATTGGGCCGAACTGCCCTGGGGTGATCACTCCAGGGGAATGCAAGATCGGTATCATGCCCGGTGAGATTCACCTGCCAGGCAAAGTGGGCATCGTATCGCGCTCCGGGACGCTCACCTACGAAGCGGTGAAACAAACCACTGACAGGGGCTTTGGTCAAAGCAGCTGTGTCGGGATCGGCGGAGACCCCATCCCCGGAAGCAACTTCATTGACATTCTGGCGCTGTTTGAGGCCGATCCCGCGACCGAAGCCATTGTCATGGTTGGGGAAATTGGTGGCACTGCAGAGGAAGAAGCAGCCGAGTACATTCGGTCCGAGGTCAGCAAGCCGGTGGTGTCGTACATCGCCGGGGTGACGGCACCGGCCGGCAAACGCATGGGGCATGCTGGGGCCATCATCAGCGGAGGCAAAGGAACCGCGGCCGAGAAATTTGCTGCGTTGGAGGCGGCTGGTGTGCACACCGTGCGCAACCTCACCGAGATTGCTGACGCCCTCGCCA
>DHQM01000070.1 GCA_002408105.1 Gammaproteobacteria bacterium UBA5338 | reverse complement strand
TACTTCGACATTCACGATGCGGCGAAAACCGGGCTCGCCTCGATATCGACTTTCAGCGGTTCACTGCGTTTGTCGGTGGGGCTGACGGCACGTGGGTCCACGAGCACATAGCGAATCGGTGTCAGTGCAACCACGCTGTACATGCTCGGGCGCAGGCGTGCGATGGGGTTTCTTGCCGCGGCAGTTTTTGCCTGAATGACCGTTTTGCGCCCGTCGTTTGCTTCCAGGCCCACTGCACCTTCGAGCAGCAGCAGAATGCCAGGCTCGTCGCTGCCAACCTTCAACAGCACCTGCTTGCGTTTGGCGGTTTTGATCTCAAGCGCTTGAGCGATTCGGTCGCGTTCGGCCCGGGCCAGCGACTCGAAGGGCGTGAATTGCTGAAGTTCTTCCGGTGTCAATGTGTCCATAGCGCCTTAACGGGTTGGCCGCAGTCTGCGGGAAAGTGCAGGTGTTTCACCCGGGTTGGGTCCGAATTTCACGAGCGGGACTGCCTGCGCGTGATGATGGCGGTGCCCAGCAATTCATGGGTGTTGGACAGCATTGAGCAGCTGGGTTCGATCTCGGTCTGCGATGTCGATGATTTGAAAGCCGGACCAGTAGTGGTTGTGTCTCTCCTTTGGGTTGCACCACAGACAATCCGCACCGAGGTCGACAGTGGCGAGGGCGCCGTCCAGTGTCATTTGGAGGCGGAGCCGATAGATGCGGTCTGGCGTCACTGGCACCTGGCTCAGTACCATCAACCCTTCCGCCGACAGGTTCAGTAGACGTCCCAACAGTTTCCCGTCCGACCGATCGAAAACCTCTACGGGTGCATCGGACGCGTACCGGGGGTGGCGACGTTGGTCGTCATGGGGAGGGATGGAGTCCTTGTCAGTCACTGGAACAAAGCAGCCTCGAGTCAGTGGGCGTGAACGGTTTCGGCCGGGCGGCGTTTCAGCAAGTCCATGATGGCGTCCGTGGCGCGGTCCATGAACGGCTTGCGGTTGGGGCCGCTCAGGATGCGGGCATCACCATTGAGAATGCTGTTCGCGAGCGACACCAACGACCGCACACCCACCTGCTTGCCGTTTTGGTCAACGAACATGTACCTCGATGTGAGCGGGCTGAACCAGGACAACTTGCCACGCATGGTGTCCCCCTGTGCATTGATGGTGAACTCAAACCATGTACCGAAGGGCACCTTCCTGAGGTCCGCAATTGCGGCTTGAAGTTCCGGGGAAAAATTGCTCGACGCCGCGGCATCGCTGGCGCGGATCGACTGCCTGGCGTTGCCTGGCGAAGCCGCTTGTGCCTCTGCTGCTGCTGGTTCAGTTTGGGTCTCAAGCGCCTCGCGCTGGGCATTGGCCAGCTCTCGCAGCAGCTGCTTGCTGTCTCCCTGGTAGCCGCCGAGCAACGTAAAACCGTTCTGAATGGATTCGTTGATTTCGGGCAGTCGAAGCCGGACCTGCGCGCGCTCCTCCTCGGTTGCCTTTGGGGTCAGCGTCCAAATGAGGTCATCGATGACTTGCACGGTTTCCCGCCAAGCCTGGCTCTCTTCGCCCTTGCGCAGCAAGGTAAAGACCAAAATGTCCGTCCAGGACTGTTCGAGAAAGCGGACTGCGCACTCGGGCAAGGACACAGGGTCCAGGCGGTCGTTGACCTCCTGGGTTGCACGGTTTCTGGCGCTGCGCAGCTTCTCCTGCCCCTTGATCGTCTCGACCGCGCGTTTCTCGGCAAGGTCGGCGCGTTTCTCCAGCTTATCGACGTGGGCATTGAAGTCGGTCAACAATTCTTCGAAGAGCGCAATGTTGAGGTTGAACTCCAGCAGAATGCGGTCGACGATCGCGCGCATTTTGGGAAAGATGCCCCGCTCCAGGTCCTGATCCACCACCCAACGGGCGCCGGCTTTCGCCAGGGCATTCAAGAGTTGGCGTGCAGGGTGCGAAGAGCGGGTGAAAAACTCTTTATCGAGCAGTGCGACTTTCAAAAATGGGGTGTGAAGGTGCGACAGCAGGGCTTTTACCGAGTCCGACAACTCGGCATCGTTCAGCATGTATTCGAACAGCATGCCCACCAGGTCAATGATGTCCGCATCCAGTGAGGACACGTGTGCGTCCTGGCCATCCAGTTGGTTGAGCTTCTCGATCTGTGCCAGCAACAATTGTTTGACTTCATCAACGGTCTGGCGTTGATTGAGGCTGCTCCCGGCCCCGCCGGTATGGGTTTGTTGTTGGACCTCAGTCACCACGTCGGCGAGTTGGTGTGCAGAGTAGGTGGGACCAGGTGCTGCGGAGGACCCCGCGGAGGGTTTCGGCGATGCAACCAGGCTGGGTGCCCACCCGCGCTCACTTGCGGGTCCGAGCAGAGACTGCAGATCGCCGAGTTCGCCCACTCGGTCCCCGCCGGGTGCTGGTTGCGCAGTCAGCAGCGTGTCGCTGCTTCCCCGCGGTTCGGTCGCGGACGGCTCTTCGTAGGGGCGCTGAGAACTCCCGCTGCTGCCGTGTACCCGGCGCACATCGAAGCGCAGATTCGGCAGGACGTCCGCCTCGATCAACAATCGGTTGCAGCCGTCATACAGCGCAGCACAGGCTGCTAGCACTTCGGAGCCAAACGCATCCAGGGTGAGCAGCTGTGCTTCTTCTGAGACGTTCAGTACTTCTAGGCTGCCGCGAAATGCCTGCACCAGCTGTTCAGGGCCAATGAGGATCTCGGTTTCTTCAATCTTGTGGCCTTGGTTGAGCACCGACAACCGCTGGTGCAGTGCGTACAGGCTTTGGAAACACTGGCCGTGCACGCGCTGCACCATACGGCTGGTGGCGATGTTCTGGTTCAGGCTGTGGTCGTCGACCAGGCTGAGCCCTAGTGGCGCTGAGCCAGAGAGCGGCTCGCTCTCGGGGAGGCGTTCTCGCCTGGAAAACCGCCCAAAGTTGTCGCTGATGCGGCGCAGGAAATCTGCAGCCACTTGGTCGCGGTGGAAGCGCAGGTCCCGCAAGTCGTCGAAATAGCCGGCCTGCACCTGGTTGTTCGGCGCTCGCTCGGCTCGTGTGAACAGGGACTCTTCGACATGCTCCAACAGACGCCTGGTAAGCGGTTCGAGAAACTCGATCGTCTGATCGTGCAGCTGGTCGATGAGCTGGCGCTGGTTGAGGTGCATGTCGCGAGTTCGCTTGGCGAGGGTCTCGGGTGACAAATTGTAGCGAATTGACGCGATGATACCGTCTCGAA
Organism: Gammaproteobacteria bacterium UBA5338; assembly: GCA_002408105.1. GTDB lineage: Bacteria > Pseudomonadota > Gammaproteobacteria > Pseudomonadales > UBA5862 > UBA5862. Next base: position 238 of record DHQM01000070.1, on the reverse strand, counting down.
TGGGTGAATTGCAGCCTAGGGTGCGCCGCTGGTCAGAAAAAATACTGCCCGACCAGGGCCACAAACTGTCCGTCGTGGTGGCCCGTGAGTACGTTGGACCCGAGGTTGATGGAGCCTTTGGCACTGACGTTCGTGTAGTTCAGCAGCACGCGCACCTTGGAGTTCGCGTACCAGTTGATCCCCGTGGTCCAAGCGTACACTTCGGAGCCGCCACCTCGGTCTTCCAAATCGAGGTCCT
>DHQM01000046.1:2665-2940 GCA_002408105.1 Gammaproteobacteria bacterium UBA5338 | reverse complement strand
AAAGCGCGCCGCATCGAAGTGCGCTTTCCGGACCCGACGAGCAACCCGTACCTCGGATTTTCGGCGATGCTCATGGCGGGCCTGGATGGCATCAAGAACCAGATCCATCCCGGCGATGCGCTGGACAAAGACCTGTACGATCTGCCCGCCGAAGAGGCCAAGTCCATCCCGACAGTCTCCTCGAGCCTGCAAATGGCCCTGGAGGCACTGGACGCCGACCGCAGCTTCCTCACCGCCGGCAACGTCTTCACCGACGACATGATCGACGGCTACAT
>DHQM01000046.1:2087-2423 GCA_002408105.1 Gammaproteobacteria bacterium UBA5338 | reverse complement strand
ACGACATGATCGACGGCTACATCGCGCTGAAAATGGCCGAAGTCACCCGATTGGCGCAAACCACGCACCCGATTGAGTTCGCCATGTACTACAGCCTCTAACAGGGCGCCTGCTCGACTGAAAGCCCCCGCAACCCGGGGGCTTTTTTCTTTCTTGATCTTTATCCTGCACCGCGACAGACTGCCAAACATGCGCAGACCCGCCAGAATGCCTCGCGTCACCGCCACGGGCCTGTTGATCGGCTGCCTGGGCCTGGCGCTCGGCGCACCCGTCAGCCGGGCCGAAATTTACCGCGATCCGAGCCAACCCACCCCCACCTTCTCCGACCGCCCATCT
>DHQM01000046.1:0-1843 GCA_002408105.1 Gammaproteobacteria bacterium UBA5338 | reverse complement strand
CCGGATGCCGAGCCGGTGCAACTGCCGCCCGCCAATGTCCAGAACTTCCCGGACCCGCCAGCGACACCAGTCAATCAGGGCGCAGCGCCTGCCCCATTCACGTACGAGCAAATCGCAATCATCGAGCCCGCCGACGAAGCCACTGTGCGCGACAACCAGGGAAGAATACGGGTGATCGCCGAGGTCAAACCACCCCTGCGAGCCGGACACCAGCTGCAGTTGTTACTGGACGGCCAACCAGCCGGACCTGTGCAGCGAAGCGGTCAGTTCAACCTGACCGGTGTTAACCGCGGGTCCCACCAACTTCAACTTCAGGTGCTTGATGGCGAGGGCGATGTCTTTGCCCAGGGACCTGCGGTCACCCTGCACCTCCACCAGGCGTCACGCCTGGCTCCCGCACGGGGCGCAACAGGCAACTGACCCGCCGCGCACTTCAGATCGCGTCTATGCACTTAATTGGTGCACACTTTGTTCTACAGACCGGCGTCTGTTGTGCCTTTTGGCTGTGTAATTTCGGTTGACGCACCAGGCAAGTGCGCACAAGCGCCGCACCGACCCGATGTCGGCGTAATTGGTTCATTAATTGCATTGTCCCGGTGCAGCCTCGCGAGGAACCGCCCGAATGCCGCCGACCAGTCTGCACCGACAGGTGTTGGACAACCTGCACCTCGCCGTCCTGGTGCTGGATTCGCAGATGCACCTGCGCTACATCAACCAGGCCGCCGAGATTCTGCTCGAAGCCAGCGGCAACCGCCTGCGCGGTTTGGCGCTGCGTGAACTGTTGACTGAAGCCACCCAACCTGGAGAGTCCGCACTGCATCACCCCCCCGCCAGCCCGCTGCCCTTTACCAAGCGCCAGGCGAAACTGCGCACCCGCCACGGCAAAGAGTTGTTGGTCGACTACTCGCTCTCCGCCCTCACCGAGGACGGCACCTTTGTGGTTGAACTCAGCCCGCTCGACCGCATCCGCAAGATCGCCCAGGAAGAAGCCACCAGCGCCGCCAGCCGAGCCAACCAACTGCTGTTGCGCGGGCTGGCCCATGAGGTGAAAAACCCCCTTGGCGGATTGCGCGGTGCTGCCCAACTGCTCGAACGTGAACTGCCCGACCCAATGTTGCACGAATACACCAGTGTGATCATCAGCGAGGCGGATCGGCTGCGCAATCTCGTCGACCGGATGCTCGGTCCGCAGCGCCCACCGGTGCTCCAGCCGATCAACATCCATGAGCCCCTTGAGTACGTGGCCCGCCTGATTCGCGCCGAGGCCACTGACGGCAACCTCAGGCTGGTCCGCGATTACGACCCGAGCACCCCCTTGATCGCTGCGGACCAGGAACAACTGGTGCAGGCACTGCTCAACATCATGCGCAACGCCTGGGAGGCCATTGCCCTAGGCGACAAGCTGAACAATGCCCGTGGCGAGATCATTCTTCGCACCCGGACACTGCGTCAGCAACCCATTGGCGCAACGACCCACCGGCTGGTCTGCCAGCTCGAACTGATCGACAACGGGCCAGGCATACCAGAGCACTTGCAGGAGAATATTTTTCACCCGATGGTCAGCGGTCACGCGCAAGGAAGCGGGCTGGGGCTGTCAATCGCACAATCCATCGTGCACCAGCATGAGGGCCACATCGAGTTTCAAAGTGAACCCGGTTGCACCCGTTTCGTGCTGCTCTTTCCAACCATTGAACCAAGGAGCTCTGACCACAATGGCCGCTGACGGAAAAACCGTGTGGATTGTCGATGATGACCGTTCCATTCGGTGGGTGCTCGAACGCGCCCTGCAGCAGGCAGGCATGGAGGCCGCCTGCTTCGATAGCGGCGATGCTGCCCTGGACGA
>DHQM01000078.1:4285-4514 GCA_002408105.1 Gammaproteobacteria bacterium UBA5338 | reverse complement strand
ATTCGCGGCGCGTGCAGCCCGCCGTCACGCTGGATGCTGGGGTAGAATGCAGCGGTACCCTATGGGCCCGCGATGGCGGACTTGTGGGGACAGCAGAGGTTTAACAGATGCCGGCCAAACCCGCCACGAAAATCGATTCAGCAGCCAGCGAGGAGCCAGCCATGCACCAGGCGCAGCGTCCGTCTCACCGACCCGGAGCCAATCCCGCTACAGGTGCCCCCCAGCAGGA
>DHQM01000078.1:3145-4065 GCA_002408105.1 Gammaproteobacteria bacterium UBA5338 | reverse complement strand
GCCCCCCAGCAGGGAACGGACCGGCTGATCCTCGGTGTCCTCATTGCTGCCTGCTGCGCGGTCGCGCCAGCGACGGTGATCGGAGAAACTGTCAACTGGAACATGCCTTTGGGGTTCTGGAGCGACGCCACAGCCTGGGAAGGTGGCATCGCGCCAACTGCCGACGACCAAGTCCGCATCGCAAGCGGGGCGGTTTCGATCAATACCGACACCGCCACGGTGTTGCAGCTGGACGCTACGCAAGGCACAGCAACGTCGGTGACCGCCGGCACATTGGACGTGGCCGGCACACTGAACATGGCGGGCCAGTTGGTGGTTATGGACTCGGGTACCGCTCAACTTCAACGCCTGCAAACCAGCGCCAGCGCTAACCTGCTGGTTCAGGGCCCTTCTGCAGCCCTGGTGCTCGTGCCAGACGCCAACGGCGACAATGGCGGGTTTTACCACAGAGGCTACGCGCGCATCGACGCGGCCGGACGCATTCAGGGCGAAAGCCTGGACAACTACCAGGAACTCTGGGTCACCGCTGGGGCGACCGCAGCCTTCAACAGCGCTCTCAATCACACCGGCTCGTCCCTTGAGGTCCAAGGGACAGACTCAGCGATGCTCGTCACCGGTTCGACGACCAACCGCGGCGCACTCACCGCCTCTTCAGCGGGGCGGTTCACGTCGGAAAGCTTCGACAATTTCGGCGCAATGAACCTGACGGATGGCGCCACGGGAAACGCCAACAGCCTGGTCAATCACACTGGCGCCTCGGTGACCGTGCAAGGCGGCTCCGCACTCCAGGTGAGCGGTCTGATCACCAACCGTGGTGACTGGGTGGTCCAAGGGCCAGCTGCGAGCGTGTCCGCCGACCAATACCTGCAACAGGCAGGGCACACTTGGCTGCGCGGCGACGGTCACCTGACTGCCAACGC
>DHQM01000078.1:0-2882 GCA_002408105.1 Gammaproteobacteria bacterium UBA5338 | reverse complement strand
GTGCTCTCGCCGGGGAATGGTCCAGCGGCGCGCGGTGAAATCGAGTTCACCAACAGCCTGGATCTGTTTGGAATCCTGGCGATTGAACTCGGCGGGCTGAACTGGTTCGATCAGGTGTTGGTGGGAGCCGACGCGAATCTGGGTGGGACGCTGCGGGTCAGCCTGTTCAACAACTACACACCAGAAATCGGTGACAGCTTCGACATCGTACTTGCCAATGCCGTGTTTGACGGCTTCGACCGGCTGATCCTGCCGCAGTTCTCCGGACGCACCTTCGACGTGGTCTACGGTGCGGACTTTGTGCGCCTCACCACAACACCTGTGCCCCTTCCACCCGCCGGATTGCTCCTCGCCGCTGCGCTGGGTGTCCTTGGCCTTCGCCGGCGCGCTAGGCCGCTCCGCTTTCTGCGGCCTGCAACTTGAACCAGGCCGCCAGACGCGCCGCGATTCGCGGCGCTGCTCGGCCATCGCCGTATCCATAAAATGGGTGCCGGACCGTTCCGGTACTCAGCAGCTTGCGCGCCCGCTCAACCAGTTCTTCCGGGTTCGTGCCCCCCAGCTGCATGGGCGCAACACCAAACCCCTCGGGCCGTTCCGTGTTGCGCCGCAGCACCAGCAACGGCGTACCCAGGGCAGCGGCTTCTTCCTGCATACCACCCGAATCGGTCATGACCAAGTCCATGCGTTCAAGCAAGTAGACCAGTGTGCGGTGATCGAGCGGCGGCAGCAGCGCACAACCTTCCCGAGACCCCAAGCGCTCACGCACAGCAAGACTCACAGCGGGGTTTGAGTGAACGGGAAACAACAGATGCACGTTCTCTTCCTCAACCAAGCGGGCGAGCGCGGTCAGGATGTTCTGCAACGGGCGGCCCCAATTCTCCCGCCGATGCACCGTGGCGAGCACGAGGCGTCGGCCCGCGCCAGGGGATAAGTACTTCTCTTCCAGGGATTGCCGGAACTGGGGGCTGTTTTGCAGAAGGCCGCGGGTCTGAAACAGGCCATCCACGACAGTGTTCCCGGTCACCTCGATCATCTCCGGGCGAACACCTTCGCGCAGCAGTTGGTTCCGAGCGCGAACCGTGGGTGCAAAATGCAAGGTGGCCATGCGGGCGATCATCACCCGGTGGATCTCCTCAGGCCAAGGGGACAGTGGATCGCCGGTGCGCAGCCCCGCCTCAACGTGATGAACGGCGATGCCCCGTCGGTGCGCGGCCAAAGCCCCGGCCAGCGCCGTGGTGGTGTCCCCGTGAACCAACACAGCAGTTGGAGAGAGTCGCTCAATGGCGTGGCCGAGGCCGGCGCAGAGGCGGACCTGCTGCGCTTGCTCCGATTCCGGGTGACGGGGAGGTTGGGTAAGAAAACTGGCGCCGGTCAGCCCAAGTGGTGCAAGGAATGGACGGAGCATGCCCTGGTGCTGGCCACTCAGACACACCTCGAACGCCACACCAGGGTATCGCCGCAGGGCGTCCACGACTGGGGCCAGCTTAATGGCCTCCGGCCGCGTCCCGATCACAATCAAGAGCAAGGGCAGCTCAGCTCCTCAACAACCGACCCACACCCGATTGATTTAAACAGGCCAGCCCGAGGGTTCCGTGCACTGGTTCACACTGATCTGTTCTCAAAGGGTATAGATTCCAATCAAGCAGCACGTGACGCTGCCGCGACAGGCCAATTCTATGCCAGCCCGAGCAACCTGCATAAGGAGATGACCATCCGCCGAGACCGCTGTACCGCGAGGTAGCCCGCAATGTCCGCAAACGAATGGCTGTTGAACCGCGACGCCATCGCCGCTGCCCGGCGGTGCATCGAATCCGTACAGCAAGAACTCGGCATTCGCCTGGGCTTGTCTCACCCGGAGTTCATCGAACTGCTCAAGCAGTATGTCGAGTTAACAGGGTCGGTTGACATGCGCGCCCGCTACAACGAGTTGATGGAATTTGCCGCTGGAGAGACGCTGGCACCGACGGCTCAGGCAACCAGCACCACCGCGACCCAAAGTGCGCCAGACGCATCCGGGAACGACGAGACCGTCGAGTACCGGGGCAAACACTACAAGCGCTTTCGTGACGATGGCGCCGAATTTCAGGGGCTGTACCGCGGGCAGCCGAGCTACCGCTGAGCAGCCCGATCCTCACACCCAGATCCATCCGCGTCCACCGCAGCTGGAGCGCACCGCCAATGGGTGCGCTCCAGCCAAGTGGGGTTTATCGACGCTGGGTGCGCCGACCTCGGTGGAAGCCTCCGACACCAATCAAGGCAGACCCCAGCAACCAAACTGCTGCCGGCACTGGCACGGGCGCGACCACTGTGCGTGAGAATGAGCAAGCAGGGTCCGCTGTGCTGCAGGTCCACGCGCGGAACAGATCGGCGTCAATCAGATTGCCCTCACTGTCCTGTCCGGACACCCCAATCCCGAGACCCACACTGAACAATTCATAGGTCCCCGGAGCCGCCGAGCCAGTGCTTGGGCTCAGGGTGTACAACAAAAAATCCTGGCTTTCACCAGGGTTGAGCACATAGGGCTCGGTGATGCCAAACCAGTTGGACGCCGACGGCCCGGTGTCCACTGCGTATTCACCACCACTGCAACCTTCAGTGAAGGTGCCCGAGCAACTTCTGGACGTAAACAGATACGCATAGTCGTACTGGGCGAAGGGCACATCGTACTGGTAGTCACCGTCGATCGAGCCGGCACCGGTGGTCGGGATCGCGGATTCGGGAAATCCATAAAACTGCGCGCTTGAATCATAGACCAGAGGGGCCGAGTCACCACTCAAAGACAGCGTCACCCAGACCGCGATGTCCTCATCCGGCGCCACAACACCGGTGGGGTCGCGAAACTCCAGGTACGCATCGATGACCGGGTCGATTTCGACCACGTC
>DHQM01000243.1:5141-5381 GCA_002408105.1 Gammaproteobacteria bacterium UBA5338 | reverse complement strand
CACCAATTCCGGCTCTTTCATCAGGCACGCGCCGAACCGGCCGGCTTGGACGCGGTCGCTGGGACATCCGAGATTCAGGTTGATTTCGTCGTAGCCGTACTCCGCTCCGATCTTCGTCGCGGTGGCCAGCAACTCGGGCTCGCAGCCGCCCAACTGAAGCGAGACTGGGTGTTCGGCTGGATTCATTTCCAGCAGCCGATCGCGGTCGCCATGCACCACCGCAGCTGCCGCAATCATTTC
>DHQM01000243.1:0-4896 GCA_002408105.1 Gammaproteobacteria bacterium UBA5338 | reverse complement strand
CGGTCGGTCCAGTCCATCATGGGGGCAACGCTGAGCCGCATCTTGTACATGAAAGCTTCGGTTGGGCAACGCGACTGAGTCGCCAGCGCACGCGGGTTCAATTCGGGTTTGGGGGCGCAATCCTACAGGGCCTTCCGGCGCGCGCCAATGGCGTCTTCTGTAGGGGGGCGACTTGGCAGCCCAGCGCGCTGTCAATTAGTATGCCGCTTTTGCCGATTGATCCTCCCCGTGATGCTCTTCGCCGTTTTAGCCAAGTGGCCCGCCCGTTGGCGCATTGCGCTGGCTGTGGGCCTGCTGATGGGCGCGCAAGGCCTGTCGCAGGTCCACGCGACATCCCATTTTGACGACCTCGGAACGGCACCCTTCGCTGCTGAGGACTGTGACCTCTGCACCCTCGCGGGCAACCTGCAGCCGCCGCTAATACCGACAGACTGGTGTCTGGGGGTCGCCCCATCCAGCGCTGTCGTGTCCCATGCACCCCCGCCGCCTGCCGGGGATCCGCACCACCGGCTCCCGGGTGCCCGGGCCCCACCCCTGGCGATTTCTACACCCTGACCTCGATCCGCGCCCGGCCACTGTCGGGCCGCAGTACGTTGCCTGTGGAGAATTGCCATGATGTTTGGACCCATGACGGCCGTCCGTACGGCCGCATTCCCGATGTTTTTGACGGCCTTGGCCGGTGCTTTGCCGGTGGTCGCTGCGCCAGAGCGCGGCGCTGCTGACCGCGACCACGAAACCCGAATCCAGGCGCTGGAGGCGCGGTTGGCGGCCGCGGAATCCAGGGCTGACAACCGTTTCAACCCGGCCGTGAGCCTGGTACTGCAAGGCGGATGGGCCGCCTTCGACCAACCAGCGGAGTCGGTTGAGTGGCCGGGACTCCCCCTCGGCGGAGAGGCCGGGCCTCACCCTGAGGGGCTTGCTCTCTGGGAGAGTGAGCTGACCGCCTCGGCCAACATCGACCATTTGTTTTTCGGCCAGGCCACGCTTGGGTTTCACGAGCACGACGGCGAGACGGAAACCGATGTGGAGGAGGCGTTCATCGAAACCCTGGCGTTGCCCGCGGGCCTGGGTGTGCGGATGGGCCGGTTTTACTCGGACCTTGGATACCTGAACGGGCGCCACAGCCACGCTTGGGATTTCGCCGACGCGCCGATGGTCTATCAGGCGCTGCTCGGAGGGCAGTATGGCGATGACGGCCTGCGGGCGACCTGGCTGGCGCCGGTCTCTTCAGTGTTGATGGAGGTCGGAGCAGAGTTGTTCCGTGGTGGTGCCTACCCGGCGGGTGGCCTGGACGGCGACGTAGGCGCGGTTTGGCTCGGTTTCGTCCGCCTTGGCGGTGACCTGGGTGTGCTGCACAGCTGGCAACTCAGTGTCAGCCATGGAGAGATTGATGTCGATGCGCGTGCGGCCGGCGGCCACGATGACCACGACCACGCAGGCCCCGTGTTTTCCGGGGATGCAACACTGAGTGCCGTCAGCGCGGTGTGGAAAACGCAGCTCTCCAAGGGACGTTCGTGGGTCCTTCAGGCCGAGTACCTGTACCGCGATGAAAACGGCTTTGTGGACCTGGTCGAAGATTCCGGTGCCGCTCAGTTCGGCTACGACGGCGAGCAGGACGGCGGCTACATCCAAACACTGTATCAGTTTCGCCCGCGCTGGCGTGCCGGGTTTCGCTACGACTGGGTGGGCGCAGACAACCAGTTGGTGGCGCTGAGCAACACAACCGGGGAGGCGGATGACGATGTGGCCGAGGAGACGGGCCTGGTGTCCGCTGGCGACGACCCCAGCCGCTGGGCCCTGATGTTGGACTGGTCGCCCAGTGAGTTCAGCCGGTTGCGGCTGCAATACGCCCAGGCAGAGGTCGACGACCGCAGCGATGACCAGGTCCACCTGCAGTACATTGTCACCCTTGGCGCCCACGGCGCCCACCGCTTCTAGGGGGAGATTGCCATGGCCACCCACATTGACTGGCGGGCTTGGGCACTTTCCGCCGGACTGGGCCTTTTGGGGGCACCCCTGGCCTCGGCGCAGTTGCAGGTGTTTGCCTGTGAGCCGGAGTGGGCCGCACTGGCGCAGGAGCTCGGTGGCGAAGAAGTGGACGTCTACAGCGCCACCCACCCCGGCATGGATCCACACCATGTCCAGGCCAAGCCATCCCTGGTCGCACGGCTGAGGGCGGCGGACCTGAGCGTCTGTACCGGAGCTGGTCTGGAGGTGGGCTGGCTGCCTCTGGTACAACGGCGCGCGCGCAACGCACGCGTGCTGCCGGGCGCGCCTGGTCACTTCGAAGCGGCTGCAGAGGTGGACCTGCTCGACAGGCCCGCGCGACTGGACCGCGCCGATGGAGACTTGCACGGGGAGGGCAACCCGCACGTTCTGCTGGATCCGAGGCGCTTGGAACAAATCGCGCGGTCGCTAGCGCTAAGGCTTCAACAGTTGGATCCAGAGAACGCTCACCGCCATCGGGCGCGCTGGGATGCGTTCCAAGCTCGCTGGCGCGAGGCCGAAGCCCGCTGGTCCCGCCAGTCAACGCCTTTGCGGGGACGCCGGGCCATTGTCCACCACCAGGAGTGGGTCTACCTGTTCGACTGGCTCGGTATCGAGCGGGTGGCGGCGCTCGAACCCAAGCCGGGGGTGCCGCCGTCGTTGCAACACCTGTCCGCGCTGGCGGAACTCCCAGTGGCGGATTGGGTGGTCGTCTCCCCGTTGGACGACCCCAAGGCGGCACACTGGTTGAGTGCGCGCACCGGGGCACCAGTGGTGGTGCTGCCGCACACGGTGGGGGCTTTGGACGGAGCCGACGACCTGGTGCTGTTGTTCGACGTGGTTGTTGCAGCGTTGCTGCAGGCCTTGCGGTAATGGGCGCTGGAATGGACCTGTGGCTGCCGCCGGTGTTGGCGGCTGCCCTGGTGTTGGCCACCCATGTGCCCCTGGGGCAAGAGGTGATTCGCCGTGGCATCATCTTTCTGGATCTTGCCACGGCGCAACTGGCTGCGCTTGGGGCGGTGCTGGTGGCTGTGACCTTGGACTCAGCAAGCCCCGTTGTCACCCAAGCTGCGGCCTTCGCGGTGGCGCTGTTTGGCGCATTCGGTTTTCGGTGGGTGGAACGCCGGTTTCCCGCTTTGGTGGAGGCGGTCATCGGGGTGGTGTTCGTGTTGGCAGTGACTGCGGTCATGCTGGTGTTGGCCACCGACCCCCATGGCGGAGAACGGCTAACGGACTTGCTGGCCGGCCAGTTGCTCTGGGTCGCCTATGCGGACCTCGCTTGGCCAGCCGCTGTCACCGTCGCCGTCCTCTTGTTGTGGCGCGGGGGTGCGCCAGGCCCCACTTCCGCCTGGTTCTTCGCCCTGTTTGCGGTGGCGGTGACCGTTTCGGTGCAACTGATCGGGGTGTACCTGGTGTTTGCAAGCCTGATCATTCCCGCCCTGGGTGCCCACGCACACCCATGGGGTCGGTGGCTTGCTTACGCGATCGGGGCGGCCGGGTATGGGCTTGGGTTGGGTACCTCTTGGTGTGCCGACTTGCCAGCGGGGCCTGCAGTGGTGTGGGGGCTAGCGGTTGCTGCGGGCGTGCTGCGGATGGCTGGCGCTTTTCTGATCCGGCTGGCGTAGCCGGGGTCTGAGTCCCGCTTGGCCCAGGGCTAGGTTTGCCCACGTACGGGCCGCACCAGCCACTCGCCAAGGCGTTGAAGGGGCCCGCGTTTGCGCCAGCTTTCGCGGGTCAGCTGTTGGCATTGTTTCAGGTCTTGATCGAAGTGGTGATCGAGTTTGCTGACCGTGGCGGCTTCGAGCACCAGCATGACGATTTCATCGTCTTTGCGCATGGAGCGTTGGTTGAAGTTGGCCGATCCGATGCAGGCCAGACAGGCATCAACGGTCACTGCCTTGACGTGGAACATTGTGGCCTCGTAGCGGTATATCTCAACGCCACCCCGCAAAAGCTCCGCGACATCATCTTCCGTCGCGAGCTGAGAAACCCGTTCATCGTGGTGTTGTCCAGGCATCATGACTTGCACCTGGACGCCGCGCTCGGCGGCCGCGACCAGGAGCGCGCGCATTTGGGCATCTGGAACAAAATAGGCTGATGCGATCCGAAGTCGTGTTTGTGCAGACTGGACCAAGGTTCGCAGCACCGTGGCGACGTCGCTCCAGCCGATGGAGGCCGTGGCACGGATGACTTGCACGGGTGCTGAACCGGACCCTTCCAGGCGGGGCATGCGCTGCGCGTCCAGGTACTCGGCACCGCCAGCCTCCGCCCAGTTGCCGAGAAAGGCCGCCATCAGTCCATAGACTGCGGGCCCTTCGATGCGAAAGTGGGTGTCGCGCCACTCACTGGTGTTGCGGGCGTCGCCTTCCCATTCCTCGGCGATGCCAACCCCGCCCGTGAAGCCGGTTGCCCGGTCGCAGACCAGAACTTTGCGGTGGGTGCGGTGGTCCGCCACCCAAAACCGCCAGCGCACCGGTTCGCGAAACCACCGCACGTCGACCCCGGCGTTTTTCATGCCATGAATCCATTCCTGGCGCATCTGTGCTGCGCCCACGGCGTCCAGCAGCAACCGCACCTCGATCCCTGCCTGTGCGCGCCTGCTGAGCGCAGTGGCGAAGCGTTCAGCAATGTCGCCGGTCCAATAGACGTAGGTCAGCATGTCGATCGAGTGTTCGGCGCGCTCAATGGCGTTGAGCATGGCGGGGAAGATATCGACCCCATTGCGCAGCACTTCGATGCGGTTGCCGGTCGAAAAAGGGACGCCGAGTGTTCCTTCAAGCCCTTGTTGCCACAATTGTTCTTTCCGATTCATTGACATTGATTCCTGAGTGGGCGGCCGCGGCTGAATCAGTCAACGGCGTTGTTGCGAGCGGCTGCCGGTGAACCTTATGGGCCATGCCGGAGTCTGTG
>DHQM01000207.1:2564-5319 GCA_002408105.1 Gammaproteobacteria bacterium UBA5338 | reverse complement strand
GAAACACAGGTCGGACCCCGCTCTTCCGATCTGGGGTCCGACCTGTGTTTCAAGAGGGTGCCTTTGTGCCACGCACCCTGCTTCCTTTGGCGCTGTCCTACGACCACCGTGTGATCAATGGGGCCGATGCCGCACGGTTCTGCAGCCACTTGGCGGACGGCTTGGCGGACCTCCGGCGCCTTCTCATGTAGCCGGGGGAGGGCCTGGAAACGACCTGGCCAGCGTCTATCCTTAGTACTGAACCCAAGGGCACTCCGACCGGGGCTCGCTCTGCGGAATTCGCGCTGTATCCGCAAACTTGATGGCTTTGCCTGCCCATTTGGGGAGGCAAAAGGAACGAGGTGGATGCATGCACGCGTTGTTGATACCGGCGATTCGACTCATGAATCGCCTCAGTTTTGCGAAGAAATTCGGGCTGGTGAGCCTGGTGTTTCTGCTTTCGATACTGGTCCTGAGCGCCAGCCTGGTTCGGGATGTGGTTAAGCAGTTGGAGACCGGGAGCCGTGAGCTGCGCGGCTTAGAGGTGCTTGAGGCAGCGCTTGAGACCAGGCGCCTGGCCGGGTCCTACCGAAGCCTGATTGACCCGATTGTCGAATCCTACACCCGCGTCAGCATCAACCCGTCGCTCGCCTCGGCCTATGCCGACGCCCGGCAGCGCCTTGACGCTTCGCTCCGATCGTTGCGTGAGGCTGCGGCATCGCTGGGTCCATCCGACCGGCTGGCCAGCGACCTGGACGCACTGGATGCAGCCTGGGCCCGCAGCAAGGCCCTGGACCCCACTGGCATCGACAACGATGCGCGGCTGAGCATGGAAGAGGAGCAACAGTTTTTGGCACAGGTGGACCGCTTGCTGCATACCCTGGCCATCGAGTCGGGACTTGCGCGTGACGAGGAGCCTGCGGTCTATATGCTGGTCAGCGCCACGGTGCGCGAGGTTCCTCGCGTGGTCAGCCGCGTCGAGCATGCGCGTGGAGTGGGTGCCGGGATTCTGACGAGTCCGAGTATGACCAGCTACATGCTGCAGGCACTGGAGCCGGCGTTGAGCCAGCTTGAGGCTGCCGAAAATGAGTTCCGCCAGCTGATCGACGCGAGCATCGAGCCCCATGGCGAGTATGTGCAGGCGCTTGGCGACATGGCGAATGATTTGGCTGACGCGTACCTGCCCTTGCAGGATTTGATCGAGAACCAACTGATCTTGGGTGAAGGCCCGGACATGGCCTGGACCGATTACTGGGCCCAGCTCACCGATGTGGTCGATGGACACTTTGTACTGGCGCAGGCAGCGTTGCCCGTGCTTGAAGCGCAGCTGGTCGCCCGTCAGGAGGTCCACCGGTTGCGAATCGCTGGTTTGCTTGCGGGCTTGTTGTTTGCGGTGCTGGTCAGCGCCTACCTCTACACTGGGCTGTACATTTCGATTCGGGCGGGTATTGGCGCCCTCTACGGGGCAGCGCACCAGTTTGCGCAAGGGGATTTTCGCATTCGACTGGAGTCCCAAAGTCATGACGAGCTTGGCGAACTCACCAGTGAGTTCGGTGCCATGGGCCGCAACGTACATGACCTCATCGCGCGGGTGAAGGAAACGGCCACCCAAGTGGCGCGCCAGGCCAGCGAAGTTGAGGAAATCTCCGCTATGAGCAGCCGCGGGGCCGAGGTGCAGCGCGGTGAAATTGAGCAAGTCGCCACGGCCATGAACGAGATGACAGTCACCGTGCAAGAGGTGGCCCGGCACTCTGTTGGTGCTGCAGATGCGGCTCGAACAGTTCAGCAAACCACCGCCGCGGGCCAGCAGTTGGTAGACGGGACGCAACAGACCATTGAGCGCCTGTCCAGTGAAATTGGCAACACGGTCAAGGTGAACAACCGGTTGGTTGAGAACAGTGAAAACATCAGCCGTGTGGTGGATGTCATCAAAGGCGTGGCGGAGCAAACCAACTTGTTGGCGTTGAATGCTGCCATCGAAGCGGCTCGGGCGGGAGAGCAAGGGCGAGGTTTTGCCGTGGTGGCTGACGAGGTTCGTACGCTCGCCCAGCGCACGCAAGATTCGACCCGCGAAATCGAGCAGATCATCGAGCAGCTACAAGCCGGTGTCGACGATGCGGTTCGCACCATGAATGCAAGCCGCGCAATGACGGATGAAACGGTTTCCAAATCGGGCGAAGTGGGCCATGCGTTGAGCGACATTGCCGCCGCCGTGAACGAAATCCTCGACCTCAACCAGCAGATTGCGGTCGCGGCCGAAGAGCAAAGTTCAGTCGCCAACGAGATTGACCGCAACGTTGTCGCCATAGGGTCGGTCAGCGAACAGTCGGCCGAGGGGGCTGAGCAGACCGCGGCGGCGAGTCGCAAAATGGCCGCTCTGACCGATGGCCTGGTGTCAGTGGTCGAGCGGTTTAAGCTCTAGGTGAACGGCTCCCGGCTGGTACAATCGCGATTTGGCTCGGCGGCGAGTTGATCCCGTCGCCGTTGCGGGGAGGTTCAGCATGCCATCGTTCGATGTGGTGTCCGAAATCGATTTGCACGAAGTCACCAACGCTGTCGATCAGGCCCGGCGGGAGCTCGGCAGTCGGTACGACTTCAAGGGCGTCGAAGCCGGCTTCGAGCAGTCCGAATACAGTGTCCAGCTAACCGCCGAGGCGGACATCCAGCTTGAGCAAATGCTTGAGATGCTGCGCACCAAACTGGCTGGACGAAAAATCGACGTGGCCTGCATTGAGGCGGGGCCGCTGGAGCCGTCCGGGAAGCTCGTGAAGCAGCA
>DHQM01000207.1:844-2402 GCA_002408105.1 Gammaproteobacteria bacterium UBA5338 | reverse complement strand
AAGCTCGTGAAGCAGCAGGTGACACTGCGCCAGGGCATCGATCAGGAGACCGCCCGAGGGTTGGTGAAGACACTGAAGGGCAGCAAGCTAAAGGTGCAGGCTGCCATTCAAGGCGACGAGGTCCGCGTCAGTGGTAAGAAGCGGGATGACCTGCAGCAGGCCATTGCGTTGCTGCGCGAGGCCGATTGCGGTTTGCCCTTACAGTTCAAGAATTTTCGCGACTGAGGGCGGCCCGGCACCGGTCAGTCTTTGTTCCACCGGAACAGCAGGGCCGCCAGCGCGACAAACGTTGCCGTCATCGCACACAGGGCTGCCAAGGATGGCCACACGTCCATAAGCCCTGCCCCTTCGATCATGACATCGCGGGCAGCGCCCACGATGTGGGTCAAGGGGAGTAAGGTCGCCAACTGGCGCAGCGCTGGGTGCGCACCCTCAAGCGAAAACCACACGCCAGAAAGGAACATCATGGGCCAGGTCGCGAAGTTTAGCAGGCCGCCGGCCAACTCTTCGCTCGCGGTGCGGCTTGAAACTAAGAGGCCAAGCGAAATCAAGCACATGCTTCCCAGCGCGCCGATGATCAGCAGGTCAAGGTATGCGCCGCGCATGACGAAATCCAGAAACAGGTCGCAACCGACGTAAATGACAACCGCGGTCACCAGCAGGATCGATAGCCGCGATAGCACCTGACTGGTGAGGAACTCCAAGGGAGTGACCGGGGTTGCTTGAAGCCGTTTGAGCACGCCATTTTTCCGGTACCGGACGATCACATAGCCGACTCCGAACAGCGAGCCGAACATCATGTTCATCCCCAGAATGCCTGGAAGCACCCAGTCCAGGTAGCGCACCTTGCGCCCGGTGACTGGCTCTCGGTGTAGCTGGTTGTCGGTGCGGCCGGTGAACAGCTCCTCAAGGATGTAGCCTTTGGCGGAATCTTCGTTGACCCAATACCGCCCTGGTGCATCCGTTGCAACGAAAAGATCCAGCTGGTGGTAGCGAACCGCTTCAATGCCATGCTCCAGTTCGTCCACGGGCACCCATTCAATGTGCTCGATCTGGCCCCAAGGGGTTTGTTGCCACGCCGTATCGGTGCCGTAGACGCCGACCTTGTAGAGAAATCGGTCGTCATCACTGAAGGCGAACACGAAGCCGACCACGATGAGTACCGGAAACAGCAGATTCCAGGACAGCGATGCGCGGTCCCGGTAAAACTCGAGATTGCGCGCGTGCAGCAGCGCAAGAAACTTTTTCATGGCGATTCCATGGGGTTCATTCTCTGAGGCTGTGGCCCGTCAATTCGAGAAACAGATCCTCAAGGCTCGGATTGCGCACACGCAGGCTGGTCAGTGGCACCTGACGCTCCATCAAGTGCTTGAGCGCAGATTCCACCGAGTGCGCCCGAATCCGTATTTCATCCCCCGCCTGAACGGCCGGTTCCGGCCAGTCAGACAGGGGTGTTGGAAAGTCCGCTACATCCAGACACACCCACACATGGGGGAAGTGCGCGCGCAACAGATCCTGTGGCTTGCCCTGCTCGATGATGCGCCCATGGTCCATGATC
>DHQM01000207.1:0-649 GCA_002408105.1 Gammaproteobacteria bacterium UBA5338 | reverse complement strand
GATGCGCCCATGGTCCATGATCACCAGGTAGTCACACAGGTCCTCGGCTTCTTCCATGTAGTGGGTGGTCAGTACGATGGTCTTTCCCGCGGCCTTGACCGACCGGATCAGCTCCCAAAAACGGCGTCTGGACTGGGGGTCGAGCCCTGTGGTGGGTTCGTCCAAAAACACGATTTCGGGGTCATTGACCAGGGCCAGCGCCAACAGCAGCCGTTGTCGTTGACCGCCCGAAAGTTTGGTGGCGAATTGGTTGAGAAACCCACCCAGGTCGCACAATTCGATGAGCCGTTCGAGCGGGAAATTTCGGGGGTAAAAGCCGGCGAAGAGTTCGAGGATCTCCTGCACCCGAATAAAATCCATCAGCGCGGTGGATTGAAACTGAATGCCAGCCTCTTGCTTGAATGCTCGCGTGGGTGGCTTTCCTTTGTACAGAATCTCGCCACCGCTGAGGGACTTGATGCCCTCGATGACCTCAATGGTGGTGGTTTTTCCAGCGCCATTCGGCCCCAGCAGGCCAAAGCACTGACCGGCCTCGATATGAAAGGAAACGCCATCGACGGCCTGATGTGGGCCGTAGGATTTGCGCAGGTCTCGGACTTCCAGAATGGGGGACATGCAATTCCTTAGGGGTTGCGCAGCGCGCCCGCGG
>DHQM01000241.1 GCA_002408105.1 Gammaproteobacteria bacterium UBA5338 | reverse complement strand
ACATGGTTGAGGCCCCAGACATGGGCCTGGCTGAGCAAGCCACCGTGGGTGTTCAGGGGATAGCGCCCACCCATTTCGATTTGCCCATCCTTGAGCCAGTCGTAGGCGCCACCGGGCTCAAAGTAGCCCATGGCCTCCAGCTGCAGCAGGACCACGTAGGTGAAGCAGTCGTACACCTGCAGAAAGTCGACGTCTTCGGGACGAATACCGGCCATGGCAAAAGCATGGGGGGCAGCGAAACTGAGACCAATGCGGAACAGGTCCGGTCGCGAGGGGATGTCGTCCGCCGGGTAGGGGTGTCCTTCGGCGGCTCCTTGAATCACCACCGGCCGATGCGGCAGGTCGCGCGCTTCGTCAATGCGGCTGACCACCACAGCCGCGGCGCCGTCGGTTTCCAGGCAGCAATCAAACAGCCGAAAGGGTTCAGCGATCCAGCGCGCCGACAGGTACTCATCCATGTCAAGCGGCCGTCCTCGCATCAATGCCCGTTCGTTGAACTGGGCGTGTTTGCGCGCGGCCAGCGCGATGTGGCCCGTGGCCTCGGGCGGGGTGGCGTACAGCTGTTGATGGCGGGTGGCCAACCAGGCGTACATTTGAACGGGAGCGGTCACTCCATACGGGAGGTAGAAGTCACGCATCGTGGCCATCAGCACGTTCAGGCCAACCGGGCGCCCCGGGGGTTGCCCCGGCTTGGGGCGCAAGGCGGTGTAGCCTTTCCACCCCAGCGGAATCAGGACATGCCTGGCAAGACCCGCTGCAATGGCCGAGGCCGCATGGCCAACCGCAGCCGTGGGGCTCGCCCCGCCCATGTTCACCGTGGCTGCGAACCGCAGGTCGGGAATGCCCAGATTGGCAGCCAGCTCCTCGGCATGTGTGTAGATGGGTGGCGGAATCACCCCATCGATTTGCGACGGCTTGAGGCCAGCGTCCGCAATTGCGCGGTTGGCGGCATCCAGCATCAACTCGATTTCAGTGCGCGACGAACCCTTGACGTACTCGGTCTCGCCGATGCCGACGATTGCCGCGCGCTCGGACAACCCCATCGCAAACTTCCTGTTTTATTCTGTTTTGTTTTTATTGTTGCTGTGCATTCCGGCAAGCCACCATGCCCGCCGCATTGAATCCTGAGCGCCAGTTAACACGCAGCCTACGCCAGGCGTCAAGGCAAGCTGCGCTGCGAGGGGAAGCCCAAAATGCCCTCGGCAGTGCCTCCGACACATCCCCGCATAGCATCTATACTTGGATCAGAGGTGAGATTCGCGACCCATTTACTTGATCGCATGCCCTCAGCAGTCCTCGTTGCCGCCCGATGGCGGGCAATGACTTGGTGTGAAGTCACTCCTCTTGGGCGGCCCATTGTGGCCGCCGTTTTTTTGTCAGCGCAGGCAACGTTGCCCGACGGGCAAACACTCACGCGTTCAAATGGCCGTGTAGCCACCATCCACAACAATCTCTGCACCATTGACGTAGCTGGAGTCCTCCGATGCCAGAAACACCACAGCACCGGAGACTTCTTCGGGCTCGGCAGCGCGACCTGAGGGAATGCGGGCGCTCATCGCTTCCAAGGCCTGGGGGCGTTGCGCGAGATCACCCACCATGGGTGTCAGAATCACGCCCGGGTGGACCGAATTGACCCGAATCCGGTCCCGCTTGAGGTCACTCGCTGCCGCCTTGGTGAGCAATCGGACAGCCCCCTTGCTGGCCTGATAGGCGGCCGATCCCTCAGCACCGACCAGCCCGTAGATGGACGAGATGTTCACGATCGAGCCCGAGCCTGCCGCGCGCATCGCAGGAACCACCGATTTACAACCCAGAAAAACACCCCGCACATTCACCGCGAACACCCGCTCCCAGTCCTCGACGCTGGTGTCCTGGACCGCTTGAGCGAGCAGTACGCCAGCGTTGTTCACCAGTACGTCCACCCGGCCGAATCGTTCCATCGCACGTTCGATCACCTCAGACCAATCGGCCTCGCTGGACACATCCTGGAGCATGGGCAACGCGTACCCCCCCTGCCCACGGATGTGCTCGGCCACCGCCTCGACTGCCGCCTCGTTGATGTCTGTGAGCAGCACCTGTGCGCCCTCTCGAGCCATTCGGTCCGCGTGGGCCGCGCCCATCCCCGATCCTGCACCGGTAATGACAACCACTTTTCGCTCCAGTCTTCCCATGAGTTTTTCCTCCGTGTCGTTTTGTTGCGAGACGCCGGGCCAGGCCTCAGCGGGTGCGGGGCGGGTTCATCGTTGTCGCCATGGCACTGCCTGCCGCTTCAGCTCCTGCGCCAGCCCGGCTTGTCGGGCGCTGTGCGCCACCGGGAGGACGCAGCATTGCAACGCTCAGGATGGCGAGGGCCGCAATGCCGGTGTATCCCCAGAAAAAAGCGCCATAGGTGTCGAAGCGATCGTAAAACCAGCCGGCGCCAATGGGCACAGCGGCCGAGAGCAGCGTCGTGACGATGCCGCGCACCGCTGCGATCGAAGCGTAATGTCCACTGCCGAAAAAGTTGGCAAGAATCGCTGGCGTCGTCACCAACGCAAGGCCATTTCCCAGTCCAAAAACGACTGCAAAAACATAAGCTAAAAAAGCTGAGTTCGTGTAGTTTAAAATCACAAGTCCGACGCCGATCAGCACCAGGCCGAAGGCCAGCAGAATGCGGGGCTCAATGTGGTCGCCCAGGGCCCCGGAGACCAGCCGCCCCCCCATGCTCACGAACCCGACCACACCCAATGCCGTCGCCGCGAGAACGACATCCAGCCCTTGGTCCTGCAGGTGGAGCAGCGCCTGGCTATTGACCAGGGCCCCCCCCACCACCGCTGTTGCCGAACCGGCGATCAACATCCAGAACGCTGGCGTCCGCAGCGCTTCTCGTGCCGGCCAGTCCCGGTCGGAGCGAAAGACCTTGCGCTCAGGACCCATTGTTTTGGGGTCCGTGTCGGCCTCAGCGACACGGCGGGTTCCATCCACAGCGAGTCCCATGTCCTCGGGACGCTCCCGCACCACCCAGGCAGCGAGCAGCGAACACAGCAGGGTGCTCCCCGCCATGATGAGCCACACGAGCCGCCAGCTGCCAGTGGCATCAATGACGAGGGCGAACAGAGGCACCACGAGCGCCCGGCCCAACCCACCGGATGCCATGAAAAGCCCGATCGCCAACGCCCGGCGGCGCGCAAACCAATTCGAGATCAGTTGGGTGCCGGGAAGGATCGACAGCATCGCGACGCCGACCCCCAAAAACGGTGCAACCAGGATGTAGTAGCGCCACAAGTCGTTGGTGAAATACATGTTCACCGCACCAAAGGCCGCGACCACGCCCCCAACGACCATTGCCGGACGCACGCCGAAGCGGCCGATGGAATAGGCCACCAAGGGGCCGGACAGCCCCATCGCCAGAGTCATGATGGAGAACCCCGCGCTCGCTTCGGATCGGCTCCAACCGAGCGACGAAACAAACTCGGGCAAGGTGACCGACAGGCCATAGAAGACCGTGCCAATCGAGAGAAAGTAAATCAATCCGAGGGCGGCCAGCAGTTTCCAGCCGTAGTAGACCCGCATGCCCATATGGCGCCATTCAGTGCAATCAAACCCGAGACTGTACCAGAGCGCAGGCCAAACGCCCGCTGAGCGACTGGATCGCGCGGCTGCCTTTGAGTAGCATCTCGCCGCCCGTGGGACACACCCAAAAGGCCACCCAATGGAGAGCTCCGATGTCATTTAGCCCTCACACCGATGCACCCGAGTGGTTCCAGCGCGCTGTGCTGAACCAACCCAGTGACCACTGGGTCGAGGTGGATGGCTGCCCGATTCACTACCTGCGGTGGGGCCCAGCATCGGACCAGCCGGGGCTGCTTTTGGTGCACGGCAATGGTGCTCACGCGCACTGGTGGGACTTCATCGCGCCGTTTTTTGCGGCCAGCCACCAAGTGGTCGCCATGGACCTGAGCGGCATGGGGGACAGTGGCCACCGCAGCACCTACGAGGCGGACCAGTACGCCGACGAACTGATGGCCGTGATTGGGCACGCGGGTTTGGACACCCGCACCGTGGTGGTCGGGCACAGCATGGGGGGCTTCATTGCCTTGCGGACTGGGGCACGTTACGGCCACAGGCTCGGGGGTGTGATTTTGGCCGACTCACCCATTCGGCCACCGGACTACGAATGGAAAAGCAGTTCGCCCATCCGCAAAAAGAAAACCTATCCAAACAAAGAAGCCGCACTCGCCCGCTTTCGGTTGTTGCCACCTCAACCTTGCGCCAACCAGTACATCGTTGACCACATCGCGCTGCATTCAGTGGTTGAAGTGGAGGGCGGCTGGAGTTGGAAATTCGACGACGGGTTTCGCTCACCCTTTCATGAAGGCCCCAGGTGCGAAGACTTCAAACACCTCAGTTGCCGGTGCGGGGTGCTCAACGCCGAGTACAGCTCGGTGGTAACGCCCGAGGTCGAGCGGTACATGTTTCAGTCTCTGGATGAGCGGGTTCCCTTCGTGACCATTCCCGAGTGCCACCACCACCTGTTCCTTGACCAGCCTCTGGCATTTGTGGCGGCGGTTCGCACCATGCTCGCGGAATGGACGCACTCGCAGCCACACCGGCAGCTGTACGCCAGTGGGACTGAGACCTAGCTAGTCGGCAGAGAATGTACCTTCGGCCGCGGCCCGTTGCTGCAACAGCGGCGCCGGCGCCCAAAACGCGCCCCCTTCGGCGGCCAACTCCTCAAGGCGGGCCACGATGTGGGCCAAGCCGAGCTGCTCGGCGTGGTACATGGG
Organism: Gammaproteobacteria bacterium UBA5338; assembly: GCA_002408105.1. GTDB lineage: Bacteria > Pseudomonadota > Gammaproteobacteria > Pseudomonadales > UBA5862 > UBA5862. Next base: position 1,428 of record DHQM01000241.1, on the reverse strand, counting down.
CCCGCCTCTATGGGCAGGAAACCCGTAGCCGTGCACATAGGTCACGTCGATGTCACTTGCGCGCAGCGCCATGCCCTCCTCCAAAACCCGCGCACCCTCGTTGATCAAGGGAAACAGGCAACGCTCTAGCACTTCTTCGTCGGGGATGTCCCGCCTCGTGCGCCCGGCCTCAAGGGCGACCTCGGCGATCAAGGCGTCCACCGAAGGGTCCGGAACGGGAACACGCCGGTCTTCTCCATAGCGGTAGAAACCGGCCCCGCTCTTTTGTCCAAACCGCTCCTGTTCGCACAGGCGGTCGTGTACCCGCTCACTGGGTGCGGGCTCTCGGCCATTCGCTTTGCGGGCACGCCAGCCGACATCCAGCCCAGTCAGGTCCATCATCTGAAACGGACCCATGGGCAGCCCGAAATCACGCAGCACCGCGTCCACCTGGGCCACCAACGCTCCATCAAGTACCAGCTCGTTGGCTTGCTGGATGTATCCGCGCAGCAGCCGATTGCCGATGAATCCAGGACAGTTGCCAGCCAGTACTCCCACCTTCCCCATGCGCTTGGCGAGGCCCATGGCCGTCGCAATGGCCGCAGGACTGGTGTTGGCACCGCGAACCACCTCCAGGAGGGTCATGACATTGGCGGGGCTGAAAAAGTGCATGCCGATCACCCGCTCCGGTGCCCGCGTGACCTCGCCGATGCGGTCGATATCGAGGCCCGAGGTATTGGTTGCCAGCAGGGCATCCGGACGCATCACATCGGTCAAGCGAGCAAACACCGCCTGCTTGAGCCCAAGGTCTTCGAAAACGGCTTCGACCACGACATCGGCCTGCGCCAAGTCGCGGTACTCTGTGGTGGTGCGAATGCGTGCCAAGCGAGCGTCGCGCTCCTGCGCGCTCAGGCTCCCGCGCTGAACAGCCACCGCGTAGTTTCGTTCGATCACCTGGCGGCCGCGCTCGAGGGCTGCTTCGTCCAAATCGAGCACCGTGACCTCAATGCCCGCGTCCGCAAAGCACATTGCGATGCCCCCGCCCATGGTCCCGGAGCCCACAACCGCCGCACGGTGCACGGGCTCAGCCAGCGCCGGGTCGACACCTGGCACCTGTGCCGCTTTGGCTTCGGCTGTAGCGACATGCAGCAACGCCCGGTGCTGGGGGTCATTCAAGCACTGAATAAACGCCGCATTTTCTGCCTTTCTCGATACAGGAGAGGCTTCGCTTAGCAGTTTCAGCAACACCTGGTGGGCGAGCCGGCCACGGCCGCTGCGACCGATGCGACGCCGCCACGCATCAGTCGCCTCTGGATCCAATGCGGGCCGCGCAGCATTGGCTCCGCTGACCTCTTGAACGAGGCTCAGCCCGTTGGGTTCGTCGTCCCCTGGGCGATAGCACGCCTGAACCAGCGCCAGGTGCTGGGCATCGGCTGCCGGAAAGGGCCG
>DHQM01000015.1 GCA_002408105.1 Gammaproteobacteria bacterium UBA5338 | reverse complement strand
AGGGCAGGTCGAACACCCCATCCATCTCCGCAGTGGTGAGGGGAACCGGTGGCGGGCTGACCCACAGGTCCTGGTCCCCATGGCGCTGGATGAGGGCGCGCGCGTTGCCAGGGTTCGACTCCAGGTGCAGCACCCGCGAGGCGTGGGCATAGAGCACAGGATCATCCCGCACCGCCTCAAAGCTCGGCAGCCGCACTGCCGTGCGGCTGCGTTCCAGGCGCCGGCCACGCGCTGGCTGAAACCGAATCACCTGTGTGCTCTCTGGACCAGTGTCCTTTGATGCGCAACGCGCAGGTGAGCCCTCCGCCTTGGGAGACATCGCGTAGGGATCGGGTTGGGCGTCGATCTGACCGGGCACATCGACCCTGGTGGAGTCCAATTCCACCCAGTCGGCCGGCATCCACCCGGCGGGCTGGACAAAAGCCACCCCGCGCAGGCTGTGGCACGATTCAATCGATTCGCCGCGGGCCAGTCGGTGGGTCAATTCGACCAGTGCCCGCTCCGCATTGCCGTACAGCAGAATGTCGGCCTTGGCATCGACCAGAACGGACCTGCGCACCCGGTCCGACCAATAGTCAAAGTGGGCGATTCTCCGCAGGCTGCCCTCAATGCCACCGAGCACCACGGGCACCCCCTTGTACGCCTCTTTGCAGCGCTGCGCGTACACCAGAGCGGCGCGGTCAGGCCTGCGGTTGGGCGCTGCATCCGGGGTGTAGGCATCGTCCGAGCGAATTCGGCGCTCGGCGGTATAGCGGTTCACCATGGAATCCATGTTGCCCGCGGTGACGCCGAAATACAGGTTGGGGCGCCCCAGGGCCCGGAACGGGTCCGCGCTGTGCCAGTCCGGTTGCGCGATGATCCCCACTCGGAATCCCTGGGCCTCCAGCAGACGACCGACCAAGGCCATCCCGAAACTCGGGTGGTCAATATAGGCGTCGCCAGTCACCAGCACGACATCGCAGCTGTCCCAGCCAAGCTGGTCCATCTCATGCCGGGTCATTGGCAAAAAAGGCGCAGGGCCGAGACAGGCCGCCCAATGGGGCCGATAGGAAAAGAGTGGTGTCGCTGCGCTCATCCCGCAATTGTACTCTGTCGAATCCTGGTTGACCGGCAGGCTGGGATATAATTTCGAGTTTTGCGCTGCCACTGGCGGCCACCGGCCTGGATCAGGAGTACCCAACACCGTGACCCCCATCGTTCCCACCGCCCCACGCTGGTTTCGTGATGCCGTGACGGCCCGCTGCGAAGACCGCTACATCCAGGTCGAAGGGGCCTGGATCCACTACCGCCATTGGGTCGACGCACAGCGAGAGACCAAGCCCGGCCTGCTGTTTGTGCACGGGGGCGGGGCTCACGCCCACTGGTGGGACTTCATCGCGCCGCAGTTTGCGGCAAGCCATTCTGTGGCCGCACTGGACCTAAGCGGCATGGGCGACAGCGACCACCGGGGGCTGTATCCGCCGGAGACCTTTGCCAAAGAGATCGTCGCGGTATGTGACGCCGCTGGCTTTGACAACCGCGCGATCGTGATTGCCCACAGTTTCGGGGGGTTCGGGACCATCAAAGCCGGTCACCTATACCCGGAGCGTTTCGCCGGAATCATGATCGTGGACACGGTCGTCATGTCACCCGAGGCGTTCGAAAAGCGCGACGAAACCAACACGCCGTTCAGGCCCAAGAAAACCTACCCCGATCTGGAAACAGCGCTCACCCGCTTCAAACTGGTTCCCGAGCAGCCCTGCGACAACGACTTCATCCTCGACTACATCGCGCGCCATTCCCTCATGAATGTATCCGATGGCGTCATGTGGAAGTTCGACCACCTGTTCAATCAGAAGATGGACTACCGAACACTGGTGGAAGACATCCCACAACTGACCCTGCCCCGAGTGGTGATTCACGGGGCCGATAGCGTGTTTTTCAAACCCGATTCAGTGGCCTGGATGCAAGAGATCTACGGGCCTGCTGTGCCGTTTATTCCAGTTGAAAACGCGCAGCACCACGTCTTTCTCGATGAGCCACTCGGCTTTGTCCGTACGGTCCGCGGTGTCATGGACCAGTGGTCCAAGGCATGAGGGGCGCGAGACCGAGGAATAGGTTCCAGCGATTCTCGTTCTGGCTGCTTCTCGCGCTGGCTTGGAGCAACGCCGCCACCGGTGCCGAACCCGCTCACCCAACTCCACCGCTTGCGCAACTCCTGGCGCTCATCGACGCACGGCTTGAATTGATGCGCGACGTCGCCCTGTATAAATTCCGCAGCGCAGCCCCCATCGCGGCGCCTGCACGAGAACGGCGCGTGATCGACGCGGCTGTCGATGCCGCCAGCCGTGCCGGGCTCGACCCCGAGACGACCGCACGCTTTTTTGACGCGCAAATCAGCGCCGCCAAGGCCGTGCAACAAGGCTGGATCACGCAATGGGGCCGCACCCCCCCAAGCCCCTCGGAGCGGGCGCCAGACCTCGCAACCGAGCTGCGCCCCCAGTTGCTGGCGCTGGGTGAAGCCCTGGTCGTTGCGCTGGCAGGGGCAGAACCCACCCTACGTGAAGCCGCGCTGGTAGATGCACATCGCTCCCAGTTCAACAGCTCCGTGGCCGTCGAACACTTGACCGCCCCGGCCGCCAACAGCCTGTTTGACGCCATGCTCGCTGTGCGCGCAAACCGCAGTGCTCAGACCGTCAATGTCCTGCACGCGGTTCTGGCACGCGGCTACCTTCGAGTCGGAACCACCGGCGACTACCCGCCCTTCAGCCATTGGGATGCCAGCGCGGGCCGGTTTGTCGGCATCGACATCGCAATGAGCGAGAAACTGGCACAAAGCCTCAACGTCGAGGTGCGCCATGTCCGCACATCCTGGCCCGCTCTGATGGCCGACCTAACCGCCGGTCGGTTTGACATCGCCATGAGCGGCGTCACACACACACTGGAACGCCAGCGCCAAGGGCTGTTCAGCGGCGCCTATCACCTTGGAGGAAAGACCCCGATCGTTCGCTGCACCGACGTTGACAGGTTCTCTGGCATGGACCGGATCGACCAGCCCGGTGTGCGGGTGGTCGTGAATCCTGGTGGAACCAACGAGGTGTTCACTCGGAGGCACATCCAAAGTGCCTCAATCCGAATTCATCCCGACAACACAACCATTTTTTCCGAGTTGGTTCGCGGCGCTGCAGACGTGATGTTCACCGACGACATCGAGGTGCGCCTGCAGTCGCGGCTTCGCCCTAGGCTGTGCCCAGCAATGCCGGACCACACCCTGACCAAAACGCGAAAAGCCTATCTGCTGCCAACAGACTTGCTGTGGAAGGCGTATGTGGACGCTTGGCTTGAGGAGCAGCGGTTGAGTGGCGCGCTGGAGCGCGACTTCGAGGAGGGCCTGGAGAAGGCCGCGACACTGCGCTAGGCGGTGGCGCGGGCGCGTTCGCTACAGATGAATCGATTCAGGTTGTGCACACCGGCGGGCTCGACCTCCAGGAACACCATGGGGACATGGTACTCCAGCTTGGAAACCCGCCGCGGAACCAGGACTTGGCAGCTGGCGCGCATGCCCCGCTCGGAGCCCTGCAGAGGAAATTCGAGCCACAGTTGGACTTGAACGGGCGCGGCGCTGGCATTGCGACGCTGCTCAGCGAGCAGTTCGTCCAACTGCTCCTTTTCGAACCGGACCAGCAAGCCGTTGGGAGAAATGTTAATCAGCTCGGCCCGCATCCAATTGCCGTCTGGAAATTGGACCGAAACCGGCATCCGGTGATGAATCCGTGGATAGTTGCGTCGGCTCGTTTTCATCGTTCCAGTGGTGTTGATTCCAACCGCGACCTGTATATGGGCAATGAACTGCACTGAGGGCCAGTCCGTTCCCCATCGAACATTCACCTATTAAGCTTCTAGTCCATCCAGCCGAAAATGGCAAGTTTACCGGTGCCTCAATGTGCGCACGTTCGGGTTTTCTTGGCGCTTGGCTCTTCCTGTCTGACAGACCACGCTCCGATGGGCCGCCCCTTGTCGCGCGCATCAACCAATGACTGTTCGATCACCACCCTTTGACGCGCATCAATGCGCCGCCCGCGCTCTTGGGGTTTGATTCAGGCTCATTGCCAACGCGCTGGGCCGAAAACTGCATAACAGGCGAGGCACGGGGCATAGCAGAGCAGGAATTCACCATGCGTCCCCAGGACCACGACTCGGGAGCGCCGCGGCACATCATCGAGCTGGACGCCTCGCACGAGCTGCCACCACGTACACAGCAGGCGAGCTCCTCGTCGCTTGGGGAAGGGTTTCGCGTTCGGGGTACTTGTAGGTACACCTGGGATTACCGCACCAAGAACGAACGCATCGGACGGCTGGTTGAGTTGAGTCGCGGAAAGATGCCGAACATCGAAGCGGACTTCGACTGGACCCTACCCGTCGACCGACAGGACTACATCACGGAACCGATGTACAACGCGTTTCGCGGATTTTCCTCCTATGAAGCCCTCTCGGAAGCCGAGCGCATCCGCTTCGACTGGCACATGCACGCACACACCTGCAGCAATTTCTTGCACGGCACCCAGGGGGCCATGCTAGTGGCGGCACAAATCGTGGCATCGGCTCCGAGCTACGAGGCAAAGCTGTACGCCGCCTACCAGACCCACGACGAGGCCCTGCACCTCGAATTGCTGACCACGTACCTCGAGAGAAAGGTCGGCTACTTGCACCCAATCAATGCGGAACTGAAAGCCATCCTAGACCGCGTTCTTGGCGAGGAACGGTGGTATCTCAAAGTGGTCGGCATGCAACTCATCATCGAGGGGCTCGCAGTGGGGGCGTTCAGCGCCGCGCAAATGACCTGCCGCGATCGGCTGTTTCGATCCATCTGTCACAGGATCATTCCAGACGAGGCGCGACACGTCACCTATGGGGTTCACGTACTCGAACAAGTGGTGCACAGCCTGTCCCGCGACGAGCGGGAAGCCGCTGCCTTGCTCGCCTTCGAGATGTGCGCGTCGGTTCGCGAGCGACTCGTGGCCACCAGTGTATTCGATGAATTCGGCTGGGACCCTGAAGAAGCACGCCTTTGGCAACTGAACTCGCAGGTGGCTGCGAACTTTCGTAGCCAGCTGTTCACGCGGATCATGCCCAATCTCAAGCGCGTCGGCCTGTTGACCCCCAAGGCCCAGCCGCAATACGAGCAGCTGGGTTTGTTGGCCTTCGTCACACCACCCCAACGCAACGGGGACGGGGAGTCGCGTTCTTGATTCAATGCGGGGGGTTCCGTACCATTTCAGGGTGTCGCCATGCCGCTGCAACGCCCCCGTTCACGGGCCAGCAGCACCCGCCCAGGAGCACTGGACACAGGGCATGAACCGATACTTGATCGCCCGCATGGCTTCCCATTCAGCCACGCGCTCAGACACCTGCATCATTGTGCATAACAACTCTTAATCACTCAGGGAGATCACCATGCGCGAAGTCGTTATTGTAGACAGCGTCCGCACTGGGCTGGCCAAATCATTCCGCGGCACCTTCAACATGACCCGACCCGATGAAATGGTCGCACACTGCTTGAACGCGCTGATCGAACGCAACAGCAAACTGGACCCCGCGTTGGTCGAAGACAACATCGTCGGGGCAGCCACCCACGACGGCTATCAAGGCATGAACATCGGCCGTACCTCCGCTGTACTTTCCAAGTTCCCCATCACCGTTGCCGGCCTGAGCCTGAACCGCTACTGCTCCTCTGGCCTGCAGAGCATTGCCATTGCGGCCAACCAGATCGCCAGTGGCTGCGCCGACGTGATCACCGCTGGCGGAGTTGAGCAAATCACTCTGACCCAGGGCAAGAGCAACACCGACGGCCTGGTGAACCCAACCATCGCCGAGCAGGCACCGGGCATCTACATGCCCATGGGGCAAACCGCCGAAGTGGTCGCCAAGCGCTACAAGGTGACGCGCGAGTCCCAGGACGAATACGCCTACCAAAGCCAGATGCGCACCGCCCGGGCCCAGGACGAAGGCCTGTTCAACGACGAAATCGTCCCCATGGAAGTGACCTGGATGAAGAAGGACAAGGCCACGGGTGCGACCGAAGAGCTGAAAGGTGTCGTTGACCGGGACGAATGCAACCGCCCCAACACCACCCTCGAGGGGCTCGCGTCCCTGCAGCCTGTGTTCGACCCCGAAAACGGTACCGTTACCGCCGGCAACTCATCGCAGCTGTCTGACGGGGCGTCCATGACCTTGGTCATGAGCGCGGACATGGCCGAGAAACTCGGACTCGAGCCAATGGCCTACTTCCGCGGTTTTGTCGCGGCGGGCTGCGAGCCGGATGAAATGGGCATTGGCCCTGTGTTCGCAGTGCCCAAACTGCTGGAGAGCCGTGGCCTCACGATTGACGACATCGATCTGTTCGAGCTCAACGAGGCGTTCGCCTCGCAGGTGGTCTATTGCCGGGATCGCCTGAAAATCGACATGGATCGGCTGAACGTCAATGGCGGCTCGATTTCGATCGGTCACCCTTACGGCATGACCGGTTCTCGCCTCACCGGCCACCTGTGTCGGGAGCTGCGCCGCCAGAACAAAAAGTACGGCGTCGTCACCATGTGCGTTGGTGGTGGCATGGGCGCAGCGGGCCTGTTCGAAGCAATCTAGCCGGCAGTCTGCAACCGGCGAAGGGTGCCCCCCTGGCACACTCGCCGGAGTCCACTTCGCATGGAGGGAGCCTGGCGGCTCCCTCCATGCGTTTCGACCGCTGGCCACCTTGTCACTCCCGCATCCCAACCCTACACTACACTGGGTTCAATCCTGGTCGGGCACCACTTTTGCCTGTTTTAATTCAGGCCATGGTACCTCGGCCTCCCCAATGCCCCAGTGTTCATCCCCTTGAATGGCTTGAAGTTCGACAACAGCTTTGCGCGCTTGCCCGAGGACTTTTATTCCCGGGTTCGGCCGGACCCCCTGCCCGATCCTCAGCTCGTCAGCTATAACCCGAGGGTGGGCGCACTGCTCGGGTGGGTGGGCGATGACGTCCCCCTGGCCTGCCGCGACATGGCCGCAGGGCAGTGGATCCCTCCAGGTGCCGACCCTTTGGCCATGGCCTACGCGGGGCACCAGTTCGGAGGCTACAGCCCCCAGCTGGGCGACGGGCGAGGCCTGCTTCTCGGCGAAGTGGTGGGACCCGGCGACACACGCTGGGACCTGCACATCAAAGGCGCCGGCGCCACCCCTTATGCGCGCACTGGAGACGGACGTGCAGTGCTGCGCTCATCCATCCGAGAATATTTGGGCAGCGAAGCCATGGCGGGGCTCGGGATCCCGAGCACTCGGGCACTTTGCGTCGTGGCCAGCCCGCTGGCCGTGATGCGGGAAACACCCGAGACTGGCGCCGCCATTGCGCGTGTGGCGACAACCCACATCCGCTTCGGTCACTTCGAGTACTTTTACCACCGGGGCGAGCACAGACACCTCGGTGAACTGCTTGACTACACCCTGGCCCGCCATTTCCCCGCGTTGCTCAACGAAGTGGACTTTCCCGCGGCCCTGCTGCTGCAGGTCGCTGAGCGCACAGCAGCAACCATCGCAGCATGGCAGGCTGTGGGTTTCACCCACGGCGTGATGAACACCGACAACATGGCAATCAATGGGGACACGCTGGACTTCGGTCCCTTTGGCTTTCAGGACCACTATCGGTTCGACTACAACTGCAACCATTCCGATTACAGCGGCCGCTACAGCTTCGATCAGCAACCAGCCATCGGGCTGTGGAACCTCAACGCACTGGCTGAGGCGTTGTCCCCCTGGGTCAATGCGACCGAGCGCCAGGCCGCCTTGACCCGCTACCAGCAGCACTACCTGAAGAGCTACGAACAACGCCTGTGCGCCAAGGTTGGACTCTCCGCAGCGCAACCGGGAGACCGCGAACTGCTGTTTGACCTGCTGGAGCTGCTCAACGCCCAGCAAGTCGACTACACCCGCTTTTTTCGCGCTTTGAGTTGGGACGACCCCGACACCATGGTCAAGTCCAGTGCGAGCGTACTTTTTTCCGACCCGACACCCTGGCTCCGCTGGCGCGATCGCTTGCGAACCCGGCTCGATGCGGAGCCGGTAAGCTCTAAAGACAGCCGCCGAGAAAAGATGTTGAGCACGAACCCAAAGTACGTGCTGCGAAACTACATGGCACAGGCTGCGATCGAGCGCGCCGAGCGGGGCGACTTTCAGTTGGTCGAGCAGCTGCTGTACGTGGTTCAAAGCCCTTTTGAAGAGCATGCCCAGGCCGACTCCTGGTCGGGGCCCATACCATTTTGGGCACAGTCGCTGGAGCTCAGCTGCTCTTCCTGACTGCGTCCTCGGGGGCGATCCAACCAGCTGGGTCGGGCTGTGCGCAAAGCACCGCTCGCACAATACCCCCCAAAAAAAAAGGCCCGCGTACGGGCCGTTTTTTTTCCAAGTCAAGCAGGTACGCCAAAAAGCATGGCGCCGAGCTTTTCTCCAGCGCCGCTACAGTGGGTGGACCCGCACAGGCAGCTCAGCGTATCCGCGGACGAATGGTGAGTAGTTGCGCACTGGATCACCGACCACTTCCACCGTGTGGAAGCGCTTGAGGATCTCTTCCCAGGTGATGCGCAGCTGCATCTCGGCAAGCCGATTGCCCATGCAACGGTGGATCCCCATGCCAAAGGACAGGTGGTGACGGGGGCGTTCTCGATCGATGTCGAACTCATACGGACGCTCAATGACCTCATCGTCTCGGTTCCCCGAGATGTACCACATCACGACTTTCTCGCCTTTCTTGATTTTCTTCCCGCGCAGGATGGTGTCCTGGGTGGCGGTGCGGCGCATGAACGTCAACGGCGTCTGATAACGGATGATCTCCGGAACCATCTTCGGAATCAGCCCAGGGTTGCTGCGCAATTTGTCGTACTGGTCCGGGTTTTCGTTCAGGAACAGTACGCCACCGGACAACGAGTTGCGCGTGGTGTCGTTGCCACCAATGATCAGCAGCATCAGGTTGCCAAGGAACTCGTATGGCTGCATGTGTCGAGTGGACTCGCCGTGGGCAAGCATCGAAATGAGGTCGTTGGATGGGGGCGCGTTGACGCGCTCGTTCCACAACTTGGTGAACGCTGGCAGGCACTCGGTAATGAGGATTTCTTGGCGCTCTTCAATCGATGACACCAACGCATCCGGGCCTGGCAAGGTGGTCGCCACGTCGGACCAATAGGTCAATTTGCGGCGCTCCTCGAAGGGAAAATCAAACAGTGTTGCAAGCATCTGGGTGGTCAGCTCGATGGAGACACGGTCCACCCAGTTGAAGGTCTCACCGACAGGCAGTCCATCCAGGATTCCGCATACCCGCTCGCGGATCAAACCTTCCATCTTGGCAAGGTTCGTGGGTGCAACCACGCCTTGTACCGTGCGACGCTGGTCACCATGCTTCGGCTCATCCATGGCAATGAACATCGAAACCTGGAAGTCCTCACGCGGATCGGCAAGCGCAATGGTCGGCTCTGAGGAGTACACCTCCGGGTTGCCTTCCACTTCCATGATGTCGTTGAACTTGGTCACCGACCAGTAGGGGCCGTTTTCCGAGTCCTTGCAGTAGTGAACGGGATCTTCTTTGCGCAGACGGTCAAAAAAACCAAACTGCGTGTTGGTAAAAAACAAGTCGGGCTGGGAGACGTCATAGTCTTCCAGGGGGACTGCATACGGGTCTTTGCCCACCATGTGGTTGTATTGTTTTTCGACGGCGGTCATGGCTCTAAACCTAGGTTGTTTGAGTGGACTTCCATGGTGTCCAGGGGCTTTCGGCCCCTGGACGGGTTGAACAGCGGCACCTGACTAGCACCGAGCCACCCGGTGTCACCAGGGGTGAACACGCACGGGGAGGTCGAGGTAGCCTTTCACAAAATTGGAATCCGTGCGCACCGGCTCCCCAACCACTTCCACGGTGCGGAAGCGCTTCAGGATCTCCTCCCAGGCGAGACGCAACTGCATCTCGGCCAGACGGTTGCCCATGCAGCGGTGGATGCCCATGCCGAAGGACAGGTGGTGGCGGGGACGTTCTCGGTCTATATCGAACTCATACGGACGCTCGATCACCTCATCATCCCGGTTTCCGGACACGTACCACATGACCACCTTGTCGCCCTTTTTGATCTTTTTACCGCGCAGGATGGTGTCCTGGGTGGCGGTGCGGCGCATGTGGGTCAAGGGGGTTTGATAACGGATAATCTCAGGAACCATTTTCGCGATCAGGTCTTGATTGTTCCGCAGCTTGTCGTACTGATCTGGGTTCTCGTTCAGGAACAGCACCCCACCCGACAGGGAATTCCGCGTGGTGTCGTTGCCGCCAACGATCAACAGCATGAGGTTGCCAAGGAACTCGAACGGCTGCATGTGGCGCGTGGATTCACCGTGCGCAAGCATCGAGATCAAATCGTTGGACGGCGGCGCGTTGACCCGCTCGTTCCAGATCTTGGTGAAGGTCCCAAGGCAGTCTTCGATCAAGATTCTACGGCGTTCTTCACGCGACTCTACCAGAGCACCTGGCTCTGGACGGGTCGTTGCCAAGTCCGACCAGTAGGTGAGTTTGCGGCGGTCTTCGAATGGGAAGTCGAACAAGGTGGCCAGCATCTGAGTGGTTAGCTCGATCGAGACGCGGTCCACCCAATTGAACGTTTCTCCCACCGGCAGGGAGTCCAGGATCTCGCTCACACGCTGGCGAATCAGCGGTTCCAGCCTGGCCAGGTTGGTCGGCGCCACCACCCCCTGCACAGTGCGACGCTGGTCGCCATGCTTCGGCTCGTCCATCGCGATGAACATCGAAACGTCGAAGTCTTCTTCAGGGTCCACCACCGAAATGGTCGGCTCCGAGGAATACACCTCGTGGTTGGCTTCCACTTCCATGATGTCGCTGAACTTGGTTACGGACCAATAGGGCCCGAACTCCGAGTCCTTGCAGTAGTGCACCGGGTCTTCCTTGCGGAGCCGGTCGAAGAAACCCCACATGGTGTTGGTTTGAAACAGCTGCGACTGGGACACGTCGTAGTCTTCCAATGGGACCGCGTAAGGGTCCTGGCCCACCATGTGGTTATATTCTCTCTCTACAGCACTCATGGTTTGTCACCTCTCTGCAGGATTGGCTCAACGAACCCGGCGGCAGCCACCGGAAGTCCATTTCCGGGAACTCGCACCCCCCCGAAATGGCCCCGCGGGGCCAGGGGCACGCACAACCTCAGTGCGGGTGCACACGAACCGGAAGTTCAAGGTAGCCTTTTACAAAGTTGGAGTCGGTCCGCGAGGGCTCACCGACCACTTCCACTGTATGGAACCGCTTGAGGATTTCCTCCCAAGCGATCCGCAATTGCATCTCCGCCAACCGATTGCCCATGCAACGGTGGATTCCCATGCCGAAGGACAAGTGGTGGCGCGGCCGTTCCCGGTCAATGTCGAAGTCGTACGGACGCTCGATCATTTCGTCATCGCGGTTGCCAGACACGTACCACATGACCACCTTGTCCCCCTGCTTCATTTTCTTGCCGCGCAGGATGGTGTCCTGGGTGACGGTACGACGCATGTGGGTCAAGGGAGTTTGATAACGGATGATTTCAGGGACCATCTTCGGAATCAGCCCGGGATCCTGGCGCAGCTTGTCGTATTGGGCCGGGTTTTCATTGAGGAACAGCACGCCACCGGACAGTGAATTCCGTGTGGTGTCATTGCCGCCCACGATGAGGAGGATCAGGTTGCCAATGAACTCCATCGGGCGCTCATGCGCCATGTTCCGTGTGCTTTCACCGTGGGCAAGCATGGAAATGAGGTCGGTCTTGGGCGGTTCATTGACACGCTGGTCCCAGAGTTCCATGAAGGACGCGGCGCACTCTTCGATCAGGATCTTGCGACGCTCGTCGTACGAACTGATGAGAGAGTCCGGTCCCGGCACTGCTGTGGCAACGTCCGACCAGAAAGTGAGCTTGCGGCGCTTCTCAAAGGGGAAATCGAACAGCGTGGCCAACATCTGAGTGGTCAGCTCGATCGACACCCGCTCGACCCAGTTGAAGGTCTCACCAACCGGCAGCCCGTCCAGGATGCCGCTCACCCGCTCGCGGATCAAACCTTCCATCTTGGCGAGATTCGTGGGGGCGACGACACCTTGAACGGTGCGGCG
>DHQM01000179.1:10431-11057 GCA_002408105.1 Gammaproteobacteria bacterium UBA5338 | reverse complement strand
ATCCTGCCGGCTGAATTGCTGACTGAGGTGTGGGGGTGGATCAAGAACAACCAGTTGGATGCGCCGCGCATGCGGGCCCTCAAACAGGAGTCTCCATTGGGGCGCATCCTTGCTGCTGGGTTGGTCAATTCCAAGTACGGGCGCGAGATCATGAAGGAGAGCATTCAGGAGGAGGCCAGCCACGTCATTCATGAACTCGAGCGGTACCTCAATTTTCTCGGCACCATCGCTGCAATCACTCCGCTCTTGGGCCTTCTGGGCACTGTCATCGGGATGATCAAGGTATTCACCGCCATCATGGTGGAAGGCACTGGCAACGCCGCGGTACTCGCGGGCGGAATCTCTGAGGCCCTGATTACGACTGCTGCCGGCTTGAGTGTTGCGATACCCACCCTGATGTTTCATCGGTTTTTCTTGCGGCGGGTCGATAACCTGGTGGTCGGGCTCGAACAGGAAGCGCAAAAACTGGTTGAAGTGCTCCACGGTGAGCGCGAGCTGACCTGATGTCCCAGCGCCCTCAAGTTCGACAGGGATCAGGGGATCGATCATGAATTTTCGACGCTCTCGCAAGGAAGCTGTCGACGTCAACCTGACTCCTTTGATTGACGTGGTCTTCCTGCTGCTGA
>DHQM01000179.1:9340-10173 GCA_002408105.1 Gammaproteobacteria bacterium UBA5338 | reverse complement strand
TTCCTGCTGCTGATCTTCTTCATGGTGTCGACCACCTTCACCAAAGAGACCCACTTGCAGGTTGACTTGCCGGAAGCGGCGAGCGGGGACAGTGCCGAGGCTGTGCGTGAAGTGGAAATTCTCATCGACACCGCAGGTCAGTACGCGGTGAATGGGGTGCCCGTTCCCCGGGGCGGAGTGGCGCCACTGAAGGAAGTCGTCGTGCAAGTGGCTGGCGACGACCGTGAGTTGCCGCTGGTCATTACCGCGGACCGCAACAGTCCGCACCATGCAGTGGTGACGGCGATGGATGCAGCCGGTCAACTTGGCTTCGAGCGCCTGCGGATCACCACCCGAGAGCCCCGCTAGGTCGGCGTCTCAGTCCTCCCTGAATTCGATGGACATCCCGGGGTGCGGCATAATGGGCGGCCCGGATTTCTCTGCCACCAGTGGCCCGCGCCTTGAACCAAACGTCTTCTCGAAGTAACACCCGCGATTTGGCCATATACCGGCGGCTGCTGGGGTATGTGTGGCCGTACTGGGTTCCTTTTTTGGCCAGTGTCCTCGGTTTCATGTTGTTTTCCGGTGCCACAGTCGCTTCTGCGGAATTGATGAAGACCATCATCGACGCGTTCAGCGACCCCCGGCCATACCACCGTTGGTTGATCCCTTTGATCATCGTGCTGTTGTTCATTGCGCGGGGCATCGGCGGGTTCATCGGCAACTACGGCCTTGCCAGGGTCACCCATTGCCTGGTCTACGATTTGCGCGCCGCCATCTTTGAGACCCTACTGAAACTCCCCACCGCCTACTACGACTCGCACCCTGCCGGGCACCTGATTTCGATGGTGACC
>DHQM01000179.1:0-9076 GCA_002408105.1 Gammaproteobacteria bacterium UBA5338 | reverse complement strand
CCTGATTTCGATGGTGACCTTCCATGTGTCTCAGGTCACAGGGGCTGCGACCCGCGCCGTAAAAATCGTTCTCCAGGAGGGTTTTTTTGTTGTGGGAATCCTGGGTTACTTGGCATGGACGAACTGGCGCCTCTCCCTGGTACTGCTTGTGCTGGCGCCACCGATTGGTTGGATCGTGCGCTATGCCGGACGCCGGTTTCGCAAAGCAAGCCAGCGCATCCAAGGCTCCATGGGGGAGGTGACCCACGTGACCGCAGAGGCGATCAATGGCTTCAAGGAGATTCGAACTTTTGGGGGCACCGAGAAGGAGCGTTTGCGGTTCGGTCAGGCCAACAACTTCAACCGCCAACAGTCCATGAAGCTCGAGACCACCCAGGCCATCAGCAGTCCGGCAATTCAGATCATCATGGCGCTTGGGATTGGCACCCTGGTATGGCTGGCACTCAGTCCTTCGATCATGCGTGAAATGACGCCGGGGGCATTCGTTGCGTACATCACTGCCGCCAGCCTGTTGGCCAAACCCGTGCGTCAGCTTAGCAACGTTCAGTCAGTCGTACAGCGTGGGCTCGCTGCTGCCGAAGAAATCTTCTCCTTGCTGGACCAGGAGCCAGAGGCCAACGATGGAACAAGCCGGCTCGGTCGGGCGCAGGGCAAGGTTGAGTTCGAGGGTGTGAGTTTCAGCTATCCCACGAGTCAGAAGGCAGTGCTGACCAACATCAACTTCACGGTGCAGCCAGGTGAATCCATCGCTCTGGTGGGGCGGTCCGGGAGCGGCAAGTCAACTTTGGTCAGCTTGTTGCCGCGGTTTTACAACTACGTAGAAGGCCAGATTCGTTTGGATGGGATCGAGCTTCGAGACTTCGCACTTGAAGACCTGCGCAGGCAAATCGGTCTGGTTTCGCAGCAGGTCACGCTGTTCAATGACAGCATCCGCAACAACATTGCATTCGGGGAGCTTGAGGGCGCCAGCGACGAAGCGGTGCGAGAGGCGGCGCATAAGGCCCACGCCCTGGAGTTCATCGAAAGCCTGCCCGATAGGTTCGATACCCGGGTGGGGGATGACGGCATGATGCTGTCCGGTGGCCAGCGCCAGCGCATTGCCATTGCCCGGGTGTTGCTAAAAGACGCCCGGGTTTTGATTCTTGACGAGGCCACGTCTGCGCTCGACACTGAGTCCGAGCAACACATTCAGGCGGCGTTTGAGGAAGCCATGCGGGGGCGCACCACCTTTGTGATCGCTCACCGCCTTTCTACCATCGTCAACGCGGACCGCATCCTGGTCGTGGATGCCGGACGCATCGTCGAAACGGGTCGCCACCAAGAGCTGGTCGCGCAAGGCGGGTTGTACGCTGAGCTGTACCGCCGGCAGTTTGCCGAGACGGGCAGCGCTGCGGCGGGTGGTTCGGCCTAGGCGGCATGGTTTGACCTGGCCTCTCCTGCTGCGAACGCGCCTCGAACGGCACCTGCTCGCGGTTTGGTACGCCGGTCAGCCGGCGAATTTGCTGCTTCGCGCCTTGGCTTGCGGTTATTCGCTGCTGGTTACAGTACGCAATTGGAGTTACCGCAGCCGGCTGCGGCGCGCCGTGCACCCCGGTCCGCCTGTGGTTGTGGTGGGCAATCTGATTGTCGGCGGCAGCGGCAAGACACCTGTGGTGGTGTCCCTGGTCGAAGCATTGCGGCTGAGTGGGATGCGGGTGGGCGTACTGAGTCGAGGGTACGGGGCACGCCCTGCGCGCTGGCCCCACCAAGTCACCAGTGGCGATGACGCATCGGTGGCTGGAGACGAACCACTGCTGATCCAGCGCCGCACCCAGGTGCCCGTGGTGGTGGACCCTGACCGACCCCGCGGGGCTGCTGAGCTTGCACGGCTTGGTGTCGAGGTGATCGTGACCGATGATGGCCTTCAGCACCTGCGCTTGGCGCGGGACTACGAATTGGTGGTGGTCGATGGCGAGCGGGGGTTTGGCAACGGCCGATTGATCCCGGCAGGCCCCCTGCGCGAACCGCTGGAGCGGCTGGAAACTGTCGATGCGGTGTTGGTGAACGGCGCGGGCAGGGTTCCCGATCTGCTGGCCCGCCCCCACCCACCCCAATGGTCGCTGGAGGTGGCCCCGGTGGCGCTGGTCAACCTGATGACAGGTGAAGAAGTCGCTCCCGCGGCGCCTGAACCTGGAACCTCGGTTCAGGCCATCGCCGGGATTGGCCACCCCCAGCGGTTTGCTGACACCCTGGCACAGCTGGGGTGGGCGCCGCAATTGCGGGCGTTTTCCGATCACCACCGGTTCCAGGCTGTGGACATTCCGTCCGGCCGTGTGCTGATGACTGAAAAAGACGCAGTGAAGTGTGTCGACTTCGCGCATGCTGACTGTTGGTACCTCAAGGTCGATGCGCCCATCCCGACGGGCGTACTGGATGCCCTGCTATCCCGCCTGCGGGAAACCACCGGCTCCAACCCGCCCCCATCGCCAACCCCCGGAGGTGTTTCTTGAGCTTTACTGTTGTGATCCCGGCCCGCTATGGATCAACCCGGTTCCCGGGCAAGGCACTGGCGCTGATTGGCGGTACGCCCATGGTGCTGCGGGTGCATTCCCAGGCCGCGCAAAGCGGCGCGCGGCGCGTGTTGGTGGCGACAGACGACCGCCGCATTCACGCCTGCTGCATTGATGCAGGGGTGGACGTGGTCATGACGTCGGACCGCCACCCCTCAGGCACCGACCGGTTGGCTGAAGTTGTTGAACAGCTGCAGCTTCCGGACGACGAGGTGGTCGTCAACGTCCAGGGCGACGAGCCGTTGATGCCCTCGGAACTGGTGGATCAGGTTGGCCTCGCGCTACTCAACCAGCCACAGGCCGCAATGGCGACCCTGTGCCAACCACTCTCCCAATTGTCCGACTTTGTCGACCCCAATGTGGTCAAAGTGGTGCGTGATGAGTCGGGACAGGCGCTGTATTTCAGCCGCGCGCCCATCCCGTACCCACGCGACCTCGGCCTTGAAGACACCGAGGCCTTTGCCAGTTCGGGTTGCCCTGCGGCGCGTCACATTGGGATCTATGCGTATCGAGCGGGGTTGCTGCGCGAATTTGTGCGCTGGGCGCCGGTTGAGTTGGAGCGCTGTGAGATGCTGGAGCAGCTGCGCATGCTCGCCAAGGGGGTGCGCATTGTGGTTGAGCTGGCGCAGGTCACACCGCCCCCCGAGGTCAACACGCCGGCCGACCTTGAGCGGGTCAATCAACTGCTTGGTGACTGAGCGGGACTCAATCGCGCACCCGGACCAGTGCCCGACCGATCATTTTGCCGGCCAGGATGCGCTCGGCGTAGGTCGGGACCTCCGACAGCGGAATTTCTTTGCAGATGCGGTCGAATGGCAGCCCGGCCCAGTCGTTCGCAAATCGGCGCCAGATTGCGGCCTTGTGCTCGACCGGAAGTTCGACCGAGTCGACTCCGAGCAGGTTGATCCCCCGCAGGATGAAGGGCATGAGGGAAGCGTGCAGGTTGGCGGAGGCGACCAGGCCACAACACGCCACTGACGCACTGTGGCTGAGGGATTTGAGCACGTTGACCAAGGTATCGCCGCCGACGGTGTCGACCGCCCCTTGCCACCGCTCTTTCAGTAGCGCTTTTTGGGAAGGATCGGTCAGGGTTTCCCGATCGAGGATGGTTTTGGCCCCCAGTTCGCGCAGGTAGCTCGCCTGGTCGGTTTTTCCCGAACTGGCCACCACTGGACAGCCAAGGTGCGCGAGCAGCGCCACCGCCACGCTGCCGACTCCCCCGCTCGCGCCGGTCACCAAGACGTCACCGCCCGATGGCAGCCCCATGCGTTGCAGCTTGTCGACGCAAAGTGCTGCGGTGAGCCCTGCGGTGCCGAGCATCATTGCTTGCTTGAGGCTCAGGCCATCGGGCAGTGCAACCGCCCAGCTGGCAGGGATGCGAATGTACTCGCCGTAGCCCCCGGGGGTGTTCATACCGAGGTCGTAGCCGGTCACGATCACCGGGTCGCCAGGCGTGAACCGGTCGTCCTCGCTGGCCACCACGACGCCGCCAGCGTCGATTCCGGCGGTGTGGGGGTAGTGGCGCGTGACGCCGCGGTGTCCGCTCAGCGAAAGCGCGTCTTTGTAGTTCAGCGAAGAGTAGTGAACCGCCACCAGCAATGCGTGCTGGGGTAGGTCGTCCACCGCCAGTGTTTTGATGGCGGTGTCAAACAGCCCATCACGCACCTCGGTGGTTTGTAGTGCGTTATAGGTAGCGGTCGCGTTGTTCATGGTGGATTTCCGCGAGGGGCACCTGCCGCTGCAAGTGTTCCGGGTTGCTCAGCGCAGCCGGGGCAAATGCTCGGCGCAGTTTCCCACCAAGCCCTGCAAACCCCAGCCGCTGCTGGATGGACTTCTTCTCGACAAACTGCACCGAAAACAGGTCTGCGTCGCTTCCCTGACGCAGCAAGTACTCATCGCTGGTCGCGATCTCGTCCGCCAGCCCGACGTCCATAGCGCGCCGGCCGTACCAGACTTCCCCGGTGGCGATGCGGTCGATGTCGACGGCGGCGCGGTGCTCTTGTACGAACTCCTTGAACAGGTCATGGATGTCGTTCAGCTCTTCGACAAATTTGCGTCGTCCCTGTTCGGTGTTCTCGCCGAACAGGGTCAGTGTCCGCTTGTAGTCGCCTGCGGTGTGGAGTTCGAAGTCGATGTCATGTTTTTGTAGGGCCCGGTGAAAGTTGGGCAGCTGTGCCACCACTCCGATTGAGCCCAGGATCGCAAAGGGTGCGGCGACGATGCGCTCAGCGATGCAAGCCATCATGTAGCCACCACTTGCTGCAACTTTGTCGACGCAGATTGTGAGGGTGATGTCCCGCTTGCGGATGCGGTCGAGCTGAGAGGCTGCGAGCCCATAGCCGTGGACCACGCCGCCGCCACTTTCGAGGCACACGACCACCTCATCCTGGGCCTCGGCCACACTGAGAATGGCGGTGATCTCCTCGCGCAGCGCGCTGACCTGGGAGGCCTGCAGGTCGCCATCGAAATGCACCACATACACGCGCTTGCGGTGGGTGTTCGCGTCCTGGCTGCGACGGTGCTGCTTGGATTGCTTGTGGCGCTGTTTTTCTGCCTGTTTTTCCTGTTTCGTCCAGGCCTTGAAGGCACGCTTGTCCGACACCGTGGAGCGCAGGTGCGCCTCCATGTCATCCCAGTGGCGCTTCAGCGGTTTGACTTCGATGTGTCCCTCACTGACGGAGCGCCGGGAGCGCTGGGCACTGCTTGCGAACAGCCCGAGGGCAATTAGCAGACCCACCAGAAGCGTGATCAATTTAGCGAAAAAGAGCAGGTATTCGGTGAGCGCTTCGGGCACCCTAAACCTCCGAGGGGTGAAAATGCCTGGTCAGCTGGCTTGCAGCGATGCCAGGTAGGATTGAATCAACCAGCCGGAGATGGAGACGGTCCCAGGCACCTTAGGAAGTGCGTTGGCGCGAAACCAGTCGGCTTCGATGATTTCGACCCCGTCAGGGCGCACCTCGCCGCTGGCGTATTCGGCGTGGAAGCCTAGCATGAGGTTGTTGGGGAAGGGCCAGGACTGGCTGCTGACATAGCGGGGCTGTGCGATTTCGATCCCGACTTCTTCTTTGACCTCACGCGCCAGGGCCTGCTCTGCGGATTCGCCGGGCTCGATAAAGCCTGCGAGGGTACTGAACATGCCAGCCGGAAATTGGGGTGACCGGGCGAGGAGCAACTCTTCGCCCCGGTGGACCAACACGATAATGCATGGGGAAAGCCGTGGGTAGGCGATCAATCCGCAGGACGCGCATTGTTTGGCGCGGTCGCTGTGGTGGTCGGCGGCGGGCTGGCCGCAGCGGCTGCAGAACTGGTGGTCTCGGTGCCACTGCACGATCTGCCACCCCCGTCCAGCGGCGGCGAACAGGTCCGCGTTGGCGAGCCCGAGCAGGCTGCGCAAGTCGATGGAGTTGTAGCCGCTGGGCGCGGGGCCTTCGACGTCCTCTGCATAACAGGGGTGGCCATCAAGGGTGCCTAGATAATGCGTGGCCTTGCGGTCAACGTCGAGCCAGCGCCATTCCTCCTGGTGGAGCGGGCGCCAATGCGGCGCATCCGCCGGCGCCAGCAGCCGATCACCGACAAACACCAGGTGGTGGCTTTGGTCGGTTGGGGCCAGGGGGCTGTTCGCCGGGATAAAGCTATCGATCTGCTGCCAAAACATGGGGGAGTGCGTGCTGCTGGAGTCGATTCGGGGTAGCCGGCAGACCGTAGCAGGAATTCAGTTCCCCGACAAATTGAGGCTGCAACCGGTTATTTCTGGAGCAGACTTTGGGTCGTCGACTCGGCCAGTTCCAACACCGTTGCGTCGAGGGGGGTTTCAACGGGGATGGACAGCAAGTAATCGCAGGTGACCATCGCATCGACGATCAGTGCAATCCGCTCCTGCCCCACGGCGTCGGCCTGCAGGTCCTCGGCCAAGGCATTGGTCAGAGCCCGAACAGGCGCGTGCAGCTGCTCGCGCCCCAAGAATAGGATCGCAGCCTGAACCTGACGCATCACGGCGCCCAGGTTGCCAAGGTGCAATGCATCGCCTGTCTCATGGAAGGCTTCGATTCCACGGCGACAGAGGCTGAGCGCTGCCCGTGCTTCGGCCCCAAGGGCTTGCTTGGCGTCTGCCAGCATCGGGGCAGGTGCATCGGTTCCCCTAGGGTGCTTGGGCGCAGTGGCTGCTTGCAGTAGCTGGTCCAACCGCAACATTTCAACAGCCAACGCCTCCAATAGCTCGGCTTGGACAAGTGTGTTGGGCTTTTGCAGGCAGTCGAGTACGCGCCCTGCCTGTGCCGCCGGCTCGGTGAGCTTGGCCAGCTCGAGGGTCTCCCGGTGGGTGTTGAGGGACGTTGCAAGGGCCTGCCGCTGGGCCTGCGGATCCACCATTTCCGAGGCGGACTCGAGGGTCCGGTTGAACTCTTCCAGCTCTTCGCGCATTGCCGCCACCAGTGCGCTGATGGTTGCTGTGTCCGGTCCTTTGAGCTGCAGCCGGCCGCGCAACAAGTCGGTCTCGCGAAACGCAAGAGTCGGAATGGCGCAGCCCCCAAACAGCGCGTTCGTCTGTGTGCTGGAGTGGCCGCTCAGACGCACCAAAAAGCCCATCTCGCGGATCAGCTTCGATAGAGTTGCCTCGCGACTTTGGTGGGTGGGGGCGGTGTACTCCGCCCGCAGTTCACGGTCCAAGGCGGCGAGCAACTGCTTGCGCTGCAGGGTCATTTCCAGCTGCTCGCGGCCCACCAGGTGGGTCCAGACTGCGGCAAACTCCCACAACAGGCGGCCCAGAGTGGCTTCTGCGTGGTGCTCCGCGGCACGGGTGCAGGCGCGTTCCATTAGGGCTGATGAGGCTTCCAGGCGGTCGCTGCGCAGCACGCCGATCAAGCCGACCTCAAACATCTGGCGCAGGTGGCGCCACAACTCGGGCGCAGCCGATGGATCTGGCGCCAGCAGTGGCGGCAACTGCAGGTCGAAGTCGCCCAGGGTGAGCTGAAATTCAGGGAGCGCTGGTTTGCCCAGCAGCAATCGCAGCGAGTTGATGGGCTCGAGCATCAGCGCGGGCATGGGAGCGAGTCCCGCGTACAGCAGGTTGAGGTATCGGCGCAGCTGCAAGACGACGTCGGCCAGGGTTTCGGTGGCGCGCTGCTCGTCGCCGAGCCGGTCCCAGTACTCAATCACCAGCTTCGCATCCCGGGCCGCGTCCTGGGCACCCTCGATCTGCGCGATGAACAACGCTCCCCAAAGCTGATCGAACAGCTGGGCCAGCGTGTGCCGTGCATTGGGCTCAGAGAGGGGCTCGGACAGGGTTGCCTCAATGTCATCGAACAGCGAGTTCAGCGCTTCGTGCAGGCCCGCGCCGGCAGCCGCAATCAGGTGCGCGGCCTGACCACCACCAGTGCTCGCTGGCAGCGGCTCGGCCGGTGCAACCTGGAACACATCCGCTGGGGGTGGCGGAACGTCCAAGGTTGTGTTCACAAGTGCATCGTCACCGAAGTGCGGTTCGATTCTCGGTGCGGTCATTCTTGTGGCGCCCCTGTGCTGGTAAAATTCTTGGATTAACCTGGGTTTAGGTATAGCACAAGCGAGGAACTTCGCGGTTTGAGCAGCAACACGAATAAAGTCGGCACTGTGTTGGATGGAAAGGCACTTGCAGCCGCCACTGAGCATCGGATCGCGGCGCGTGTGGCGCAGATCAAAGACGCAGCCGATGGTCGGACCCCGGTGCTGGCAACGGTATTGGTCGGTGATGACCCGGCGTCAGCCACCTATGTGCGCATGAAGGGGAACGCCTGCCGCAGGGTCGGGATGGAATCTCGGGCCATCTCACTGCCGGCGAGCACCACGACCCAGGAGCTGCTCGAGCAGCTGGATGCGCTCAACGCCGACCCGGATGTCCATGGGATTTTGCTGCAGCACCCGGTGCCCGCGCAGGTCGATGAGCGGGCGGCATTCGACACCATCGCGCTGCACAAGGATGTGGACGGTGTCACCTGTCATGGCTTCGGGCGAATGGCCATGGGGCAGCCGGCGTACGGCGCCGCGACCCCCGCGGGCATCATGCGGTTGCTGCACCATCACCGGATCGAGTTGGCTGGCAAGCATGCGGTGGTCATCGGCCGCAGCCCGATTCTTGGGCGGCCCATGGCAATGATGTTGCTGGGCGCAGACGCCACGGTCACCATCTGCCACTCCAGAACCCGTGGCTTGGCCGACCTCGTTCGCCAGGCGGATGTGGTGGTGGGCGCGGTTGGCCGCCCCGAATTCATTCGGGCCGAGTGGATTGCCAATGGAGCTGTGGTGGTGGACGCTGGATACCACCCTCCAGGCGTGGGCGATGTGGAGCTCGGTCCCCTGGTGGGACGGGTTGCTGCTTATACGCCTGTCCCTGGGGGGGTTGGTCCCATGACCATCAACACCTTGATACTGCAGACGTTGGAGTCTGCGGAGAACGCTCTGGGGCTGGCCGGCTAAGCCCCAGGCAGGGTGTCGCGGCGCCGAAACCGTGGCAGTGGCTGGTCCACGGCGCCCTGGTAGGCATCCTCGAAGGGATG
>DHQM01000149.1:11314-15453 GCA_002408105.1 Gammaproteobacteria bacterium UBA5338 | reverse complement strand
CCGCAACGACGTGGGCCGGGTGAGCCGGCCTGGCACTGTGGATGTGAACGAGCGCATGGTGATCGAGCGCTACTCTCATGTGATGCACATTGTTTCCAATGTGCGCGGTCAGTTGCGTGCGGGCCTCGGCCCAATCGACGCGCTGCGGGCAACCTTTCCGGCTGGGACCCTCTCAGGGGCCCCGAAAATTCGTGCGCTTGAGATCATTGATGAACTCGAGCCCGTGAAGCGGGGGGTCTATTCCGGGGCCGTGGGGTACATCGACTGGTCTGGCAACATGGACACAGCAATCGCCATTCGTACGGCTGTGGTAAAAGACGGTCGGCTGCATGTGCAGGCCGGTGGCGGCATTGTTGCGGATTCAGTGCCGCGCGCCGAATGGGAAGAAACCATCAACAAGCGCCGGGCGCTTTTTCGTGCAGTGGCGATGGTGGAATCTGCCCGCGCTGATACGACCGACAGCAGCGCGGACGCGGAGGTGGCCCCATGCTCGTAATGATCGACAACTACGATTCCTTTACGTACAACCTGGTGCAGTACCTCTGGGAGCTTGGCGCCGAAGTTCAGGTGTTTCGCAATGACCAGGTTGCGGTTGAGGACATCGTTGCGCTGCGCCCTTCACACCTGATGATTTCTCCCGGGCCTTGCACCCCCAATGAAGCGGGGGTCTCGATGGAGGCTGTGCGGCGCTTTGCCGGTGTGATTCCTGTCCTTGGGGTGTGTTTGGGTCACCAGAGCATCGGCCAGGTTTTCGGGGGCCGTGTCGTGCGGGCCCGGCAGGTGATGCACGGCAAGACATCAATGATCTACCACACTGGAGTCGGCGTCTTTTCCGGACTGCCGAGCCCCTTCGAAGCGACCCGGTATCATTCGTTGGTGGTTGAGGCCGAGGGCCTCCCGAGTGTTTTTGAGGTCACCGCCTGGACGGCCCGTGAGGATGGCACCCCGGACGAAATCATGGGGCTTCGCCACCGCGAGCTGGACGTGGAAGGGGTCCAGTTTCACCCAGAATCGATCTTGACTCAGGCGGGGCATGATTTGTTGCGCAACTTCTTGGACAAGGGTGCAGGGCTTGGCCTCGATGTACAGGGCGGTGCTTGATGTGCGGGTCGGCACGATGAACGAGGAGTCTTCCATGAATATCCAACGTGCATTGGCCCGAGCGATTGAAGGCCAACACCTGGCGGCCCACGAGATGTCCGCCGTGATGCATCAGGTCATGAGCGGCGCCTGCACCCCCGCACAGATCGGGGGCTGGTTGATCGCGATGCGGATGAAGGGCGAGACCGCTGAGGAATTGGCCGGCGCGGCCCAGGTCATGCGTGAACTTTCGACCAAGGTGCCGGTCCGTTCGCCAGTGGTGGTGGACACCTGCGGAACCGGGGGAGACGATGCAGGACTGTTCAATGTGTCCACCGCTTCGGCCTTGGTTGTTGCCGCGGCTGGAGGCAAGGTGGCCAAGCACGGCAACCGGTCCGTGACCAGCACCAGCGGTGGGGCTGACCTGCTTGAAGCAGCCGGCGTTCGAATCGATCTATCCGCAACCCAGGTCGCGCGTTGTATCGATGAAGTTGGCATTGGCTTCATGTTTGCGGTCAGCCACCACCAAGCAATGAAGCACGCCATCGGGCCACGCCGCGAACTGGGGGTTCGAACCCTGTTCAACCTGCTGGGGCCGGTCACCAATCCGGCCGGCGCTCGGCGGCAGGTGCTTGGCGTGTTCAGCGACCATTGGCTGCGGCCATTGGCGGAGGTGCTGCGTGATCTTGGCAGTGAACATGTGCTGGTGGTCCATGCCGAGGACGGGCTCGATGAGTTCAGCCTGGCCGCGCCAAGCCGTGTTGCTGAATTGCGAGATGGCGAGATCCGCGAGTACCGCCTCACGCCGGAGGACGTTGGCCTCGAGTCTGCGTCATTGGAGGGTCTGCAAGTGAACAGCCCCCAGGAGAGCCTGGCGTTGATTCGTGAGGCCTTCGCTGGCGATGCGCCGAAAGCGGCAGACCTGATCGCGCTGAATGCGGGTGCAGCGCTCCATGTGCTGGGCATGGCGGACAGCATCCGCGAAGGGGTGGCGCGTGCCGATGACGTATTGTGCAGTGGCCTCGCCGGCGAGAAGTTGAACGAACTAATTGCCTTCACTGACTGCTTGGAGTGATTTCGCATGGCGCTGCCCACCATCCTGGAGCGCATCATTGCCCGCAAGGCCGAGGAGGTGACGGCGCGCGCTCAGCGCACTTCCCTAGGCGTGCTGGAGACCCGCGCCCAAGAAGCCGATCCAACGCGTGGTTTTGCAGCAGCACTCGAAGGCGCAGTCACGGCGGGGCGGCCTGCAGTGATAGCGGAGATCAAGAAGGCCTCGCCCAGCCGTGGGGTCATTCGCCCGGATTTTGACCCTGCGACCATTGCACAGCAGTACGCCCTGGCGGGAGCTGCGGCTTTGTCGGTGTTGACCGACGAGGACTTTTTCCAGGGCCATGACCGCTACTTGCAGCACGCCCGGGCCGCTTGTGGTCTGCCTGTGCTGCGCAAGGATTTCGTGATCGACCCATACCAGGTGGTAGAGGCGCGGGCCATTGGGGCGGACTGCGTGCTGCTCATCGTTGCTGTGCTTGGCGATGCCCAGCTGGCGGAACTCGCCGCGTGCGCTCAGGCGTTTGGCCTCGACGTGCTCGTGGAGGTGCATGATGAACGCGAGCTCGAACGCGCCCTCGCGTTGGAGCCTCGGTTGCTTGGCATCAACAACCGCGATTTGCACAGCTTCGAAACCCGGTTGGACACCACCTGGAGGCTGCTGGGTTTGGTTCCGTCAGGCAGTCTGCTGATCACTGAAAGCGGGATTCACGCCCCCGCCGATGTAGCGGCCATGCGAGAGCGTGGTGTGAATGCGTTCCTGGTCGGGGAGTCCCTGATGCGCGCACAAGACCCGGGCGCTGCGCTGCGTCACCTCTTTGGCTTGTAGCGTCGAGGCGCCAAGAGTATCGGTGGGTAGACGGGTGCTGCCTGATATCCAAAGCCGACCGCAGGTGCGCGCCTTGGTGGAGCGGTTCTATTTGAAACTGCTCACCGACGACCGGCTTGCCCCCTTTTTCGATTCTCCTGAGGCGGTGTTCGAACGCTTGCCTCTGGTCAGTGCGTACTGGGACCAGTTGCTGTTGCAGCAGGGCAGCTATCGGCGGCACACCATGGAGATTCATGCTGCCATCGACCGCCGGCGCCCCTTCGAGGCGGCCGATTTTTCCCGCTGGCTTGAGTTGTTCGAGCGCACAGTGGACGAGCTGTACCAGGGTCGCCTTGCCGAGCGCGCCAAGCGCCTTGCGCGTCGAGTCGCCGACCACATGGCCGGCCGGGTGGGATTGGCTGAATGAATGTTTTGCCGCAGGCCCGCATCGGTTGCTATACTCCTGACCGGTCGGTCAGTTGTCGGTTCAATCGCTCCCCGAGGTGTTCATTGATGCCCCCCTTGAGTGCTGGCGCCCAGCGGGTGTTGGATGCCGCGGCGGAATTGTTCGCCAACGAGGACTACGCCAGCGTGTCCATCAGTGCGATCGCGGAGCAGGCCGGGGTCAGCAAGGCCAACATTTACCACCATTTCAGCTCAAAAATGGCCCTGTACTACCGGGTTTTGGAGCGTGCCTGCGGCCAATCCGCTGAGTTGGCGGCTGGCCAGCTCAGCTCGCTCGAGCGCAGTGAAGACCGCCTGGCCCGGTTTGTTGCAGGCCATCTGGAAAACCTGCTGACGCACAGTTCGGGCGCGACATTGGTGATTCGTGAGCTGCTTGAAGAATGCAAGAACCTGCACGACATCCCGGACTCTGCCGAACTGACCGAGCGTGATTTCGACTGCAACTTCAGCCGTGTTGTGGCGCTGCTTCGCGAGGGCCAGCAGCGCGGCGAATTTCGCACCCAGTTGGACCCTTCGGTCATTGCGACCGCATTGATCGGCGCGAACATTCTATTTTTGAAGGGCAGGGAAGTGCTGACACGCTTGCCCGACGCCAATTTTGTGGCGCAGCCGGAGCGCTTCGTGAGCATGCTCATGGATGTGATGCTCCATGGAATTCTCTCTGCCCCGCCCGAGCGGCAGGCCTCGAACGATCAGGACTAAGGAACCTTCATGTATACACACGCAACCCGCCTAC
>DHQM01000149.1:0-11054 GCA_002408105.1 Gammaproteobacteria bacterium UBA5338 | reverse complement strand
CCCGCCTACTTTGGCCGTTCCTGGCGCTGGGCTTGGTATTGACCGGATGTGGCGCCAAGGAGGAGCATCCCGAGGACCAGGCGCGCCAGCGTCCGGCCACTCTGGTCTCTGCTATACAGGCCGAGGCGCGGCCGGTGCTGGTGACGGAGACCGCGGTGGGCCGCGTTGAAGCGAAGGCCAGGCCCGTGGTCGCGGCGGAGGTCGCTGGGCAGGTCGTTGACGTGCTGGTCGATGTGGGTGCCCGGGTCAAACAGGGCGAGCGCCTGCTGACCATTGATCGCACCGCCTATGGGGCCGAGTTGAAAGCGGCCACTGCCGATGTGCGGCGGATCGAGGCCCAGCTTGAGAACCAGGAGCGCCTGCTCAAGCGCTATCAAGACCTGAGTCAGGACGACTTTGTCTCCAAAACCCAGCTTGAGGACATCGAAGCGAGCAAGCGGGTCCTCATCCAACAACTAGAGGCGGCACGCGCCAGGGTCGAAATCGTTGCCCGCAACCTGGACAAGACCGATGTGGTTGCACCGGTGGATGGCGAGGTGGTGGTGCGTGAGGTGTCGGTGGGCGACTATGTGCGCCCTGGCACCGCGCTTTTCGAGATCACCGCGGCGGACCTGCTGCAGATTATTTTGCCGTATCCGGAAGTCATCGCAGACCGTCTGTCGCCCGGCCAACGGGTGTTGCTGCGACTCAACCGGGAGGACAGTGTCGAAGCCGAAGGGGTGGTCACAGAGATCCGCCCGACCATCGACGCGCGCAGCCTGAGTGCGGACATCATCGTGGAGGTCACCAACCCCGGTGGCTGGAAGCCCGGCGCGAGTGTCGATGGCACGCTGATTCTCGAAGAACGCACCAGCGTGGTCGTCCCGGATGTGGCTGTTGTGCAGCGACCCAAAGGCGCCGTGGTGTACTTGATTGAGGGCGACAAGGCGGTGCAGCGGTATGTCAAGACCGGTGTCTGGACCCAGGACGAAATTGAAATCACCGAGGGGCTTGAAGGTGGCGAGACTGTGGCCACCTTTGGTGCCTACTACTTGACCGATGGCGCGCCAGTGCGGGTGAAGGAGGCCATTCGATGACACTGCCAGAGCTTTCCATCAAGCGCTACGCGATGGCCTACATGGTCAACCTGGTCATCGTGCTGGTTGGGTTGATCAGTGTGTTCCGCATCGGTGTCGATCGATGGCCGAACGTGGATTTCCCCATCATTTCCGTCACCACGGTGCTGCCTGGCGCCAACCCTGAAGTCATCGACACCAGCATCACCAACATCATCGAGGGTGCGGTTAACAGTGTGACCGGCATCGACTACATCGAGGCCACGTCCACGCCGAGCGTGTCCAATGTGGTGGTCTTTTTCAAATCCACCAAAGACCTCGAGGTGGCGTTCAACGAGATTCAGAGCAAGGTCAATGTCGTGCAGGGGCAGCTGCCTGACGATGCTGAAGACACCGTGATTCGCAAGATCGAGTTCGGCGCCTTCCCCATCATGTGGGTGGTGCTTTCCGGCGACCGCACCAAGCAGCAGCTCAGCGAGTACGCCAAGAACATCGTCAAGAAGCAGCTCGAGGGCATCGAGGGCGTCGGCAACTTGATGATGGGTGGCAGCGATGAACGCACGATCCGCATCAACGTGGACTTGGAGCGCATGGCTGCGCTGAGCATCACGGCCAATGACCTGATTCGTGCGGTTCAGACCCAGCACGTGCAGTACCCCGGCGGCTTCATGGTGGGTCAAAATCGCGAGTTTCTCATCAAGTTGGACCAGGAGTACCACGACGTTCGTGAACTTCAGGAGTTGGTCGTCGGCTACCGGGAAGGCTCGCCCATCAAGCTCAGAGAAGTTGCGACCGTAGAAGATGGAGTCGCGGACCGCCGCGCATTCGGCCTGTTCCAAGGCATGAACACAGCCGGGCTCGGTGTCGTCAAGGTCAGCAACGCCAACATGGTCGCGGTCATCGATGCGGTGAAACGCGTGATCGACGAAGACGTGCGGCCCAACCTGCCGCCGGGCATGGAGGTCACCATTGCCACCGACGACTCACTGTTTGTCCGTGGCCTGATTGCCAGCCTTGAGGAACACATCGTATTTGGCACCCTGCTCGCCGCCCTGGTGGTGTTGGTGTTTCTCCACGATTGGCGCTCGACCATCATCGTCTCCTTGGCCATCCCGGTTTCGCTGCTTGGTGCGGTGGCAGTGATGTACTTCGCCAACTTCACGTTCAACGGGTTCACGCTGCTGGCGCTGCTGTTGCTGATCGGTGTGGTGGTGGATGACGCCATCGTGGTGCTTGAAAACATCCACCGCCACCGCACCACCTTGGACTCCAATCCGGTCACCTCGGCGATTAGCGGCAGCAACGAGGTGTTTTTTGCGGTGCTGGCGGCCAGCTTGGCCCTGGTGTCCATTTTTGGCCCGGTCATCTTTATGAGCGGGCTGATTGGCAAGTTCTTTCAGTCCTTCGCCGTGGTGGTGACTGTCGGGGTGATGGTGTCCTTTTTTGTTTCCCTCACCCTCACGCCGGTGTTGTGCTCCCGGTTCCTTAAGCGCGAGCACAAGCTCGGGCGCATCGCCCAGTTCAACGAGGGCGTGATCCAGCGCTCAGAGGACCAATACCGCGGGTTGCTCAATTTCACCTTGGGGCACCGCTGGCTCATTCTCGGCATTGGCACCCTGGTGGTGCTCTCGAGTGGCTATTTTTTCATGAACATCGGCAAGGGATTCAACCCTGAAACCGATGAGAGCCGCTTCATGGTCTTTCTCAAGGGGCCAGTGGGCGCGACGGTGGATTACACCGAAAACCGCTTGCGCCAGGCCCTCGAAATACTTGATGACCAGCCCGAGGTGCTCAACCACTTCTCCGCTGTGGGGCTGATGACCGGCCAGCAGGTCAGCGAGGCAGTCATCATGGTCCGCCTGACGGAGAAGGCTGAGCGCGAGCGCTCGCAGCAGGAGGTCGAAGACCTGGTGCAGCAGCGCTTCAACGAAGTCGTCGGTGTGCGCGCGTTTGTTGTGCCGCCGAACCCAATGGGCGGTGGGCGCAGCGACCCACTGCAAGTGGTGCTGCGGGCCCAGAATTTCGATGAATTGGCCGCGCAAAGCCAGGTCTTTCTGAACCAGTTGCAGCAACATGCTGCCCTCGGCAACGTTGACCTCGACTTGCAGACCGACCTGCCGCAGCTGGAAGTGCAGGTCGACCGGGTGCGCGCCGCAAGCCTTGGCCTCACTGCAACGGATGTGGCGGTGACCATCAACGCCCTTTTGGGTGGGCTCGACGTCGCGTATTTCAACGACACCTCCGGTACCGGAGAGCGCTATGACGTGCGCATCAAGGCCAGAGAGAGCGACATTGGCACGCCGCTTGATTTGAAAAAGCTATACCTGCGCTCCAGTTCTGGTGAGTTGGTGCGGGCCGATACGGTGGCACGCTTCGAGACTGGGCTTGGGCCAACCAAGATTGGCAAGTTCAACCTCAAGTACGCCGCGACCTTCTACATCACGCCCGAAGCCCCGCTGGCCGAAGCCTTGGCCATCGTTGAACGCGAAGCTGCTGATTTGCCACCAGGGTTCGACATCGATGTGAAGGGGCAGGCTCGCAGTTTTGGCGAGGCGATCGCAGCGGTGGGTTTTGCGCTGGTGTTGGCGCTGGTGCTCCTGTACATGGTGTTGGCGAGCCAGTTCAACGGGTTCATTCAGCCGTTCATCGTGATGATGGCGCAGCCGCTGGCGATTGTCGGGGGCCTGTTCGCCTTGTGGTTGTTCGACTCCGAGTTGGTCATCTACTCAATGATCGGAATGATTCTGCTGATGGGCCTGGTGGCGAAAAATTCCATCCTCCTGGTGGACCTGACCAACCAGTACCGGGACCGGGGCATGGGGGTCGATGAAGCTTTGCGGGCGGCTTGTCCTATCCGAATGCGCCCGGTGGTCATGACCTCGCTCACGCTCATCTTGGCCATGCTACCGGCCGCGGTGGACCAGGGTGTGGGGGCGGAAACCAACGTACCGCTGGCGCTCACGGTCATCGGTGGGATGGTCAGCTCCACCTTGCTGACCCTGGTGGTGGTGCCGGCGATGTACTCCTTGATCGAGAACTTCCGCCTGCGGTTTCGCAGTGAGCGCATGGCCAAGGCCTATGCGGCCGTGAGCGAACCTGAGCCGAACGCGTAGCATCTCTCTTGCGCCGGGCCGAGCTGCCCGGCCCTGCCTCGGCGCCTGTCGAGTTTTTTTACAGCTGCGCCGAGCAGGGGGCTTGGGTTGCGCCAGGCTTTCCTTAGAAAACAGTATGTTGTCCCGTATGGAACACGTATTGCTTGGGGTTTGAAAGGCACCCCTAAAGTCACGTAGCAACACCTCGCCTCTCCAGTCGAGGATCCATGCTGCGGGTTTCGCTGGAGAGCACGCATGAACTGGTTCAAAACCCTTGCCACAGCCGCGTTCGTTGGTTCGGCTTCCCTGTCCCAAGCCCTGGTCATTGATGCCACCGTGGCCGGGAGCGATGCGATTTGGTTGGCTGGTCGCACAGACCTCACCATTCCGGATGCGAGTGCGCCTTGGCCTGGAGGAATGATTCGGCACAGTGGACCCACTCCGGAGGAAATCAAAGAAACCATGCCCATGGGTGTGGGTGTTTCAGCTGGAGACGTCCTGAAGGTACTGGATCCAGCGGACGGTGGAATCAGCTTCTTCAACGGCTTTGGCGGCGTTACCTATGGCCCGGCCGGCAACGGAATCCCCGGCAGTAGCAGCATTTCCTCCTTCGGCGGAATCAGTGGCTACATTGGCACCCAGGGGGCGCTGGTGGGTGTGTTTCTCAATGATGCCGTGCCGACTGGTCCGGCCCCCACCGCGCTGGACTTTCGGGTCACTGGTTTGGGGGTCGACTTTGCCAGCTTGACCCCAGGATTGGGCCAAGTGTTCTACATCGGGGACGGGATAACCGCCGGTGGCGTGTTCCAGGAGTTCGTGGCTCCAACGGGCGCAACGCGCGTGTTCATCGGCATCACCGATGCGTTCGGTTTCAATGGTGCACCTGGGGCTTTTGATGACAATGATGGCAGCTATCGGGTGCGGCTGGGGATCAATGAAGACCCCACCAATCCAGTCCCCGAGCCCGGCACGCTGGCGGCCCTCCTGCTCGGGCTGGCGGCCATGGGTTGTACGCGCCGCCGCTAGCGTTTTAGCTCAAGGAGGCGTTTCGATCGAACGGCCGCATCGCGGCCGTTTTTCGTTGGGTATACCCTC
This sequence comes from Gammaproteobacteria bacterium UBA5338, assembly GCA_002408105.1. Lineage (GTDB taxonomy): Bacteria > Pseudomonadota > Gammaproteobacteria > Pseudomonadales > UBA5862 > UBA5862. Next base: position 5,812 of record DHQM01000149.1, on the reverse strand, counting down.
TTGAAGGCTCGCCTTCGGCCACCGCGCAGGGCCTATTCCCCGGCCTCAAGTTCTGAGTTGATGGTGAAGCTTTCGACCGCGGGGTCGGCCTTCAAGCCTCGGGCGATGGCCCGCACCTGCTCTGGAAGGTAGGCCACATGCTCGGGGTGGCCCCACACAACGCCAGGCCAGGCGTGGTCTCCCACGCGCCTCCCCACCACGTGCAGGTGCAGCTGCGGGACCAGATTGCCGATGGCCGCCAGGTTGACCTTCATGGTATCGAACCGCGTGAGCAGGTGCTGGGAAAGCGCATTGGCGCTGCGCAACAGGTTGAACTGCTCTCCTTCGCTGAGGTGGTGGACTTCCTGGTGGTGGGTGCGCGGCACCAGGATTAGCCAAGGGAACAGGGCGTTGTTCATCAGCAACAGGGTCTGCCCGTTCAGTTGCCCCAGCTCGAATGTGTCGCGCTCAAGCCGGGGGTCGAGTTGGAACTCGGTCATCGCGCCGCTCCAGTCCGCACCGCTGAGCTAAAACCGGTCTTTCCAGCCGCGCAGTGCGCCAAATACCTCGGCTGGCGACTCGAGTGGCCGTTGGGACTGTGCCTGCGCTGCAGACCGGACGTTCTCCTGGTCGCAGCGGAGGAAGGGGTTGCTCGCCAGTTCCACAGCCAGGGTCGAGGGCACGGTGGGACGCCCGTGACGGCGCACAGCCAGTGTTTTGCTGAGGCGATCCTTGATGGTTTGGTTGTCCGCTTCCACCGCTTTGGCGAACTTGAGGTTGGCCTCGGTGTATTCGTGGGCGCAGTACACCTGGGTGGTGGCCGGTAGGCCGGCAAGTTTCGATAGGGAGTCATGCATCTGCTCGGCAGTGCCCTCGAACATCCGCCCGCAGCCCGCGGCAAATAAGGTGTCACCGCAGAACAGCAGTGGCTGGTCGGCGTCATCCGATACGAAGGCAATGTGATCCAGCGTGTGTCCGGGTGTTTCCAGAACCCGCAACCGGTGACCCAGCACCTCCACCACGTCGTCCTCCTGGACGGATTGGGAGACCCCTTGGATCCCGGGTGGTCCGATCACGGGAATCCTGTGCTGCTCAAGCAGGGCAGGGAGGCCGCCCGTGTGGTCTGGGTGGTGGTGCGTGATCAGCACGCCGCCAAGTGTTTTGTCGGCGCTTTGCAATGCTGCCAGTACCGGCGCCGCGTCTCCTGGGTCCACGACCCAGGCCTGCGGCTGGTCCGAGGTGCTGATCATCCAGATGTAGTTGTCGGTGAATGCCGGGATGGGGGTGATCTTGAGCATGTCGCAGCCTCCACGGATGTAAGGTGTTTGACGGGTTGGCGGGGCCCCTGATGCTGGAGGGCTTGCCCCTATTGTGCGGTGTAACCGCCATCGATCACCAGTTCTGAGCCGGTCATGAAAGCCGATTCGTCTGAGGCCAGGAACAGCACGCCGTGGGCGATGTCTTGCGCGGTGCCCAGTCGACCGATGGGGTGCAGCCCGATCAGTTGGGCCCGCGCTGCGTCGCCGTTCGGCCCCGCGAAGAGGCGTTGGATCATTGGGGTATCGATGAATCCAGGGTGGACGGAGTTGACGCGGATCCCGTAGCCCGACTTGGCACAGTGCAAGGCGGCCGACTTGGTGAGTAGGCGCACGCCGCCTTTGCTGGCATTGTATGCGGCGCTGCCCGCGGTACCCACCAGCCCCATGATCGAAGAGATGTTCACGATCGATCCAGTGCGCCTCGGTTTCATGGCCCGGATGGCATGCTGGGTTCCGATAAACACCGCATCCAGGTTTACGTCCATGACGCGCCTCCAGTCTTCCAGCGAACCTTCTTCGGCGTTGCCTCCGGCGGCGATCCCGGCGTTGTTGACCACCACATCCAGTTGACCGTAAGTGCCGAGTGCTTGTTCGATGACCGCGGCCCATTCCGGTTCCGATGTCACGTTGTGCGTCAGAGCGATCGCCTGCCCGCCCTGTCGCCGAATCCGCTCCGCGGCGCGCTCAGCCTGTTCGCCCTGGATGTCGGTTGCGATCACGCGTGCCCCCTGTTCAGCGAGGGTCAATGCCTGGGCCCAACCGAGGCCCGACCCCGCTCCGGTAACCAGTGCCACTTTGTGCTGTAGACGCGCCATGGGTAACTGTCCTTTTGGTTATTGTGTTTCAAGCACCTGAAGCGACTCCATCACCCAACCTGCTCCAGCTGCTTTGACGAATCTGGCCCACGCTGCTTGACTTGAAGGTGCGGTGCTACTGAGGCGCAGAGGGTTTGCAGACGGTACATCCACTCCACGCGGGGCGGGCGCGCATGACTGGCAGGGAACGTGATAACCGGCGCCATCTAAGGACACCGATGCATGCGGTGGTCCGGCTGATTGATGCGCGCGGGAAAGCCCATCGGCTGACGCTTGGTGATTTGTCTGACGGCGGCATTTTTGTCGAAACACCCGACGGACTTAGCCTGGCGGTTGGTGAGCAGGTCGCGGTGCAGGTGCAGGGGCTCCCGGTGGAAGCGCCTGTCCAGCCCATGCGTGTGGTGCGCATCAGCCCCAAGGGCATCGGACTGCAGTTCATTGATCCATAACCTTAGCGGGGCCAACCTTAGGCGGCTTGCTTGGCGATCCCGGTGGAAACAGCGCGCAGAGGGCGCCCCATCTTTACCTCGCCAAGCGCAGGCGTGCACACGGAGCCATCCCACGCCAGGTGGCCGCCGATCCAAACGCCCGCGACCACTCCGTCGGAACGGTTCACCATTTGCGGGTGATCGAAGACATCCCGATGAATCATTTGCGTGTTGGCGGCAGAGTCGTAGGTGAGGAGGGCGTCTGGGTTGATGAGTACCAGGTCAGCGGGCGCGCCCATGTCGAGGGTGCCGGCATCGAGCCGAAACAGGCGAGCTGCATCCCGAGTCAGGCGCTTGACTGCGAGTGCAACCAGCTCGATGGAATCGCGGGCAGCAATTTGCAGGGTCACGAGGTTGCCATCGAAGTACGCCATGTTGGTGAGGTGGGCGCCACTGTCGTTGAAGCCTGGCAGCGTCTCGGGGTGGAAAACCAGGTCTTTTAGAATTTCCGGGCGCTCGTTGGCAGTGACCACGTACCAGCGAAACTCGCGGTCGAACCTGCGCAGCAAGGCAATGATGAAGTCTGCGTCGTCCCGCAGCGGACCGAACTCATCGAACAGCTGCGCTTCTCCAGTGTCTCGTGCGCCTTCACGTCCCTGGCTGTTCTGATGACGCTGTTGGCGGTTGAAGATTGCATCCAGGTTTTCGCCGTTCCAGGGCGCGAACGGACAGCGGTCCATGTTCATGTCGCGAAGCTCGCGGCTGAACGTGGTCGATTCCATGCGCAGTTCGTGGCGCAGTCGGCTGAGGGAGTATCCATCCTTTCCGTCCCGCCAGTCGGCACGAAAGCGTTCCACAAATTCGGGGTCGGCCAATAGCTCGCGGCGGCTTTCAACGTCTTCTACGTCGATGGCCATGAGCTCACGAAACGACGGGCGTTCTTCCAGCAAGGGTGATGTCACACCGTCCGCGTAGACTCGAAAGGGAGCAGACAGCGCCTGGAAGGTGAAGTCTCCGCCGACCAGCCGCGAATTCAGTAGCTTGCTGAACCCGATCAGCCCTTTGTGTGCCCTGCGGTTGCAGTTGATGTCCATGGCCGCGGTGGCAGTCATGGAAAGTGGCCGTTTGCGAAACCGCTTTGATGTAAGCGCGAACATGCCGAGGGTCTTGATCGGGTTTTCAGGGTCGGGTGTTGCCTGCCACACCCGGTCGTATTTTCGAACCACTTCTCCGATGGCCCGAAGCTCCTTCAAGCTCGCGTGCTGCGCGGGAATTTTTTCGTTGCGATGGGGGTCGTTCGCGAGATAGTGAAGCGGTAAGCCATCGGAGGAAAAACCGATATAGCCTTGCTGGAACGCCGCTTCTGTGAGCTCGCACATCCGCTTCAGTTCGTTTTCGGTGGGCTCTCGTGAAATGGAGGACTCTAGACCCATGACCGCAATGCGCAGCATGCTATGCGGGACCATTGGCGCAACGCTTGGACCGAGCGGCAAGGTATCCAAGTGTTCCAGGTAGTCCGCGGTGTTGTCCCAGGTGACCCGGCCCGAAAGGCACCTAGCAAGTACCCGCTTGGGCATGTTCTCGACCCGGGCAAAGCAATCGATGATGGGTTGCTGTTCTGGGTGATCGGCGCTGGCGAGATCGCCAAAAGCAAGCCCCAGGCTGCAATTGCTCATCACCACCGAGGTGGTGCCGTGACGCACGGCTTCGGGGAGTCCCGGCGCGACTTCGACTTCCAGGTCAAAGTGGGTGTGGTTGTCGATCAACCCAGGCATCAACCACTGGCCGTCGGCCTCCACCACTTGCGCGGCCGCCGAAGTCGGCAGGTTCACGCCGCGAGCGGCGATGTGGCCATTCTTGACCGCGAGGTCATGGCGGCTGGGGGCACCTCCAAGGCCGTCGAACACCAAGGCGCCGCGAATGAGTAAGTCCCAGGCGGGGGTCACTTCCATGGGGGTCCCTCTCGTTGGGGTGCTGTGGTTGTTATTGTTGTTGCGGCCCGGGACGCGCCAAAGCCTGTCGCTGTTGTATCACAGATGCTGGCGAAAGAAACCCAGGGTCTTTTCCCATGCCTGACGGGCGGCCTCGGGATGGTAAGCCTCGGGGCGGCTGTCGTTGAAAAAGGCGTGCCCTGCGCTTGGCATAACGTGAAACTCGACCGCCCGGTCCGCTGCGCGAATGCGCGCTTCGAGGGCCTTGGCTGCTTCCGGCGTGACCATCTCATCGTTGGCGCCAAAGAAGCCGAGCACGGGGCAGGCGAGCCGGGAAAAATCCGGGTGGACTTGCGGGTGAATGCCGTAAAAGTCCACGCAGGCGCCCACCTCGGGGTTTTCGCACGCCGCCATGAGGGAAAGCTGACCACCAAGACAAAATCCAACCGTACCCACGCGGTTGCCCTGAACGGCCGGGTGTGACCGGAGGTATTCGATGGCGCCCTTGAGATCGCGCGCGGTCTGCTCGATGTTGAGTGCCATCATCAACCGACCCGCTTCGTCAGGGCTGGTGGTGGTCTCCCCATGGTAAAGATCGGGCGCCAGCGCAACGAACCCCGCTGCGGCGAAACGGTCAGCGACATCCTTGATGTGGTCGACCAGTCCCCACCACTCCTGAATCACGATCACTGCAGGGCCTGTGCCGGCGTTCGGCACGGCCAGGTAGCCACGGTTGCTTTGTTGCGCAGGTGTTGTGTACTCGACCAGTTCGCCTGTCATTGCGGCACTCCCCTCTGTTGTGATTCAGGTCGATGGTTCGCGAGGACTGTCTGGCACCATCTTCTCACGGTGTTGATGCAAGGTTAAGTGGCCAGCCGTTCTGGCCCAAACACCCCGCCACACGCCCTCTAACGGCAGGGAATCGCAAGCAAAACAGTGGGGTCGGCGGCAAGCAAGCCATTGCCGTCCCGCAAGCAGACCCAGCGGGGTGGCTCCAGGCGCCCCGCAGCGCTTTGATTTCAGTGGTGGGCTGATCGGGACAGGTCTTGGTGCCGGCGCTGCGCATGACCCATGGTTGAACACGTGCGCCGGCTTGGCAACCGGTTGTGTTCTGGATGGGTGCGCTCCCACCATGCCGGCTTTCAATCGAGTGTGCCTAAGGCACCGCGTTGGTTTACATGCCCGCCCGCTTGCAGTTGCGGTGAGCGACGTAGCTGCGCCGCAGGTTGGGCAATGGCGTGGCCTGAGCATTCTCGCGCAAGCTGTTGTTTTTGAGCGACGGTTTTCATCGCATGCGGCGACCGCACACCAGCTCAAGCCGAGCCCGGTCGGCCTCAGCG
>DHQM01000067.1:2187-6592 GCA_002408105.1 Gammaproteobacteria bacterium UBA5338 | reverse complement strand
CGCACCAGGGCAGGTGCACATACAGTCCAAGGGGGGGCAGGTGGCCTTTGGCGCCAGGTTTCATTGCGGCGTTCGGAGCATCGAAGCGTGCGGTCAGTCGGCGAGCTGTTCCACCAGACGGCGCAACGCCTGGCCCCGGTGGCTGAGGGCATTTTTGCGCTCTGCAGGCAGCTCGGCAGCACTGGCCTGCTCGGACTCCACCCAGAACAGGGGGTCGTAGCCGAACCCGCCCTGTCCTTGGGGCTGCTGCAGGATTCGCCCTTCCCAAACGCCGTGGCACACAATGGGGTTGGGATCCCGGGCATGGCGCAGGTACACCAGGTACGCGTGGTAGCGTGCAGTGCGTGCCTCGGGTGGCACAGGTTCAAGGGCTTCGAGCAGGTGGATGTTGTTGTCGCTGTCGCTGGCGTTGGCGCCGGCAAAGCGAGCAGAAAAGACCCCAGGGGCGCCGTTGAGTGCGTCAACTTCCAGGCCGGAATCGTCGGCGACCGCTGGCAGGCCGCTGTGGTGGCAGGCGTTACGGGCTTTGAGGATGGCGTTCTCGATAAAGGTCAGGCCGGTCTCCGCGGCTGCAGGCACACCGAATTCCGACTGGGCACTGACCCGAAACGGGTACCCGGACAAGAGCTGGCGCAACTCTTCAAGTTTGCCTGTGTTGCCGCTGGCCAACAGGATGTGTTGGGTGAATGTCATGGGCGGGCGTGGTACAGAGTCTTGTTGAAGCGCAGGGGAATTTCCCGATCGAACCCCTCGGGCTCGACGGTGATTTCGAATCGCAGCACCGCTTGGTCCTCAAAGCGAAACACGGCCAAATGGTAACGGGCATCGCCTTCGCGCACCCGCTTGAATTCGAGCGGAACGCGCTCGGCCAGCAGGGTGTGTACGGTGCCTTGGACCCGAGCCCCGACTGCCCGGCTGTCGGCGCCCTCGCCGTCCCGCACGGCGATGGTCACCAAGGCGCGGTTCGGGGCGCGCACCAGGCCATACCGGCTGGCGTACTCTGGTGTGATTTCGGCGGTGTTTACGACGGCGTAATGGACGGTCAGAGCGCCAAACTGCTCGCTGCCGTTGGCCAAGGCGTCAGTGGCCAGGAGCAATGCGAACGCGACGGCAAGGATTCGGCGAATCATGGGCAATTCCCTGGGGGTGCAAGGCTCAACGGCTGATGCGATAAATCGCGATTTCCGCCAGCAGGTTGGGCCAAGCCCGCATGAGCGAGTCGCTTTGCTGATGGCGATCGGAGACGGTTTGGTCAAGGATGCGGATCCTGCGCTCGCGGCACAGCGCTTCAAAGTCCTTGACCGTGCAGAAATGGATGTTCGGCGTATTGTACCAACTGTACGGCATAAACTCGGAAACCGGCATGCGCCCGCGCAGCCCCTGGTCGATACGAGCCCGCCAATGGCCGAAGTTGGGAAAGGTCACGATGCAGTGGCCGCTGATCTCGAGCATCTCTTCGATCAACTGGTCCGGGCGTCGCACCGCCTGCAAGGTCTGGGACAGCACCACGGTTTCAAACCGGGCGTTCCGGAACGGGGCCAGGCCTTGGTCAAGGTTGTGTTCGATCACATTCACGCCCGCCTCGACGCAGGCTTGGATGCGCTTGGGATCGATTTCGACGCCCCAGCCGTGCACCTGTTTTTGCCGCTCCAGCTCCTTGAGCAAGGTGCCGTCGCCGCAGCCGAGGTCGAGCACGCGGCTGCCGGGCTCGATCCAATCCAAAATGATGTTGAGGTCGGGTCTCATGCGGAGGCTGGCAGGCGTGCGGCGATGCGGGTGAAGTAGCTGCGCAGCAGCTCGCTGTACCGCGGGATGGAGAGCAGAAAGGCGTCGTGGCCCTGGGCTGCCTCGATTCGGGCATAGCTGAGGTTGCGGCCGGCGGCGATCAATGCTTGCACCATCTCTTCGGAACGGGCGGGCGAAAACCGCCAGTCGGTGGTAAAGGACACCAACAAAAACTTGCAGCGTGCCTGTGCCATGGCCTGGGTCAGGTCGTTGTCGTACTCCTTGGCGATGTCGAAGTAGTCCAGCGCCCGGGTCATCAGCAGGTAGGTGTTGGCGTCGAACCGCTCGGAAAAGACGTCGCCTTGGTAGTGCAGGTAGCTTTCGACCTGGAACTGGTGGTTGTAGTCGTAGGTCAGCTCGGGGTTGCGCAGTTCGCGCCCAAATTTCTGCCCCATCGCGTCGTCGGACAGGTAGGTGATGTGGCCGACCATGCGGGCGAGGCTGAGGCCGTGCTTGGGATAACTGCCGAGTTCCAGGTACCGCCCCCCATGAAACTCGGGGTCGCGCAGAATCGCCTGCCGGGCCACCTCGTTGAACGCAATGTTCTGTGCCGAAAGTTTGGGTGCGGCAGCGATCACCACCGCATGGGCGATTCGCTCCGGCAAATCCACCGCCCACTGCAGGGCCTGCATTCCTCCGAGGCTGCCCCCGGCCACTGCTGCGAAGCGCTCGATGCCAAGCCGGTCTGCCAGCCTGGCCTGTGCGTGCATCCAGTCGCGGGTGGTCACCATGGGGAAATCGGGGCCGTAAAACCGGCCGGTTGCGGGGTTCTGGGAGTTGGGTCCGGTGCTTCCGTGGCAGCCGCCCAGGTTGTTGGGCGCAACCACAAAAAAACGGTTGGTGTCGATCGGCTTGCCTGGACCGATGCACAGATCCCACCAGCCTGGTTTGCGGTCTTCCATGCTGTGGTAGCCCGCTGCGTGGTGGTTGCCGCTCAAGGCATGACACACCAGAACGGCATTGGTGCGATCGGCATTGAGCGTGCCATAGGTCTCGTAGACCAACTCAAACTCCGGCAAGGTGCGCCCGCTGGCGAGCTGGAGGGGCGCGTCGAAATGCGCCCGCTGCGGGGTCACCAGGCCAACGGAATCCTCAGGAATCTGATCGGGCATGCGGGGGGCGGTGGTTCGGAAAAAGGGCGAGTCTAAAGAGGGTGCGGGTTGTGCACAAGGCACCACCAGCACGCTGGCTGCAAGGCGCAGGGCGCGTGCACTTTCCGGGGCGGGCGGCTGTCGGGGCTCACAAACCCAGGGCGAGGCCGCGCGGCATGTGCAGCGTGACTGCGAGCTGGCGCACCACGAGCATGTCGATCAGGTTGATCAGGATGAACACCACAATGGGCGAAAGGTCCAGGCCTCCGAGCGGTGGAATCACCCGCCGAACCGGCTCCATGACCGGTTCGGTCAACTGCCTGAGCAACAGTGCAGCCGGGTTGTAGCTGTTCGGCGCCACCCAGCTCAACACGATCACGATCAGCAGTGCGAAGAAGAAGATATCAAGGGTGAGGGAGAGCAGCGCAACCAGCGACCAGCCGAGCAGGGCGATGGGGTTGAGCACCGGAAACCCCGCCAGAATCAGAATGACGGCGAACGCGAGCGCCTGAATCAGCAGCGCCAGCAACAGCGACGCCAGGTCGAGGCCGCCAAAACCGGGAATGACCTTGCGCAGCGGCCTCACCAGTGCATCCGTTGCGCGCACCACAAATTGCGAGATGGGGTTGTAGAAATCGGCACGCACCAGCTGCAACAGAAACCGCAGCATGACCACGATCAGATACAGGCTGACCAGGGTTTGGATCAGGTAGGTGGCGGCTTGTGCGAGGGGTGCGCCCATGAAGACTCCAGGTGTTGAATCGAATGAAAGTGGTGCGAAAGGGGGGCTAGCCCGCGAGTTCTTTTGAGCGCTTGGCGGCGGCCTCAACGGCCTGCTGGACCAGGTTTTTGAATCCACCGGATTCAAGTGCGCCGATCGCCGCCTCCGTGGTGCCTCCAGGGGACGTCACCCGGCGGCGTAACTCGGCAGCGCTGTGGGGCTCTTGGCGTGCCATCGCTGCTGCCCCGTAGGCGGTTTGCAAGGCGAGCGAACGTGCCACCTCGGGTGGCAGGCCTTGCTGCAGTGCGGCGGCCTCTAGGGCTTCGGAGAGGTAGAAAAAATACGCCGGTCCGCTGCCCGAGACCGCGGTGATGGCATCCATCAGTGACTCGTCGTCGACCCAATGGGCCACTCCGACGGCAGCGAAGAGGTTCAGTGCAAGGTCGCGGTCGTCCGTGCTCACTCGGGAGTTGCCGCACAGGCCTGTGGCGGCTTCGCCGATGAGGGCAGGCGTGTTCGGCATGGCGCGGATCAGCGCGACCCCGGTACCGAACCATTCCGCCAGCTGGGCGAGCCCGATCCCGGCAGCGATCGAGATGACCAGGGGGGCGTCGCGTTGAATGACAGCGGCCAGGCCTTCCGCCGCAGCTGGCAGCACCTGAGGCTTGGTGGCGAGCAGCACCACCCGCGCCCGGCTTGCGGCCATGGCGTTGTCTTCGCAGGTGCGGACCCCGTGGCGGTCTTCCAGCATGCGCAGGCTTGCGGCGTTCGGGTCGGCTGCGATCAACTGGCTCGCGCGGTACCCCTG
>DHQM01000067.1:1631-1940 GCA_002408105.1 Gammaproteobacteria bacterium UBA5338 | reverse complement strand
CAGGCTGGTGGCCATGTTGCCGGCGCCGATGAACGCGATGGTGGTGTCAGCGTGGTGCATGAAGAACCTCTTTGGGGTGAGAAGGGCCAGGGGTCGGCTGTCCATGAGGCGGGCCGAAGAGCGCCCGCCCGATGCGCACCCAGTGGGCGCCAGCGGCAATTGCAGCCTCCATGTCATCGCTCATGCCCATCGACAGCAGCTTGGCTGGAAGTCCCAGCTGCTGCAATTGCTCCGCAAGGCCGCGCAGTCGATCGAAGGGCTCCCGTCGGTGGTCCGCCACAGGTCGGCGCTCGGGCAGCGCCATCAGGC
>DHQM01000067.1:0-1510 GCA_002408105.1 Gammaproteobacteria bacterium UBA5338 | reverse complement strand
GCTCGGGCAGCGCCATCAGGCCGCACAGCTGCAGGTGGGGCAATTCGGTGACTGCTCCGGCCAGTGTGGCAAGCCCTGTGGGAGCAACGCCGCGTTTTTGGGGTTCTGAATCCAGGTTGACCTGCAACAGCACCCGCAGCGGTGGCGCCGTCGCTGGGCGCTGCGCGCTCAGGCGCTCGGCCACGCGCAGACTGTCCACACTGTGCACCCAATCGAAGTGGGCCGCGATGCGCCGCGTTTTGTTGGACTGAATCGGCCCGATGAAATGCCAGCACAGGTGCAGGTCCGCCAAAGTCTCTTGTTTCTTGAGCGCTTCATCGACTCGACTCTCACCGAAATGGAGTTGTCCGGCCGCGTGCGCGGCTCGAATCGCGTCCACCGGCTGGCCTTTGCTGACCGCCAGCAACTGCGCCGCACGTCCCCCGCTGGTGGGGGGGGCTTGGGTCGCGAGCACCGCAATGTGGCGACGCAGCCGATGGGTGTTTTCGACTATGCTTTGAGTCATCGGTGGTGGGGGACCTGTCCGCTGCTGCCGCCCATTTTAGCTGCTATTCGGCCCGCCCTGTAGTTGCACCTTTACTATCGGGCGGGACCCCAGTGATTTGCGGAGATCCCTCGCTGTGAGCATGGACATCACCGAAATGTTGGCGTTCTGCGTTAAGCAAAATGCCTCGGACCTACACCTGTCTGCAGGTTTGCCGCCAATGATTCGCGTTGATGGCGACGTGCGGCGAATCAACCTGCCGCCGCTCGAGCACAAGGACGTGCACCAGTTGATCTATGAGATCATGAACGACAAGCAGCGCAAGGAATTCGAAGAGTTTCTTGAAACCGACTTTTCGTTCGAGGTGGCGGGGGTCGCTCGGTTTCGGGTGAATGCCTTCAACCAAAACCGCGGCGCCGGAGCGGTGTTTCGAACCATTCCCTCAAAGGTGCTGACCATGGAAGACCTGGGCCTTGGCCAGGTGTTTCGTGACATGGCAATGGTCGAGCGCGGCCTGATTCTGGTCACCGGACCCACTGGTTCGGGCAAGAGCACGACCCTGGCCGCGATGATGGATCACATCAATGAGAACCGCTATGCCCACGTGCTCACCATTGAAGACCCCATCGAGTTCGTGCACGAGAGCAAGCGCTGTTTGGTGAATCAGCGGGAAGTGCACCGCGACACCCTGGGGTTTGAGCACGCGCTCCGCTCGGCGTTGCGGGAGGACCCCGATGTCATCCTGGTGGGCGAACTGCGGGATTTGGAGACCATTCGCTTGGCGTTGACTGCGGCGGAAACCGGACACGTGGTGTTCGGAACCCTGCACACCAACTCGGCGGCCAAAACGATCGACCGGGTTGTCGACGTGTTCCCTGCCGAAGAAAAGGCCATGGTGCGATCGATGCTCTCGGAGTCGCTGCAAGCGGTGGTGTCGCAAACGCTGCTGAAAAAGCTCAACGGGGGGCGGGTGGCGGCGCATGAGATCATGATCGCCACATCGGCCATTCGCAACCTCATCCGGGA
>DHQM01000171.1:11162-11552 GCA_002408105.1 Gammaproteobacteria bacterium UBA5338 | reverse complement strand
CGACATCATTGCAGTGCGCCCTGACCCCGAACGGGCCGGACATGCCAAATTGCGTTGGTTGCGCAACGCCTTCGAGGCAGCGGATTCACGCTAACGGAACCCCCTATGGACTTTCTTCACCGAACCTTGGCGCAATTTGACGAGAGCATCGCCACCAAGCGGGCCAGTCAACAGGTGCTTGGACCCCGAGTCGTGGCCGCTGCCGAGGCCATGGCGGCCTGTCTGCTGGACGGCGGCAAGATCTTGGCCTGTGGCAATGGAGGCTCTGCAGGGGACGCACAGCACTTTTCGAGTGAGATGCTGAACCGGTTCGAGCGGGAACGCCCAGGTTTGCCCGCGATCGCACTGTCCACTGACACCTCGACGCTGACGTCGATCGCCAACGACTAC
>DHQM01000171.1:590-10977 GCA_002408105.1 Gammaproteobacteria bacterium UBA5338 | reverse complement strand
GACGTCGATCGCCAACGACTACAGCTACAACGAAGTGTTTTCCAAACAGGTGCGGGCCCTGGGGCAGCCGCAAGACCTGTTGCTGGCCATCAGTACGAGCGGCAACTCAACCAATGTGCTCCAAGCTGTGGGGGCGGCGCACGACCGTGGGATGACGGTGGTCGCCCTGACAGGCCGCGGTGGGGGACAAGTCTCCCACCTCCTTGCAACTGGCGACATCGAAATCTGTGTGCCCCACGAGCGCACGGCCCGGATTCAGGAAGTGCATTTGCTGGTCATCCACTGCCTGTGTGACTTGGTGGATTGCAGCCTGTTTGGCACTCCCGAAGCTGACTAGCCAAACTGCGATGACCAAGCCGACGACCAGCGTTGCACCGCTGACCCAGTCGAACCGCCGAGGGTGGGCAGGTGCCGGCGCGTCCACCGAAACAAATCCTGGATCACTCGCCCACGAATGGAGGCGCACAGGGAGGCCGCAAACTGCCGGGGCAAGAACGCTCTGACTGAGCGGGCTATTTAACCACGCGGAGTTTGGGGCCACCCGGCACCGAACCTGGCGGATCGGGCTCGGGTTCTTCACGCTCAGGGTGGTCGAACATGAGCCCCTGGCTGTTTTCGCGGGCATAAATGGCGATCACCGCATGCACGGGCACGCTGAGAAGCTCTGGGACGCCGCCGAATCGCGCGCTGAAACGCACCCGGTCATCGCCAAGCTCGAGGTCACTCACTGCCTGAGGCGCGATGTTGAGCACGATTTTTCCATCCTTCACGTGCTCGGAAGGGACCCGCACACCCGAGTGGTCTGCATCCACCAGAAGATACGGGGTGCAACCATTGTCGAGGATCCATTGGTAAAGGGCGCGCAATAGATACGGCTCGCGGGGAGACATGGACATGGTGGGAGATACAGCCACAGGGCAAAATCCGGTCAGGCGCGATCGCGCCCAACCCGGACGTCAGGCGCGCAACTCGCGCTCTTGTTCAGACAGGCTGGCAAGAAACGCATCGCGCTCAAACACCCGCTTCATGTAGTCTTCGATGGACTTGCATTGGCGCCCCGGTAGCTCGATGCCAAGCTCCGGAAGCCGCCAGAGGATGGGTGCCACACAGCAATCGATCAGCGAAAATTCATCGGTCATAAAGAACGGGAACTCGGCGAACACTGGCGCGACGCTGATCAGGCTCTCGCGCAACTCCTTGCGCACCTTGTTGAGCGTGGCGTCTTTTTCTTTGCCGAACAGCAGCCGGTCAACCAGCCCACACCAGTCGCGCTCCACCCGGTACATCATCAAACGCGCCTGGGCACGGGCCACCGGATACACTGGCAGCAACGGTGGATGCGGGAAACGCTCGTCGAGGTACTCCATCATGATGTTGGGCTCATAAAGCACCAACTCACGGTCCAACAGGGTGGGCAAGTTGTTGTACGGGTTGACCTGAATCAGGTCCTCAGGACGGTTGTCATCAGTCACCGACACCACATCGACGGTAACGCCTTTTTCGGCCAGGACGATCCGCACGCGGTGACTGTAGTGGTCCGTGTCACCGGAAAAGAACGTCATCGTTGACCGCTTGGTCACAACCCCCATGAATGTCCCCGATCTAAAACGCCTCGCCAGGCGGGAATGGGCTCGAAATCGCCGTTCGAGCCCTTATTGTTTGTGGGTGCAACGCCGCAACAGAGGCCCTGCAGGTCGCACGGACTGCGTGTGGGAGAGCCAACAACGACCCAGCTTCCAGCAGCAGAAGCGGAGTATACCGCGTTTGTACCGAACCGGCCTCGCGGAACGCGCTTACCCGCGCCATCACGAGGCAAGTCCGTCAGTGTACGTCTTTCCAGTACTCGCGGTTGAGCATGTAGGCGACAACGAAAAAGAAAGCCACGAACAACAGCACGTAGATCCCAAGGCGCCGGCGCTCCTGTTGCGCTGGCTCACCGACATAGGCGAGGAAATTGGTGAGATCGGCCGCCACCTGGTCAAAGCCCTCCGCATCCAGTCGGCCTGTGTTCGGCGCCACATCGAGCTGGCGGCAGTCTTCGACCGTGATGTCTTCGCCCGTCAAGGGATCGCGTTTCACGCCACCGTTGTCGGCGAGCTGCGGCACCTGCTTGCAGACCATCCGCTGCTCACCCTGGAGTTCAAGCAAGACGTTTGGCATCCCAACGTCAGGAAAAACCAGGTTGTTGACCCCCCAAGGGCGAGCCGGATCGGTATAAAACGACTTCAGGTAGGTGTACACCCAGTCGTTGCCGCGCAGGCGCGAAACCAGGGTCAAGTCCGGCGGCGCCGCCCCGAACCAGCGTTTGGCACTGTCTCGGGGCATGGCATTTTCCATCAACTCCCCGATCTTGCTGTCATCGAACACCAGGTGCTCAAGCACGAGCTCGTGGGGAATCTCGGCCCCCTCGGCAACCTGCTCGTAGCGTTCATATTGCAGCGAGTGACAACCCATGCAGTAGTTCATGTACAGCCGCGCGCCGCGTTGCAGCGAGGCGTGGTCATCGAGATCAATTGGCGCTGACTCAAGGTCAACACCGGCGCCGCCAGCCGCCCAACCGCACAGCGGCATCAGCGAAGCAATCAGCAATATGCAGTACCGTCTCATCAGCCTGTCACCCTCTCAGGAACCGGTTTGGTGCGTTCCAACCGCGAATAGAACGGCATCAGCAAGAAGTAGCTGAAATACACCAGCGTGGCGACTTGCGCCACCAGGGTGCGCCCCGGGGTGGAAGGCAGCGCTCCGAGGATACCGAGCAGGACGAAGCTGATGGCGAAGGCGATGAGGAATACACGGCTCATCCAGCCCTTGTAGCGAATCGACTTCACGGGGCTGCGGTCGAGCCAGGGCAACACGAAAAAGATTGCAATGGCGCCTGCCATTACGATCAATCCGCCGAGCTTGTCTGGGACGGCCCGCAGCATTGCGTAGAAGGGGGTGTAGTACCACACCGGCGCGATGTGATCCGGCGTTTTGAGCGGGTCGGCCGGTTCGAAATTTGCGTACTCCAGGAAGTAGCCGTTCATTTCCGGGAAAAAGAACAGAACGCCGAAGAAAACGAACAGGAACACAGCCACTCCGACCAGGTCGTGTACCGTGTAGTATGGGTGAAAAGGCACGCCATCGAGCGGGATGCCGTTTTCATCCTTGTTCTGTTTGATTTCGATGCCATCCGGATTGTTCGAACCCACCTCGTGAAGCGCGAGGATGTGCAAGACCACCAGTGCCAGCAATACGATGGGCAGTGCCACCACGTGCAGCGCGAAGAAACGGTTCAGGGTGATGCCCGAGATCAGGTAGTCACCGCGAATCCATTGGGCCAGCCCCTCACCGATGTAGGGAATCGCTGTGAACAAGGAAACGATCACCTGGGCACCCCAATAGGACATGTTCCCCCAAGGCAGCAGGTAGCCGAAAAAACCTTCAGCCATGAGCACCAGGTAGATGGCCATGCCAAAAATCCACACCAACTCCCGCGGCTTTTTGTATGACCCATACATGAGGCCACGAAACATGTGGATATAGACCACCACGAAAAACGCAGAAGCACCGGTCGAGTGCAAATAGCGCAGCAACCAGCCCCACTCCACGTCCCGCATGATGTATTCGACCGAAGCAAAGGCCTGCTCTCCACTCGGCACATAGCTCATGGTGAGCCAGATGCCGGTGAGCAACTGGTTGGCCAGCACCAGCATTGCCAGAACGCCAAAGAAGTACCAGAAGTTGAAATTCTTCGGCGCATAGTACTTGCTCATGTGCTTTTCGTAGGCTTCTACGACAGGCAGACGCGCGTCCACCCACTGCACCAAGCCGTTGAGCCATCCAGCCATTACGCAGCCTCCTCGGAACCGATCAATACCACGTTGTCACTCAGGTACGTGTACGGAGGCACCGTGAGGTTGGTGGGCGCCGGCACCCCTTTATAGACCCGACCCGACAAGTCGAAGCGCGAGCCGTGACAGGGACAAAAGAAGCCCCCTTGCCAAGCACTACCGAGGTCAGCGGGCGCCACTTCAGGTCGATATTTGGGCGAGCAGCCAAGATGGGTGCACACACCCAGAACCACGAGAAACTCCGGCTTGATTGCGCGGTAGGGGCCCTCTGCATAGTCCGGCTGCTCCGACGCGGAACTGTCGGGGTCTGCCAGCACCGCGGTTTCTTCCTGCACCAGGTCGAGCATGCGCTGCGTGCGGTAGACGACGAACACCGGCTTGCCTCGCCACTCCGTGACCACCATCTGGCCAGGCTCGAGTTTGCCCAGGTCCAATTGGACGGGTGCTCCGGCCGCTTTGGCTTTGGCACTCGGGTTCCAGGATCCGATAAAAGGCACCGCAGCACCGACCGCTCCCACGGCACCGACCACAGAGGTCGCGCCTACCAGGAATCGCCGCCGCCCCGAGTTCACGCTGTCTTCACTCATCTGTCACCTTCCCATTGCGGTCGACCAGGGCGCGGCCAACCGACTTCATTGCGCAATGGCCAGCAAGAGGCATGCGTCGCTGCCTGAGCAGGGCCATCGCCGTGTTTGCCCCACCTTCTGGCAGCCGCCAAAAACCGGGCGAATGGTAATGATATTTACACGAACGGACAACTGAGCGTGGCACTCGGTCGTCCGCAAATCAGGGCCAAAAAAAACGCCCGCGGCGAACCTGCTGGGCGTTTTCTTGATTTCCCGAAGTTGCGGCGGAGCGAACCCGCGCCAAACGGCCAGTCAGCGCTTCGAGTACTGCGGACGCTTGCGCGCCTTGCGCAAGCCAACTTTTTTCCGCTCCACTTCACGGGCGTCTCGGGTGACAAAGCCTGCACCGCGCAGCGATCCACGCAGGGATTCGTCGTATTCGAGGAGCGCCCGAGCAATGCCATGCCGAATTGCCCCAGCCTGACCAAACCCACCGCCACCTTTGACCGTTACGCGAACGTCAAACCGACCTGCTGTATCGGTCAGCTCCAGAGGCTGGCGAACGATCATCCGGGCAACTTCACGCCCGAAATAGCCGTCCAAGGGGCGGTCATTGACCGTGATGCTGCCACTGCCAGAGGTCAGAAACACACGGGCGGTCGAGGTCTTGCGCCGACCGGTGCCATAGTATTGAGTTTGGGCCATGATGTTGCCGAATCCTAATCCAGTCGATGGGTGTCCGACCTGGCCCTAGAGGTCCACGGGCCTGGGCTGCTGGGCGCTGTGGGGATGGGTTTCCCCTGCGTACACTTTCAGTTTCTTCGCCATTGCGCGGCCCAGCGGGTTCTTGGGCAGCATTCCCTTCACAGCGGTTTCGATCACCTGCTCGGGCGCCTTGTCGATCAGCTTCTCAAAAGACATCGACCTCAGCCCGCCAGGGTAGCCGGTGTGGCGATGGTACATCTTGTCGCTGCGTTTGCGCCCCGTAACCGCGACCTTTTCCGCATTGATCACCACGATGTAGTCACCCGTGTCGACATGGGGCGTGTACACCGCTTTGTGCTTGCCGCGCAGGCGAACAGCAATCTCGGTCGCCAGTCGGCCCAGGGTTTTGCCCTCGGCATCCACCAAGAGCCACTCCCTGCGCACCTCGTCTGGCTTCGCACTGAAGGTCTTCATCGCCCGCGCCTCTAACAAGCAGTCCAAAAAGGAGCGCGAATGCTACCGAAAGCCCGCAGACATGACAAGCCTGCTCGACCCTTAAACACCAAGGTCACACCAAACCGGACAGTGGTCTGACGGGCGCTCCATCGCGCGCAGTTCATAGTCGATTCCAGCGCCGACTACGCGACCTGCCAGCCCGTCGGAAACCAAGATGCCATCAATACGCAAGCCCCGCTTGGGATCGCGCTCGAAGCCACCACTGCGGTAGTCGAACCAGCTGAAGCGATCCGAAACATCTGGATACAGCAGCCGATAACTGTCCTGAAACCCAAGCTCCAGGAGCGATTGAAACCAACCCCGCTCCTCTGGCAGAAAACTGCATTTTCCCGTTCGCAACCACCGCTTGCGGTTTTCCTCACCAATACCAATGTCGAGGTCCGTGGCAGAGATGTTGAAGTCCCCCATGACCACCCAGTGCTCGCCGCGCCCCACCCGGGGACCGAGATACGCCACAAGGTCGGCATAAAATTTTTGCTTGGCTGGAAACTTGATCGGATGCGCTCGGCTTTCGCCTTGAGGAAAATAGCCATTGGCCACGTGCACCACCGCGCCGTCGGCCAACAGAAAGGCGCCGTGAATGATTCGGCGTTGCGCGTCCTCGCCATCGTTCGGAAAGCCGCATTGCACCTGCTGGGCAGGTACCCGACTTAACAGAGCGACCCCATAGTGGCCTTTTTGGCCGTGGTAGTGCGCCTCATACCCCAGCGATTCGATCGCTTCGCGCGGAAATTGATCGTCCGCCACCTTGGTCTCTTGCAGACCGATGACATCGGGCCTCAGACCCTCCACGAGACGTTGGAGTTGGTGAGGGCGCGCGCGCACGCCATTGACGTTGAAAGAAACCAGCCGCATTTCCTGGGGACCTGTTGACGCCTACCCACCCATGCCCGGCGCGCTCGCTATACTGCGCGACGCTGTAACTACAGATTGGCGGGCGGAGGAGGCGGTCGATGCTAACACAGGAATGGCTGTTGTTCGTGCCAGGGGTTCTGGCGACCATCGTGCTGTGCGGCTTGGTTGGTCTCACCCTTACCACCCTGGTGTGGTTTGTGGTGGACCGCCGGCAGACACGCCATGCGGTGCGGCGCAATTTTCCGGTATTGGGGCGATTTCGGTACGGGTTTGAGCACCTGGGCGAGTTTTTTCGCCAGTACTTCTTCGCCATGGACCGCGAAGAACTCCCCTTCAACCGCGCGGAGCGCACCTGGGCGTACCGGGCCGCGAAAAATCTCGACAACACCGGCGCTTTCGGCTCAACGTTCAACAACTTTGCCGACGGCAGCTTCTTTTTTCTCAACAGCGCGTTTCCAGCCCTGGAACAGCAGCTCGTCGCTGGATCGCCTGTGACCATCGGCCCTCAATGCGCCCATCCCTATGTGGTCGGCCGTTTCTTTCACATTTCCGGCATGAGCTATGGCGCCATATCGAAACCGGCGGTCCAAGCGTTGTCGCGCGGCGCTGCCAAGGCAGGCTGCTGGCTCAACACGGGGGAAGGCGGGCTTTCCCCGTACCACCTGGAGGGCGAGTGCGATCTGGTGTTTCAGATCGGCACAGCCAATTACGGCGCCCGAGACAGCCTCGGCGCGCTGGACGACGACCGACTGGCTGAGCTGGCACGCGAGCCACGCATCAAGATGTTCGAGATCAAACTCAGCCAGGGCGCGAAACCCGGCAAGGGGGGCATTCTGCCGGCTGCCAAAGTCACGCCCGAAATCGCCCGAATACGGGGCATCGCTCCGCACTCGGATTCCATCAGCCCCAACGGCCGGTCGGACGCACGCTCAGTCGGGGCACTGCTCGACCTGGTGGCGCGGGTGCGCGATCTCACCGGAAAACCGGTCGGGATCAAGGCGTGCATTGGCACAGCGGCCTGGGTCGAGGAGCTGTGCCAAACTGTGCACTCCAGGGGAACGGCAAGCGCCCCGGACTTTTTCACTGTTGACAGCGGCGACGGCGGCACCGGGGCTGCGCCCCAGAGCCTCATGGACCACATGGGCATGCCGATCCGTGAGAGCTTGCCGCTGGTTGTCGACATCTTGACTCGCCACGGACTGCACGGCCGCGTTCGGGTCATCGCGGCCGGCAAGCTGGTTCACCCCGCTCGGGCGGCCTGGGCATTGGCGATGGGGGCAGACTTTGTCGTCAGCGCACGCGGGTTCATGTTTGCCCTCGGTTGCATCCAGGCGATGCAGTGCAACCGCAACACCTGTCCAACCGGGGTGACGACACACGATCCGCGGCTGCAAAGGGGGCTGGTACCCGCCAACAAAGCTGAGCGCGTCGCCCACTACGCCAACAACGTGGAGCGAGAGGTCGGGGTCATTGCCCACGCCTGCGGCGTCGAAGACCCGAGGCAACTGACACCCGATCAGGTTCGCTGGGTCACCGGTGCCGGCCTCTCGCAACCGATTCGCTCGGTGCATGCAATGCGCCAGTGACGGGCCAACCTCACCCTCGGGCCAACAACTGACGCAAGTCGATGATGGCCGCATGGGCGCGGCCGATATATGAGCCCATCACCAAGGAATGGTTGGCGAACAGGCCAAACCCCCCTCCGTTCAGAATGACCGGACTGGCGATCGGCGCCTGGGTGGCCTCCAATTCGCGGATGATCTGCCGCAGACTCACGCGGGCGTTCTTGTTGTCCAGCACCTCGGCAAAGTCCACTTCGATTGCGCGCAGAAAATGCAGCAGGGCCCAAGCCGCGCCGCGACTTTCGAAGAACACGTCGTCGATCTCCCGCCAGGGCGTTTTTACCCGCAGTTCATCCGGCGACCGGGTGGACTGCCGGGCCCCAGCTTCTCCCGCCAGGTCGGTGTTGAAGCGGCGCTGACCGACGCTCGCGGCAAGGCGCTGCGAGAGGCTACCCAGCCGGGTCTCCACGGTCACGAGCCACAGCTCCAGGTTGTCTGCGCGGGCGTAAAACTGTGCCTGGGTCGCGCCTGGGTCCGCCAAGCGGCGGTGGTAGCGCTCCAGCGCACGAAGCGCCTTGCGGTATTCGGACTCGGTCGCGGGCAGCATCCAGCTTTCGCTGTCGAACTTGAACAGCGGCTCAGCGATGACCAGGTCCGGGTCCTCGACCGACTGCGACTGCGAGCGGCTGAACGTCTCGCGCATCGTTTCGGACAGGTCGCGCACCTGGGTCAGCACACCGAACTCCCAGTTGCTGATGTTGTCCAGCCACACCCCAGGGGGTAGCAGGTCATTGCTGATGTAGCCGCCTGGCTTGTCAAGCAGGGTTTCACCGACCCGAATCAAGGTGGCACTCACCACTTGCCCGGTCACCCCCGAGCCCACACCATCCGGACCTGCCGTCACGCTGAAGACGGCAGGCGTTCGGCTCCAGAGCCATGAAAGGCCCAACAACACCACCACCAGCACGCCAACCGCCGCGCCGCCAAGGCCCATCCAGAGTCGCTTCCCGCCTGCCATGTTCATGTCATCCACCAACCGCGTTGCCTATCGATGCACCGAGCCGATCACACGCAGACCCGAACCCCGTGCCGCGGTTCACAGGTTCACCCTCTAGCGGGGCCCGAAACCGGCGCCCTCATGGTTCACAAACTACCTTCGTAAGGCAACTGTTTCTTCACTTGGGCTTTGGTACCATTTGCATTGCGCACGATGCCCGTCTCCCTGGGCGCAAGAAGCCAGCGCCCGCCAACCAGCGACACCTATGTCCAACATCCAGCGACTGCTCCGCGGGACCCTCCTGACCCTTTTGTGTATGGTCCCTTTGGCCCATGCGGATGATCTGACCACCCCGCCCGACGTTCAAGCGCTGCAGGCCTTGGCCGGAGAGCCATCGCGGTTTCTGCCCGTTCACGAAGCCTTCCAGGCGCGGCTTGTCCTGATCGAAGGCGCCCTGCGCATCGACTGGACCATCGCGCCAGGCTACTACCTCTATAAAGACCGCCTCACCATTGAGCCAGTGAGCCCACCGGACATGCAGCTCGGCGTGCCCGCCTTTCCAGGCGCCCGCACCAAGGATGACCCGTACTTTGGAGCTGTCGAGGTCTTCGAGAGCGACTTCTCCATCGACATCCCGGTCCAAGGGGCGGGCATTGATGGCGCTGCGCTCGCGGTCGAGTTCCAGGGCTGCGCCAGCGCCGGGCTCTGTTACCCACCCACCAGGGTCCAGCTTGCTGCTGGAAAGACACCACCCCCTGTCGCAGAAAACGCTGCGACCCCGCTCAGGCCTGCCGGCGCCAGCGGGCGCATGGCCCAAACTCTCGACAATCAACCCCTGTTGGCCGCTCTGGCGGTGTTTTTGATCGCTGGCTTAGGGCTCGGGTTCACGCCCTGCGTACTGCCCATGGTGCCCATCCTCAGCAGCATTGTGCTCGGAGCAGGCACCGCGCCGGGTCGACCACGCGCCTGGGCACTCGCGGGCGCCTATGTGCTGTCGATGTCCGCCGCACTCGCACTGATGGGCCTGCTGATGGCGCTGTTCGGTGCGAGCCTGAACCTTCAGGCCAGACTTCAATCGCCTTGGTTTCTCGTTCCTTTCGCCGCGCTCTTTGTGGTGTTCGCAGCCTCACTGTTCGGCCTGTTCGAGTTGCAGATGCCAGCGGCGTGGCGCCACCGGGTGGATGGATGGAGTCGCCAGCAGCGCGGCGGCAGCCTCGCCGGGGCAGCCGCCATGGGGGTGCTCTCCACCCTGGTGGTCTCGCCTTGCGTTTCCGCCCCCTTGGCCGGCGCCTTGATTTACATCAGCCAGAGTCAGGATGCGCTACTTGGCAGTGCGGCCCTGTTCGCACTGGG
>DHQM01000171.1:0-361 GCA_002408105.1 Gammaproteobacteria bacterium UBA5338 | reverse complement strand
GGCGGTGTGGCTGCTGGAACGGCTGCTGCCTGGGCCCCTCGTCCTGCTGTTGTGGGCGGCGCTCTTGCTCGCCGCAGGCACACTGCTGGGCGCGCTCGACCTGACGGGTGGCAAAGCCGGCTGGTCGCGGCTTGGACAAACCATTGGCTTGGTGATGGTCGGCTACGGATTCGCGTTGATTCTTGGCGCCGCAGCGGGCGCCAGCGACCCACTGCGGCCCCTGGGGAGCCTGACCACCGCAGCGGCAGCCGGTGGCATCGCGGCGGATCCAGCCAAGCGCCTTGGGTTTATCGATGTCTATGACGGACGCGGGCTGCACCGGCAGGTCGCGCTGGCCGCGTCCAGCGGCCGTTGGACTTTC
>DHQM01000192.1:2847-3025 GCA_002408105.1 Gammaproteobacteria bacterium UBA5338 | reverse complement strand
GCCTCGGGAGCGGCCCGCAGGCTGTCGGCAAAGGCCTGCAACTGCTCACGCCGCGCAGCATCCTCCGGCTCGGATTCGGGGTCCGGCACTGGTGGTGGCTCTGGGGCTTCTGCCTGTACAGGTGGTTCCACCGGCTCAGGCTTTGGCGCAGGCTTAGGTTTCGGTTTCGGTTTCGGTT
>DHQM01000192.1:0-2543 GCA_002408105.1 Gammaproteobacteria bacterium UBA5338 | reverse complement strand
CGGTTTCGGTTTCGGTTTCGGTGCTGGTTTGGGCTTCGGCCTCGGCTGGGCTGGCGCCTCCGGCTGCGGGGCCGGTGTCGCCCGTGGCACCGGTGGGGCCTTGGGCGGTGGAGCCTCCACCACCAAGCGGGCCTGAACCACAGGGGTTGGCGCCACAGGCTTCAGGGGTGCAACCCGCGGTTGCACCACCAGCAGCAGCAGGATGGCGCCGTGCAGCGCCAGGGCTGCACAGGTTGGCCACCCGTACTGGCGCCAGCTGGCCCTGCGTTCAGTGCTCTCAGGGCGCATTCACAGCTTCGGTGATCAGCCCTACACCGCTGGCGCCGGCACCCTGCAGCGCCGCCATCAGCCGCACGACCTCGCCGTATGCGACGCCCTGGTCGCCGCGCACATACACCGGAACCTCTGGGGACTGGCGCAGTACCTTGCCCACCAGCGCCGCCACATCAGCCAGGGCCAGTGGTTGCTCGGGGTCGTCGGACGGATCCAGGAAAAAGCGCCCCTCGGCATCCACAGATACCACCATCGGTTCGCGCTGCTGGTCCGGAACCGGCTGCGCATCGGCCTTGGGCAGCTCCACCACGACACCCTGGGTCAGCAGCGGTGCGGTCACCATGAAAATCACCAACAGCACCAACATGACGTCGATGTATGGGACCACATTGATTTCGGACATGGGCCTGCGGCGCAACTGTCGACGGGCCATCAACGGGCCTCCTTCGGGGCCTGGGCACGTCCATGGGCTTGCCGGTGCAAGATGCCGGAGAACTCGTCGGTGAAGGTTTCGTATCGCCCCAAGAGCGTATCCACCTGCGCCGAGTACCGGTTGTAGGCAACGACCGCGGGAATGGCGGCAAACAGGCCAATCGCGGTAGCGACCAGCGCCTCTGCGATGCCGGGCGCCACCGTTGCAAGGGTTGCTTGTTGGACGTTCGCGAGGCCCCGGAACGCGTTCATGATTCCCCAAACGGTGCCAAACAGACCCACATAGGGCGAGGTGGAGCCCACGGTTGCCAAAAACGGTAGGTGACGCTCCAGCTGCTCCTGCTCCTTGGCCAATGCCACCCGCATGGCGCGCTCGGTACCGGCCATCACAGCCTCCGCGTCGGCCCCGGATTGCTGGCGCAACCGGGTGAATTCGCGGAACCCGGCGCGAAACAGGTGCTCCAGACCATGAAAGCCCACGCCATCGTTGGCCCGCACATTGCCATCCCGGTACAGCTTACTGAGGTCCACACCGGACCAAAACTCGGCCTCGAAGGCCTCGGCATGCTTGCGAGCCGCACGCAGGGCCGCCCCACGGCTGAAAATCACAACCCAGGACAACACAGAGGCGGAGACCAGCAGCAACATCACCAACTGCACCGGCACACTGGCTTCGGTCACCAGAGCGAAGAAAGAAAGCTGATCCGTCACTGAAACCTCACTGCACTGAAGAGTAAGAAAGTTGCTGTAGTTGAGCGCACAGGTCCGCCGGCAATCGCCGCGGCCTGCGGCTGTCGGCATCGACTGCGGCCACCTTGACCTGGCCATCGACCAACAGGTCGCCGCCCTGGCTGCGGATCTCCTGCTGAAACATCAAGCTCGCGGGGCTGAACGCCTGCACGCGCGCCAGCACCTCAAGCCGCTGATCCAGGTGCGCGGAGCGGCGGTAGCGCACATCCAGAGAGTGGACCACGAACACCAATCCCAGTTGCATCAGGTCACGCTGCTCGTGGCCGAGTTGGCGGAGCCACTCGGTGCGGGCCCGCTCCATGAACTTCAGGTAGTTCACGTAGTACACGATGCCACCAGCGTCCGTGTCTTCAATGTACACGCGCACCGGCAAACGAAACTCAGAAGCCAGGCTCACTGCGCCGCCTGGTCGTCAAGGGGCAGCAGGGTCGCAGTCTGCGGGGGTGTGTAGCCGAAGTGCCGGTAGGCCTGGGCTGTCGCCATGCGGCCTCGGGGAGTCCGGACCATGAACCCCTGCTGAATCAGGTAGGGTTCCAGCACATCCTCAATGGTGTCGCGTTCCTCGCTGATCGCCGCCGCCAGGCTGTCCACCCCGACGGGGCCACCGTCGAACTTCTCGATCATTGCCAACAGCAAACGGCGATCCATGTGGTCGAACCCATGGGAATCCACGTGCAGCATGTCCAGCGCTGCATCGGCAGTTTCAGCGGTGATCACGCCATCGGCTTTCACCTGGGCATAATCGCGTACACGGCGCAGCAGTCGGTTCGCAATCCTTGGTGTGCCCCGTGCGCGCCGGGCGATTTCACGTGCCCCTTGGGCCTCAATGGGCACATTGAGTATGCCGGCGGCGCGGGTCACGATGTGGGTCAACGCTTCGATGTCGTAGAACTCCAAACGTTGCACGATACCGAAGCGGTCACGCAGCGGGGAGGTCAGCAGGCCCGCACGGGTGGTGGCCCCCACCAGGGTGAACGCGGGAAGATCGAGCTTGATCGAGCGCGCAGCGGGCCCTTCGCCAATCATGATGTCGAGCTGGTAGTCCTCCATCGCCGGGTACAGCACTTCCTCGACGATCGGGCTCAGGC
>DHQM01000119.1 GCA_002408105.1 Gammaproteobacteria bacterium UBA5338 | reverse complement strand
TCGAAGGTGATCGAATAAGATCCATGGCAGGGTGCAAGCGGGGCCAACCGGCCCCGTTTTTTCGTTGACAACGAGGTGGCGCATCAATAGAATTCGCCTTCCCGATTTCGGGGTCTCAGGGTCAACATTCAGAGTCAGTGGGAGATAGGGCGCACATGCAAAGCCAAAGAATTCGGATTCGGCTCAAGGCGTTCGATCACCGCTTGATTGACACTTCGACCCAAGAGATCGTCGAGACCGCCAAGCGGACGGGTGCGCAGGTCCGGGGGCCCATTCCCCTGCCCAGCCGCAAAGAACGCTACACCGTGCTGATCTCGCCGCATGTCAACAAAGACGCCCGTGATCAGTACGAGATTCGGACCCACAAACGGGTGCTGGACATCGTCGAGCCGACCGATAAAACGGTAGACGCTTTGATGAAGCTCGACCTCGCCGCTGGCGTGGACGTGCAGATCAGTCTCGGCTGAGACGCCTTTTCGCGCCCCGCGGTGCAAGCGGGGTCGGTAGTCCTGATTTTTTGTTCGCCGGGCGGGGCAAGGCCTGTTCGGTCGCGTGACACCCGCACAACGGGTGGCCATAGCGGGTAGCCAGCCCCATGCGCATGCGAGGTGAAGCTATGACAATCGGTTTGGTGGGCCGCAAAAGCGGCATGACTCGGGTGTTCACCGAGGCGGGGGAATCGATTCCGGTCACCGTCATTGAAGTGACCCAAAATCGCGTTGTTCGGGTCAAGACGACTGAAGCAGATGGGTACGCTGCAGTTCAGGTCGCAGCCGGTGCCCGCAAGCCGGGCAAAGCCAGCAAGGCCGAGGCGGGGGAGTACGCCAAGGCGGGTGTCGAACTCGGCGGTGGGCTCTGGGAGTTTCGCGCCGAAGACGCTGGCTACGAAATCGGTCAATCCCTGACGGTCGCGGATTTTGAGGTCGGCGCAAAGGTCGACATCACCGGCACCTCCAAGGGTAAGGGTTTTGCGGGAACCGTGAAGCGGTGGAATTTTCGCACCCAAGACGCGACCCACGGCAACTCGCTGTCGCACCGAGCTCCGGGTTCGATTGGGCAGTGCCAAACGCCCGGCCGCGTCTGGAAAGGCAAGAAGATGGCGGGTCAGTTGGGTGCTGAGCGGGTCACGGTGCAGAACCTCGAGGTCGTACGAGTGGACGCTGAGCGCAACGCGTTGCTGGTGCGGGGCGCGGTACCCGGTGCGCCAGGTGGTGACCTGTTGATTCGGCCCGCAGTCAAGGGAGGGGCCTGACATGGACCTGACCGTACAGGCATTGCCTGCGATGAATGCGACAGGAACCCTCGCTCTGGCGGATGACGTCTTTGCCCGAGAGTTCAACGAGCCCCTGGTTCACCAAGTGCTGGTCGCTTGGCTGGCTGGTGCCCGCCAAGGAAGCAAGGCGCAGAAGACCCGCGCAGAGGTTCGCGGTGGCGGCAGCAAGCCCTGGCGCCAAAAAGGCACCGGCCGCGCGCGTGCAGGCACCATTCGCAGTCCGTTGTGGAGGACTGGTGGCAAGGTATTCGCTGCGAGCCCGCGAGACCACTCCCAAAAAGTGAACCGCAAGATGTACCGCGGTGCCCTGCGCTCGCTGTTCTCTGAGTTGGTGCGTCAAGAGCGGATCCTGGCGGTCGATCCGCTTCGTTTGGATGCGCCAAAGACCAAGTTGTTGGTGGGGCAGTTGGGGGCGATCGCAGCAGATCGAGTTCTAATCATTGTGGCTGAGCTGGACCGCAGCCTTGAGCTGGCTGCGCGCAACCTTCCGAACATTGAGGTGTGCGCTGTGGGCTCGGTCAATCCGGTGAGCCTGCTGCACTGCGACCGCGTTGTGGCCGAAGTGGACGCACTCAAGCGGATCGAAGAGGTGCTGGCATGAACCAGGAGCGCGTATACAAGGTGCTGCTCGCGCCGAGGATTTCCGAAAAGGCCACATTGGCGGCAGACGCTGCCAACCAGTTTGTGTTCAAAGTTGCTGTCGACGCCAACAAGCTCGAGGTGCGAAAGGCGGTCGAGACCGCCTTCTCGGTAAAGGTCGAGGCGGTTCAGATGCTTAAGGTCAAAGGCAAGGTCAAGCGCAATCGCTACGGTCGGGTCAAAAAGCCGGATTGGAAAAAGGCCTATGTTCGCCTGGCCGATGGCCATGACATTGATTTCACCGCGGTAGAAGGCTGAGGGGTCCGGTATGCCAGTCGTAAAAGCCAAGCCGACCTCTCCTGGGAGGCGCTTTCAGGTAAAAGTCGTCAACCCGGAGTTGCACAAGGGTGCACCGCATGCGCCGCTTCTGGAGAAAAAGAAGCGCAGCAGTGGCCGGAACAGCGCGGGTCGCGTGACTGTTCGCCACATGGGCGGGGGCCACAAGCAGCACTACCGGGTGATCGACTTCCGTCGGCGCGATAAAGATGGCATCCCAGGCGTCGTCGAGCGGCTGGAGTATGACCCCAACCGCAGCGCCAACATCGCGCTGATGAAGTACAAGGATGGGGAGCGCCGCTACATCATCGCGCCGCGTGGCATTGCCGAAGGCGATGCCGTGCAGTCGGGCTTCGATGCGCCGATCAAGCCGGGCAACGTGCTGCCGCTGCGCAATATCCCGGTCGGTTCGACGATCCACTGCATCGAGCTGCGCCCGGGCAAGGGTGCGCAGATCGCGCGCAGCGCCGGCGCCGCCGTGCAGCTGGTCGCCCGCGAGGGTGAGTACGTGACGATCCGCCTGCGTTCGGGCGAGATGCGCAAGGTGCTGTCGACCTGCCGCGCCGCGATCGGCGAGGTCAGCAACCACGAGCACAACCTGCGCCAGTACGGCAAGGCCGGCGCCAAGCGCTGGAAGGGCATCCGCCCGACGGTCCGCGGCGTCGTCATGAACCCGGTCGACCATCCGCACGGCGGCGGCGAGGGCAAATCCGGTCAGGGCAACCCGCATCCGGTCACGCCGTGGGGTCAGCAGACCAAGGGTATGAAGACCCGCAGCAACAAGCGCACCCAGCAGTTCATCGTGCGCTCTCGTCATTCGAAGAAGTAAGGACTAGGCCATGCCGCGTTCCGTCAAGAAGGGCCCGTTCGTCGACCATCATCTCGCCAAGAAGGTGGGCGATATGACGTCGCAGCGCGTCAAGCGTCCGATCAAGACCTGGTCGCGCCGCTCGATGATCACGCCGGATTTCGTCGGGCTGACGATCCAGGTGCACAACGGCAAGCAGCACATGCCGGTGTTCATCACCGACAACATGGTCGGCCACAAGCTCG
>DHQM01000056.1:4460-5512 GCA_002408105.1 Gammaproteobacteria bacterium UBA5338 | reverse complement strand
CCGCGGTCGATGTGGTAGATCCGCTCGACTTCGGTGCGCCCATCGGCCACCAGGCCTGCGAGCACCAGGGAGGCCGAGGCCCGCAGGTCCGTTGCCATCACTGGGGCACCAATGAGCTGGGGCACGCCTTCGATGATTGCGGTGTTGCCTTCGAGGTGGATGGCGGCGCCCATTCGGTTGAGTTCGTGAATGTGCATGAACCGGTTCTCGAACACCGTTTCGGTGACGGTGCCCGTGCCTTCGGCGACGGCGTTGAGTACGGAAAACTGGGCCTGCATGTCCGTCGNNGTCGCCATCACCGGCGCGCCGGCCAGCCGCCGCTGACCGCGAACCATGGCGGAGGCGCCATGGACCGTGATGTTGGCGCCCATGCGGCAGAGCTCGGGCACATGCATGAACCGGTTTTCGAAGATGGTCTCGGTGATCATGGCGGCGCCCTCGGCGGCGGTCATCATCGCCATGAACTGGGCCTGCATGTCCGTCGGAAAGGCAGGAAAGGGTGCTGTGCGGATGTTGACGGCCTTGGGTCGGGCGCCTTTCATGTCGAGGCCGATTCGGGTGCCATTGAGGTCCAAGGATGCACCGGCCTCTTCGAGCTTGTGCAACACCGCTTCCAGCAACTCCGGCCGTGTGTCTTTCAGCACAACCCGGCCACCGGTCACTGCCCCTGCCACCAGGTAGGTGGCGGTTTCGATCCGGTCGGGCATGACCGTGTAGCGACAGCCTCCAAGCCGCTCGACCCCGTCGATCACGATGGTGTCGGTGCCCTGGCCGCGGATTCGCGCGCCCATGGCATTGAGGCAGTCGGCAAGGTCCACGACTTCCGGTTCGCGTGCGGCGTTTTCGATCACCGTTCGGCCCTTGGCGAGGGTTGCCGCCATCATCACGTTTTCTGTGCCGGTGACGGTGACGATGTCCATGAAAATGTGCGCGCCGGTCAAGCGCCCTGGGCTCCTGGCCTTGATGTATCCGCCTTCCAGTTCGACGGTGGCGCCCATCTGCTCCAAACCACGCAGGTGCATGTCGACGGGCCGGCTGCCGATTGCGCAGCC
>DHQM01000056.1:1470-4113 GCA_002408105.1 Gammaproteobacteria bacterium UBA5338 | reverse complement strand
ATGGGGTGGCTGATGACCCGGCTGTCGATGATTACACTCATGGTCTCGTCGACCACCACTGAGGCGCCCATGCACCCCAACACTTCGATCATGGTGGTGATGTCATGGAGGTGTGGCAGGTTGCAGACCTGCACTTCTTGGTCGGTGAGCAGGGCGGCTGCGAGGATCGGTAGGGCCGAGTTCTTGGCGCCGGAAATGCGGATCTCTCCGTCCAGGCGCACCCCGCCGGAAATGATGAGTTTGTCCATGGAGGCTTGGTCCGTGATCAACCGTGGCGGTTGGCTGCGTACTCGGCGGTGGTGTAGGTGCGCATGGTGATGGCGTGCAGGTTCCCGGAGGTGATCTGTTCTTGCAGCGCCGCGTAGACGGCCTGCTGGCGCTTGACCGGCAGCAGGCCGGTGAAGCCGTCCCAGACCACGCACAGGTCAAAGTTCTTGCCTTCTCCAGCAACTGTGGCCTGGCTCTCCTTGAGCCCCTGTTCGATCAGTTGCTTGACTTCGTCTGGTTGCATCCCCGCTCGCTCTCCGGGCTGGACGCGCGGCAGCGGAAGGCAGCCGCGCAAGGCCGACATGGTAATCAAAGCCCGCCGCGATGGCGACCCAGGCGTGGCCCTCAAGGCATCGGGTCGGCGCGTTCCGGTGGGCCACACAGTGGCAGCACTTCGTCGAGTCCGCTGACGCGCATCATTGAAAGCAGCGGTGCGGGCACTCGGTCGAAACAGAGGGTGCGGTCGGCGGCAGCCGCGGCGCGCAGCCAGCACAGCAACAGCGAGATGGTGAGGCTGTTTGCAGCTTGCAGTGCCGCGAGGTCGATGGTCAGGCTCGGGCCGGGCTGGGTGGCGATCCACTGCTCACCCTCGGCGCGCAGCGCTGCAACATTGGTGTAGTCGACCCGCCCGCTCACGTCGAGTTGACCGGCCTGCCTGCCTCGCACGCTCGCGCCCACCTCAGGTCGCGGGTTCATCGACCACTGGCTGCCATTCTTGGATCACCCGATCAATGTCGCGCGATTGACGCAATGCGGTGGCGAACTGGTTTCGAAAGGTGAGGCCGAGGTTGATGCCGTTGACGATGACATTCTTGAGCTTCCAGTGCCCCTGGTCGTCCAGGAACAGTGAGTAACTCACTGGATATACGTTGCCGCTGTCGCTGTAGACCTCCATGTTGACTGTCGCGGTGTTCGGTTCCCGGCTCGGGCCCTGGGGTGGCAGCACGACGATTTTCTCATTGTCGAACCCCATCAACGCCTTGGCGTAGGTCTCGATGAGGCTGCGCTGGAACACTTCGGCGAAGGCTGCGCGCTGCTCTTCGGTGGCCAGGCGGTAGTACTTGCCCATCACACCTTTTGCGATGCCCGGGATGTCGGCATTGTCGCCGAGAATGCGGTTGATATCGTCGAAAAACGGCTGAGGGTTCTGCGTGAAACTGTCGCGGTGGCGTTCAATCGCGGCCAGGGTTTGCTCTGTGACCGACTCGATCAGTGCGTGGGGTTCCCTGTCGGCCGTGAGGGCAGCGCGAGCGGGCCAGCCAGTGCAGGCCAGTGCCAACAGTGCTGTGGCAAACAGTCGGGTGGATAAGGTCATGGGTCGATCTCCGTTCAGTTCACCGACTCGAGGAGAAACTGCCCGATCAACTCTTCCAGCACAATGGCGGATTGGGTGTTGGTGAGGCGCTCTCCGGCCTGTATCGCCTGCTCTTCGGCCCCAATGGACAAGCCGATGTACTGCTCTCCCAGCAGGCCTTGGGTGAGGATGGCAGCGGTGCTGTCGACTGGAATGGGCGGCGCGCTGCGCAGAATGTCGAGCTCGACCCGTGCCACGTACCAGTCGGGGTCGAGCTTGATGGCTGCGACCTCCCCGATTTGCACTCCGGCGATGGTGACCCTGCTGCGTGGCTTGAGTGCACCGATGTTGTCGAATTCGGCAACGACTCGGTAGGTTTCGCCCTTCCCGTTGGGCGTTAATCCGCTCACTTGAAAGGCGAGGGCAAACAGCGAAAGCACGCCGGCAACCAGAAAGATTCCAACGGCGATTTCGAGGGTGCGGCTGTTCATTGATCAAATATCCCCAAACATGACGGCGGTCAGCACGAAATCGAGCCAGAGCACCGCCAAGGAGCCATATACGACGGTGCGGGTGGTGGCCCTGCTGATGCCTTCCGAGGTCGGCACGCAGGCATACCCTTGGCTGACGGCGATCCAGGTGACCACCAGAGCAAAGACGGCGCTCTTGATCACGCCGTTGATCACATCCTCGCGGAATGAGACGGCGCTTTGCATGTTGGTCCAGAAAGTGCCTTCGTGGACCCCAAGCCATTCGACGCCCACCAGCATGCCGCCCCAGACGCCGACCAGGCAAAAGATGACGCTGAGCAGGGGCATCGAGATGAACCCGGCCAACAGCCGGGGCGCAACGATGCGGCGCAGCGGGTCAACCCCGATCATTTCCATGCTCGAGAGCTGCTCGGTGGCTTTCATCAGGCCGATCTCCGCCGTGAGGGCCGATCCTGCCCGGCCAGCGAACAGCAGGGCGGTTACCACCGGCCCGAGCTCCCGCGTGAGGCTGAGGGCCACCAACTGCCCGACTGCGGACTCGGTGCCGTAATCAGCAAGGATGGTGTAGCCCTGCAGGCCAAGCACCATGCC
>DHQM01000056.1:814-1350 GCA_002408105.1 Gammaproteobacteria bacterium UBA5338 | reverse complement strand
AGCACCATGCCGATGAACAGGCCGGAAACGACAATGATTGCCACGGAAAGTACGCCCACCGAATACAGTTGGCGAACCAGCAGCGGCAAGCCACGCACCGGGTGAGGGACCCCCCACAGCGACTGCGCCAACAAAACGCCGGCTCGCCCGAGTGCGGCGAAAAGTTCGATGGTGCTGCGGCCCCAGCGTTGTAGGTGGTGGATCATGATGCCACCGGTTCGGTCAGGTCACTGTAGTAACTGGGCGCGGGGTAGTGGAACGGAACGGGGCCGTCTGGCGAGCCCTCAAGGAACTGGCGGAGCCGCGGCGAGTCCAGCTCTTGGAGTTCTTGCGGCGCGCCTTGCCCGATCACCTGGCCGTCTGCGATCACATAGACGTAGTCGGCGATGCCCAGGGTCTCGTGTACATCGTGGGACACGATCACCGAGGTGATTCCGAGCGCGTCGTTCAGTCGCTTGATCAGCTGCACCAGCACCCCCATGGAAATGGGGTCCTGGCCTGCAAAGGGTTCGTCGTACAGCATCAACTCCGGGTCC
>DHQM01000056.1:422-586 GCA_002408105.1 Gammaproteobacteria bacterium UBA5338 | reverse complement strand
CCACCGGACAGCTCACTCGGCATCAACTGGTGTGCGCCGCGCAAACCCACAGCGTGGAGCTTCATCAGCACGAGGTCGCGGACCATGTCTT
This sequence comes from Gammaproteobacteria bacterium UBA5338, assembly GCA_002408105.1. Lineage (GTDB taxonomy): Bacteria > Pseudomonadota > Gammaproteobacteria > Pseudomonadales > UBA5862 > UBA5862. Next base: position 495 of record DHQM01000056.1, on the reverse strand, counting down.
CGGGCAGGTCGGTGTGCACGCGCAGGGGGAATGCGACGTTCTCATACACCGACAGGTCGGTGAACAGGGCGCC
>DHQM01000056.1:0-133 GCA_002408105.1 Gammaproteobacteria bacterium UBA5338 | reverse complement strand
CTCTGAAACAGCATGCCCATGCGCCGCCGCGCTGAGAAGAGCTGCCGCCGGCGCAGCCTGGGCAGATCGATGCCATCAAAGTGCACAGTGCCGCTGGCGGGGCGCAATTGCGCCGTGATCATGCGCAGCAGGG
>DHQM01000108.1 GCA_002408105.1 Gammaproteobacteria bacterium UBA5338 | reverse complement strand
AGCTCGTCGGGCTCATAACCCGAAGGTCGTAGGTTCAAATCCTGCCCCCGCTACCAAGTTTTATTCTTGGTAGGAGCCCCGTTATCGGGGCTTTTTCGTAGGCGTAGAGGCGGCATCAGCGTAGGTGTTGTTGAATGCCCGCGTCAGCCATGAAGCGTGCGGTATCTGAAGTGGGCCTTGTGCCCATTTTTTGTTTATGGACGACTGCTTGCGGGTTCGGGTCTCGGTATGAGGTCAGCCAGCGGTGAGTGGGATGCAGCCGAAAAGACGCGAGTTGATGGCACTGCTAAGCCCGGCAGTCGAAGCCCTGGGTTGTGAGCTCTGGGGGTTGCAGTACAGCGCCAACCCAAAGCAATCCGTGTTGCGCATCTACATCGACAAGCCGGATGGGGTCTCCATCGACGACTGCGAGCGGGTCAGCCGGCAGGTCAGCGCTTTGCTTGATGTTGAAGATCCTGTCAGCGGAAAATACCAGCTTGAGGTCTCGTCGCCGGGACTGGATCGCCCATTGTTTGCATTGGCGCATTTTCAACGTTTTGTTGGCAGTGTGGTGCAGTTGCGTTTGCGGCAACCCTTCGAGGGGCGGCGAAACTACAGCGGGCAACTGGTGGGCGTGGAAGATGAAGACGTGGTCATCCGCGTGGACGATCAGGAGTACGTGGTGCCGTATGAGTGGATCGATCGGGCACAGGTGGTGCCGCAGTTCGACTGATCACAACACAGCTTGGGGCGAGGCACAAGCACGATGAACAAAGAAATATTGGCGGTGGTCGAGGCGGTCTCCAACGAGAAGGGCGTTTCGCGCGCGGTCATATTTGAAGCGATTGAGTTGGCCCTCGCCACAGCGACGAAGAAACGATACGACGAGGACAGCAACATTCGGGTCGACATTGATCACAGCACCGGCGATTACACCACGTTTCGCAGTTGGCTGGTCGTGGCCGACGACGAGCCTGCGAAGTTGGGTACCGAGTTCACGCTAGAGGAAGCCCATGAAAAAGACCCGTCGCTCATAGCAGGGGACGTGTGGGAAGAGCAGGTCGAAAACGTTGGTTTTGGTCGGATCGCGGCACAGACTGCAAAGCAAGTCATCGTGCAGAAAGTGCGTGAGGCAGAGCGTGCGCGCATCGCAGCCGATTACCAGCACCGGATCGGTGAATTGCTCAATGGCCAAGTGAAGAAAGTCACCCGAGACAACATCATTGTGGACCTGGGCAGCAATGCCGAAGCCTTGCTGTCTCGCGAGCAAGCGCTGCCTCGTGAGAGTTTTCGCATGGGCGACCGGGTTCGCGCTGTCTTGCTGCGCGTTGAACCGGAGGCGCGCGGTCCGCAACTGATTTTGAGCCGAACCGACCCCAAGATGCTGATCGAGTTGTTCCGCCTAGAGGTTCCGGAAATCGCTGAGCAGGTGATCGAAATTAAAGGGGCGGCACGAGACCCGGGTTCGCGCGCAAAAATCGCGGTGAAGACGAACGACGGGCGCATCGACCCAGTCGGGGCTTGTGTGGGCATGCGTGGTTCACGCGTGCAGGCGGTTTCGAATGAGCTCGGCGGTGAGCGCATCGATATCGTCACCTGGGATGACAATCCCGCCCAGTTGGCGATCAATGCCATGGCGCCCGCCGAGGCCATATCGATTGTGCTGGACGAAGAAGTGGGTTCGATGGACATCGCGGTGGAAGAGGACAACCTTGCTCAGGCGATCGGCCGAGGGGGGCAGAATGTGCGCCTGGCGGCGGAGCTCACGGGCTGGAACATCAATGTCATGAGTGAGCAGGAGGCGGCGGAGAAGGAAGAGCAAGAAGCCAATCGCTTCGCCCAACAGTTCATGGAGCACCTTGACGTTGACGAGGAAGTGGCGGAAGTGCTGGTTGCGGAGGGCTTCTCGACCCTCGACGAGATCGCCTATGTACCAATCAGTGAGTTGCTGGCGATCGAAGGGTTCGATGAAGAAATCGCCGAGGAATTGCGTGCCCGGGCCAAAGATGCCCTGTTGACACTCGCGATCGCTGGCGAAGAAGCCATCGAAGCGCTGGAGCCGGCGGAAGACCTGTTGAACCTCGAAGGCATGGAGCGTGCCCTCGCTCTCCAGTTGGCGCGACGTGGCATATCCACGCAGGAGGACTTGGCCGAGCAGTCCATTGATGACTTGTTGGACATTGATGGGTTGGACGAGGAGCATGCCGGACGGCTCATCATGGCGGCACGCGCACCCTGGTTCGCGGAAACAGAAGCTGAGACAGGCAATAGCTAAGACAGCGAAGAGCACTGGAGTATCCCTGATGGCAGAAGTGACCGTGAAGCAATTGGCCGAGGTGGTGGGTGCCACCGCCGACCGTCTGCTCCAGCAGATGAGCGAAGCAGGCCTGCCGCAGACACAGGTCGACGACACCGTTTCAGATGAACAGAAGCAGCAACTTCTGAGCTTTCTACGCGAAAGCCATGGAGAGGCTGTGGAAGAGCCCAAAAAGATCACCCTGAAGCGCAAGAAGGTCAGCACCCTCAAGTTGAGTGGTGCCCAAGGCAAGTCGAAGACGGTCAGTGTCGAGGTGCGGCGCAAACGCACCTACGTCAAACGGGACCAGGCCACCGAAGGCGCCGATGAACAATCCGAGTTGAGCGAACCTGTCGCCGTGGTTGAGCAGGAAGCGCCGACCGTTGAGGCCACCACGGCCGGCATGGACGTGCGTGAACGCATCGCTGAAGAAGCCCGTCGTCAAGCCGAGGACTTGGCACTTCGTCGCCACCAAGAGGAAGAGCGGCGCGTCCAGGAAGAGGAGCGGCGCCAGCAAGAGGCCGAGCGGAAGAAGATCGAAGAGGCCGAGCGTGAGGCGGCTCGATTGGCCGCAGAGGCAGAGGCAGCCAAACAGGCTGAAGAAGCCGCCAAGGCGGCTCCGAAGGCCACACCCAAGCGTGCCGCAGACGGCCGCAGCGCCGATGAAGAAGAAGCTGAAAAGCGGCGCAAGGCTGGCCGGCCGAAGAACAAAGACAAAGCCCCTAGCAAGCTCCGCGGCGCCCGCGCGACCCTGAGCCTCGAAGATGGCGGCCTGGATGAAGTGGAGCGGGCTGGGCGTCGCCGGCGCGCGGGTCGTGCGTCGAAAACCCGCTTGGCCCAAGAACACGCGTTCGAGAGGCCGACCGAAGCGGTGGTGCGCCAGGTTGAGATTCCTGAGGCGATCGCTGTATCGGAGTTGGCCAACCGGATGTCCGTGAAGGCCACTGACCTCATCCGTGAGCTGATGAAGCTGGGGGTGATGGCGACCGTCAACCAGACCTTGGATCAGGAAACTGCCGCACTGGTGGTCGAAGAGATGGGCCACGCGGTCAAGCTGCTCAGCGAGACTGAGCTCGAAGACCAGCTGATTTCTTCCCTGGAGAGCAGCAGCGGAGCCGAACAGCCTCGTGCGCCTGTGGTCACCGTCATGGGGCACGTTGACCATGGCAAGACCTCGCTACTCGATTACATCCGCAAGTCCCGGGTCGCCAGTGGCGAGGCTGGGGGGATCACGCAGCACATCGGAGCCTACCACGTCGATACGGAACTCGGATCGATCACCTTTCTGGATACCCCTGGACACGCCGCGTTTACAGCAATGCGGGCCCGTGGGGCCCATTTGACCGACATCGTGATCCTGGTCGTCGCCGCCGATGATGGCGTGATGCCCCAAACCGAAGAGGCGGTTCAGCATGCCCGCGCGGCAGGGGTGCCTTTGGTCGTCGCAGTCAACAAGATTGACAAGCCGGAGGCGGACCTTGATCGGGTGAAAAATGAACTGGCACAGCGTGAAGTCATCCCTGAAGACTGGGGCGGCGATGTGCAGTTCATTCCCGTCTCTGCCCACACCGGTGAGGGCGTTGAGCAGTTGCTGGAAGCGGTATCGCTGCAGGCCGAAGTGCTGGAGCTGATGGCTCCAGTTGATGGCTCTGCGCGTGGCGTGGTCGTTGAGTCTCGCTTGGATCGCGGGCGTGGTGCTGTGGCCACCCTGTTGGTCCAGAGCGGTACCCTGCGCAGGGGCGATGTCATGCTCGCCGGAGAACAGTATGGCCGAGTGCGAGCGCTGGTCGACGAGACCGGCGCTGCCATTGAATCGGCCGGGCCCTCGACCCCAGTAGAGATTCTGGGCCTCGGTGGCGTGCCCGATGCGGGAGACGAGTTCTTCGTGGTGGTCGATGAACGCAAGGCCCGGGAGGTCGCCGAGCTGCGCCGGTCCAAAGAGCGCGAGCGCAAGCTGGCCCGCCAGCAGGCTGCCAAGCTGGAAAACCTGTTCGACAGCATGGGGGGTGAGGAAACCAAAACCCTGAATGTGGTGCTGAAAACAGATGTTCGTGGGTCTCTGGAAGCCATTTCGCAGGCCCTCGCCGAGGCGGGCAATGAAGAGGTTCAGGTCAAAATTATTTCGTCCGGCGTCGGCGGCATTGGGGAGACAGACGCCAACCTGGCCTTGGCCTCCGAGGCGGTCATCTTCGGGTTCAATGTCCGGGCAGACGCGCAGGCGCGCAAAATTGTCGAGGACAACGACCTCGACCTTCGCTACTACAGTGTGATCTACGACCTGGTTGAAGATGTGCGCGCCGCCCTCACCGGAATGCTCTCGCCGGTATTTCGCGAGCGCATCATTGGCATCGCCGAAGTTCGGGATGTCTTCCGCTCGCCCAAATTCGGCCAGGTGGCCGGCTGCATGGTGGTGGAAGGCTCGGTGCAGAGGAACCGCCCGATCCGGGTGCTGCGCGATCAAGTGGTGATTTTCGAAGGTGAACTCGAATCCCTGCGGCGCTTCAAGGACGATGTGAGTGAGGTGCGAGCTGGCACCGAGTGCGGGATTGGCGTGCGCAATTACAACGACATCAAGGCGGGCGACAAGATCGAGGTCTTCGAAACCCAGCAACTGGAGGCAACGATCTGAGCCAGTTTGCCTCAGCTGCGCCACGGGAGCGCAACCCAATGAGCCATGAGTATGGGCGCCACCAACGGGTGGGCGACTTCCTTGCCCGCGAGTTGGCAGTGGTGATCCAGCAACAGATGCGGGACCCGCGGGTTCGTGGCGTGTCTGTTGTCGACGTGGAGGTGAGCCGGGACCTGGCCCATGCGCGGGTATTCGTGCGCCTGATGGGGGTGCAAGACCGCAACGAGATCGATGCCACCATTGCTGTTTTGCAAAAAGCTGCTGGCTTCTTGCGCAGCCAGGTCGCCAAGCAAATGACCGCAAGGACCACGCCGGCACTGCATTTTGCCTACGACGACTCCGGGGAGCGGGGTGATGAGCTCGACGCCCTGATCGCCAAAGCCCGCGCCGCTGATCGGGCGCGTCACGAGTGAGTGTCCCGCGCGGGCCATCCGACGGAGACTGAATTGGGACGACGGGGACACAACCGAGGGCGCCAGGTCAATGGCATCCTGGTGCTGGACAAGGCGCAGGGGGCCACTTCCAACGCGGCACTGCAGCAGGTCAAGCGATTGTTCGGGGCGGCCAAGGCGGGACACACTGGCAGTCTGGATCCACTGGCAAGCGGCGTATTGCCCTTGTGTTTCGGGGAGGCGACGAAGTTTTCGCAGTACCTCTTGAACGCCGACAAGGCGTACCGCGTCGGCATCCAGCTGGGTGCGCGCACCACCACCGGTGATGCGGATGGAGAAATCCTCGAGGAGTTTGCTCCAGTCCAGCTCAGCGCCGATGTGGTGGAGGCTGTGCTGGAGTCGTTTCGTGGAGAAATCGAGCAAGTGCCATCCATGTATTCGGCGCTCAAGCACCAGGGTACGCCCCTGTACAAGCTGGCCCGACAAGGCATTGAGGTGGAGCGCAAGCAGCGCAGCGTGCATGTGCATGCCCTGGATCTGCTTGGGTTTTCAGACACCGAATTGCAACTTGCTGTGTGTTGCTCCAAGGGCACCTATGTGCGTTCCCTAGCGGAAGACATTGGACGCGCCCTGGGTACCGGTGGATACGTCACATCCTTGCGCCGCACCGCGGCGGGGCCCTATGGCCTGGAGGGCGCCTGGACCCTGGAGCAATTGTTTGAAGTTCGAGATGGTGGCGGGCACCGTGCCCTGGACGCACTGCTGCTGCCGTTGAGCAGCTCGGTGCGGGACTACCCGGAGGTCCAACTCAACGGCGCCACCGCGTTTTACCTGAAGCAAGGGCAGCCTGTGATGGCTGCGCATTTGCCTGCTGCGGGCTGGGTGCGCCTGCAGGAAGGCGATCAGTTCATTGGCGTGGGGGAGGTGCTCGATGACGGGCGCGTTGCACCACGTCGTTTGGTGGCGGGCTGAATTCCCGCTGCCACAGAAAGGATCGGGTGAACTGCAGATATGCGCGGTTTTACCTGGGTTGAAAGCGGACGATTCTGTCCGATGTAACGCATATTCACAGCAAAGAGGTCAGTAAAAATGGCACTGAATGCAGAAGAGAAAGCCGAAGTGGTTAAGGCGTATCGCCGCGACGACAGCGACACCGGTTCACCGGAGGTGCAGGTCGCACTCCTGACCGCCAACATCGAGCGGTTGCAGGGACACTTCAGCAGTCACAAGAAAGACCACCACTCCCGCCGCGGTTTGATTCGCATGGTGAACCAACGCCGCAAGCTGCTGGACTACCTGCGGCGCAAGGACGCCGATCGGTACACCAGCTTGATTCAGCGTCTCGGCCTGCGCCGCTAAATTCGCAAAGCCTGGGCCTGCGGGCCGGCTTTCTACTATAGGAACCGCTTGTGAATCCCATTAGAAAGAGTTTCAAGTACGGTCGCCACACGGTCACCCTGGAGACGGGCCGCATCGCCCGGCAAGCCACCGGTGCTGTGTTGCTGAGCATGGACGACACCGTGGTCTTGGCGACGGTGGTGGGGCGAAAGGAAGCCGATCCGAGCCGTGGATTTTTTCCTCTGACGGTCAATTATCAGGAACGAACCTACGCAGCAGGCAAGATTCCCGGCGGTTTTTTTCGCCGGGAAGGTCGTCCCAGTGAGAAAGAAACCCTCACTTCAAGGCTGATTGATCGACCCATTCGACCGCTGTTCCCCAAGGGCTTCATGAATGAGGTCCAGGTGATCTGCACGGTGCTCTCGGCCAACAAGGACAACGACCCTGACATCGCCTCCATGTTGGCAGCCTCTGCTGCATTGACTGTATCTGGAATCCCCTTTGCCGGTCCGATCGGTGCCGCGCGGGTTGGCTACACAGAAGCTGGATATGTGCTCAACCCGGCCAACCCGGAGCTTGAAACCTCGTCGCTGAACATGGTGGTCGCGGGAACTGCCGATGCTGTCTTGATGGTGGAATCCCAAGCGGCGGAGTTGTCTGAAGATGAAATGCTGGGCGCCGTACTCTACGCACACCAGGAGATGCAGGCGGCCATTGCAGTGATCAACGAGTTGGCTGCAGAGGCGGGCCAAACGCGCTGGGATTGGCAACCGGCGGCCACCAACAGTGGCCTGGAAGCTGAAGTCCGTGCGGTGTTTGAAGCGCCAATCGGCGACGCGTACCGCACGACGGACAAGCAGCAGCGACAGGCCGCGTTGGCCGGGCTTCGCGATGACGCCATCGCCCGCTTTGCCAATGCAGAAACCGGGCCTGCGCCATCGGACGTTGCCGAGGTGTTCGGTTCGATCGAGAAATCTCTGGTTCGCCAGCGCATCATTGCTGGAGAACCAAGAATCGACGGACGCGACAACCGAACCGTGCGCCCGATCTGGGTTGAAACCGGCGTGCTGCCGAGAACCCATGGTTCAGCCCTGTTTACCCGGGGGGAAACTCAGGCAATCGTGGTGGCAACCCTCGGCACCGAGCGGGATGCGGCGCTGATCGATGCCCTTGAAGGCTCATACAAAGACCGCTTCATGCTGCACTACAATTTTCCGCCCTACAGCGTGGGCGAAACGGGCATGGTGGGTAGCCCCAAACGCCGTGAGATTGGCCACGGCCGACTCGCACGGCGAGGCATCGAGGCGGTTCTTCCGAGCGAGTCGGAGTTTCCCTACACCATCCGAGTGGTTTCTGAGGTGACGGAGTCGAACGGCTCCAGTTCCATGGCGACCGTATGCGGATCCAGTCTGGCGTTGATGGACGCGGGCGTACCCTTGTCGGCGCCTGTCGCGGGCATCGCCATGGGGCTGGTCAAGGAAGAGGACGGTTTCGCGGTGCTGACCGACATTCTTGGGGACGAGGACCACCTGGGTGACATGGACTTCAAAGTCGCCGGCACCGCCAATGGTGTCACCGCCCTACAAATGGACATCAAGATTCAGGGCATCACCGAGGAAATCATGGAAGTCGCGCTCAACCAGGCCTACGAAGCCCGCCTGCACATCCTCGGTGAGATGAACCAGGTGCTGGCCAGATCGCGCGACGAGCTGTCCGAATACGCGCCAGCCACTAAAACCATCAAGGTGGACCCGGAGAAGATTCGGGACATCATCGGCAAGGGTGGTGTGACCATCCGTTCGATCACGGAAGAAACCAACAGCTCAATCGACATCGAAGACGACGGCAGCGTGCGCATCTACGCTGAGGACCGCTCAGCACTGGATGCCGCGGTGAATCGAGTTTTGGCCATCACTGAAGACCCTGAGGTGGGCCGGATCTACGAAGGCACCGTGGAGCGGATCGTCGATTTCGGTGCATTTGTGAACTTCCTGCCCGGCAAGGATGGGCTGGTGCACATTTCGCAGATTGCCGACCACCGCGTTGAAGACATCAACGACTACCTCAAGTTGGGCCAGGAGGTGCGCGTCAAGGTGCTGGACATCGACAACCGCGGCAGGGTCAAGTTGAGCATCAAGGAAGTTGCTGCCGAAGAGGCCAACGCCACGTCTTAGTGCGCCGTGGCCGCCCCCCAGTCCGCTGCGCAACTATCGAACCGCGACAACTGGAAGACAAGATAAAGAAAGGGGCCATTTGGCCCCTTTCTTTTCGCGCGTTAGCAGCGCAACTGCGACATGTGCTGAAGACCGTTAACTCGCCGCAGACCGGTTCGCAATGAGGTCTTCGACCACGCCTGGGTCGGCTAGGGTGGAGGTGTCACCGAGGCTGTCGATCTCGTCTGCAGCGACCTTGCGCAGAATCCTGCGCATGATTTTACCGGAGCGGGTTTTTGGCAGTGCCGGCGCCCATTGGATGTGGTCGGGTTTGGCAATGGGGCCGATTTCCGCATTGACCAAGTCCACCAGCGCTTGGCGCAGTGCCTGCGTTGGCTCGACCCCTGCCATGAGCGTCACGTAAGCGTAGATGCCTTGGCCTTTGACCGGGTGGGGGAAGCCGACCACTGCCGCTTCCGCCACCGCTTCATGCAGAACCAGCGCGCTTTCGACTTCAGCCGTGCCCATGCGGTGGCCCGAGACGTTGATCACGTCATCCACCCGTCCAGTGATCCAGTAGTAACCGTCTTCGTCGCGACGTGCGCCGTCGCCTGTAAAGTAGTGCCCGGGATAGGCGCTGAAGTAGGTATCCACGAACCGTTGGTGGTCGCCGAACACGGTGCGCATTTGGCTGGGCCAAGACCTGGCAATGACGAGGTTGCCGCTGCCAGCACCGAGGACTTCCTGTCCTTCAGCATCAAGCAGCTTCGGCTCGACGCCGAAGAAGGGTAAGGTCGCCGACCCCGCTTTGAGGTCGGTGGCGCCCGGCAGCGGGCTGATCATGATGGCGCCGGTTTCCGTTTGCCACCAGGTGTCCACGATCGGGCAACGGCGCTCACCCACCACCTGGTAATACCATTCCCATGCTTCCGGGTTGATGGGCTCTCCCACGCTGCCCAGGATTCGCAGGCTGGCGCGCGAGGTGGAGGTCACGAATTCGTTCCCCTGTCCCATGAGCGCACGCAGTGCAGTGGGTGCGGTGTAGAAGGTGTTGACCTGGTGTTTGTCGACGATTTGCCAGCACCGCGATGCATCGGGATAGGTCGGGACCCCTTCGAACATCAGTGTGGTGGTGCCGTTCGCCAACGGACCGTACACAATGTAGCTGTGCCCCGTGACCCAGCCCACGTCCGCGGTGCACCAGTAGATGTCGCCCTCGTGGTGGTCGAACACGTAGTGGTGCGTGACCGCGGTGCCCAGCAGGTATCCGCCGGTGGTGTGTAGAACCCCTTTGGGCTTGCCGGTCGAACCGGATGTGTACAGGATAAAAAGGGGGTCTTCCGCGTCCATCGGTTCCGGCTCGCACGCCACATCTGCCGCTGCGGTGGCTTCGTGGTACCAGATGTCGCGCTCTTGGTTCCACGGGATCTCTGCGCCGGTTCGCTGCACCACCACTACGCTGTGCACAGCGGGGCAGGCGGTCAGCGCGCGATCGGCATTGGTCTTCAGCGGCACCCGTTTACCGCCGCGCAGGCCTTCATCGGCGGTGATCAGCAGTTGGCAATCGGAGTCGAGGATGCGGTCTTTGAGCGCCTCCGGCGAAAACCCGCCGAAGACGACCGAGTGCACAGCCCCGACGCGCGCGCACGCCAGCATGGCATACGCAGCTTCGGGGATCATCGGCATGTAGATGCACACCCGGTCCCCTTTGCGAACCCCTCGGGATTTCAACACGTTGGCCAAGCGGCAAACCTGTTCGTGCAAGGTTTGATAGCTGATGTGCTGACTTTCGGCCGGGTCGTCCCCTTCCCAGATGATGGCTGTCTGGTTCGCACGGGTGTCGAGGTGGCGGTCTACGCAGTTGAAGCAGGCGTTCAACTTACCGTTAATGAACCATTCGGCTTCCCCTTTGGAGAAGTCTTCTCTGACCACCTGATCCCATGGCTCGAACCAACTGAGGAACCGCTGCGCCTGCTCGCTCCAAAACGCCTCTGGGCTTTCCAGGGAAGCGTGGTACATGGCGGCATACGCATCCCTGTCGAGGTGTGCGCTTCGTTTGAGGGCCTCGGAGACACGGTGGATATGTACTTCTGACACGGCAATGTCCTTGCTGTTGTTAGGGTTTTTAAGCCGCGGGACGGTGTGGCAAGCACCCCCGCGAGGGGGTAAGCCCACAACCGGTCGTATACCGGACGAATTTAGTGTACCCGTGCGTTCTCGGCTTGATCAACCGAGGGAGAGCCTGGATTGGAGGCGGTGTTATGCCACCTGAATGGGAATGGCGTTGCTTGAGTGGCTGACGCTATTGTCGGGATTGAGGTAGACCAGAGAAGGCTTGTAGTTGGCCAACTGGGCCGCGGTATAGCTCGCGTACGCGCAAATAATGACGCGATCGCCCGGGGTCGCTTTGTGGGCCGCAGCACCATTGACTGAGATGACCCCGGAGCCATCCTCTGCCCGGATCGCATAGGTGGTGAAACGTTCGCCGTTGTCCACGTTGTAGATCTGGATCTGCTCGAACTCGCGAATCCCAGACAGATCCAGCAGCTTGCCATCGATCGCGCAGGAGCCT
>DHQM01000010.1:3966-4478 GCA_002408105.1 Gammaproteobacteria bacterium UBA5338 | reverse complement strand
AACAATGCCGGCGTGGCCTAGGCCCTTGGCTGGATTGAACGGCGCCCGTCGCCACAAGACCGCCGCGGCAAGCGCGTGCACCTCACCGCAGCGGCGAGGCCCACCCTCGAACGCTTCGATCATGAAGCTGCAGCGGTGCGCGCTGACCTCTTGGCCGGGGTATCCGAGGAAGAGTTGCAGCTGTGCATCCAGGTGTTCGAGCGGATCCTAGCCAATGCCGGCCACACTGACCCGGCCACCGGCCAGGAACCCATCCCAAGTGGCGAACGTTGTGAACACGCCAGCTGAACAGGCGCCCTCCGTCCAGGTGGTCGGGGGGCGAAGCTGGACGCGACGGGCTGCGATCGGCCTGGTGGGTGTCATTGCGCTGCTCGGCGCGGCGGCTTGGCTCTTGCAACGCTACACCCACGTGTACGTGTCGGACGCGCGCGTTGGTGCCACCATGGTCTCCGTTGCGAGCCGAGTCCCCGGTTGGGTGGAAGCGGTTCCGATCTCCGCCAATGACCCGGTGC
>DHQM01000010.1:2913-3697 GCA_002408105.1 Gammaproteobacteria bacterium UBA5338 | reverse complement strand
ATCCGGTTCCTGTACATCGACCAGCGCGACGCACGCCTGCGGCTGTCCGAGCTGGACGCGCGCCTCAAAGGACTGGAAGCCGAGCTCGAGCGCCAGCGTCAGCAGTTGCAACTCACCGATCGACTGAGCGCAAGCCGCCTGGACGCGGTTCAATCCCAGTCCGATGCAGCCCAGGCCCGGCTTCACACCGCCGAAACCAACCTGCGCTTTGCAGAAAACGAACTGCAGCGCGCCCGATCCCTACATGACCAGCAGCTGCTCGCTGAGCACGAACTCGATGCCAAGCGCACCGCAGCAGCGAATGCACGCCAGGGCCTGCTGGGTGCGCAAGCCGACCTCGCGACCGCGAGAGCCGCAGTGGTCGAAGCAGAGGCCAGCCGCACCCAGTTGGTACAAATCAGGCAACAGATCGTGCAGACCCAACAGCGCCAGGCTGAAACCGAAGCTGCCAGAGCCCGCCAGAAAAACGACCTTGAGGACCGTGTCATCCGCAGTCCGATCAATGGCATTGTCGATGAAACCTTCATCAACGCCGGGGAGTTCATCGGCACCGGCCAGCGGATCGCGCTCCTCCATGACCCCGAGTCGGTGTGGATCGACGCCAACGTCAAGGAAACCGACATCCGCCACCTGGCCCTGGGCCAGCGCGCACAAATTCGTGTGGATGCTTATCCGGACCTGGACCTCACCGGGACCTTGGTCCGCATCGGCCAGTCGACCACCGGAGAGTTCGCGCTACTGCCCAATGCCAACCCCAGTGGCAACTTCACCAAAATCACCCAGC
>DHQM01000010.1:0-2687 GCA_002408105.1 Gammaproteobacteria bacterium UBA5338 | reverse complement strand
AACTTCACCAAAATCACCCAGCGCATTCCGGTCCGCTTCGCCATCAATCAGGTCGAGGGGCAGTTGCTGCGGCCCGGCATGATGGTGGAGGTGGCGATTGAAATCCGCTAAAGGCGAGCCACGCCCCCCTCCGCCAGGGATCAACGCCGGCCCACAAATCCTCGCACTGTTCGCGCAGTACGGTCCCAGTTACCGGTGGTTCGCCGTGGCGACGGTGATGTTGGCCTCCTTCACCACCCTGCTCACTGGCACCATCATCAATGTCGCCATTCCCGACATCATGGGCACCTTCGGGATGGGAGCGGATCAGGCCCAATGGGTTTCCACCGGATACTTGGCGGCGACCACCGGATTCATGCTTCTCACCGCCTGGTCGGTGGGGGCCTGGGGCATGCGGGTCGCCTATCTGACGTCCATGGCCGTGTTTCTGGCCGGGTCCGTCATGGGGGGCTTCGCGCCCAACGAGTCCGTGCTCATTCTGTCGCGTATCGTACAAGGTACCGCCGCGGGTTTGGTGGGCCCGCTGGCGATGCTGGTGATCATCCAAGTGTTTCCGCTGGAGCGGCGCGGCCTGGCAATGGGTATCTTCAGCGTGGGAGTGGTCCTGGCGCCCGCCATGGGCCCAACCATCGGCGGCGTTCTGGTGGACCAGTTCAACTGGCGCTACGTCTTTCACATCCAGATTCCGCTGTCGCTGCTGTCTTTTCCACTGGGCCTCTTGTTCATGCCCGGGCGCGAGAGCTCGGGGCCTCGCCAACCCTTCGACTGGACAGGGCTGGTGCTGCTTTCCATCGCCATTTTTGCGCTCCTCACGGGCCTGTCCAATGGGCAGCGCCACGGCTGGAACTCCGACATGATCCTCTCCTACCTGGGTGTGGCGGCCGTGGCTGGGGTGGCGTTCATCGGCTGGGAACACCGCAGCCCCCACCCGATGCTTGACCTGCGCATTTTCAAAGAGAAGCGCTTTGCCGCGGCGTCTGTCATCACCTTCGTACTCGGCGCCGGGTTGTTCGGGTCCACCTACCTGGTGCCCCTGTTCCTGCAAACCATCATCGGTGTTACTCCCACCACCTCAGGTTTGCTGCTGATGCCGGCGGGACTTGCAATGGCCGCATTCAACCCCATCAGCGGATTTCTCAGCGACAAAACCTCACCCCGGGTGATGATCTGGTTCGGGTTGGCTGTGTTCGCCTACTCTTCCTACCTGCTCACGCGGATCGACCTAAACACACCTTTCCTTACCATCGTTTGGTGGCTGCTGATCGGCCGAATTGGACTTGCGGCCATCTTTCCCAGCCTGAACGCCGGCGCGCTCAAGGTCCTGCCGCTGCAATTGATGAGTCAGGGTTCCGGGGCCATCAACTTTTTGCGCCAGCTCGGCGGCGCCTTCGGCGTCAACCTGCTGACCGTGGTGCTGCAAAACCGGACAAGCCTGTATGTGGACGGTTTTGCAGCCACCCAGACAACGTCCAACAAGGTGACCCAATCGCTGTTGCAGCAGCTGACCGGGCTGCTGGATCGCGCCGGCGTCGCGGAACTGCACCAATTGCCCATGGCGATCGGCCAACTGGCACGCGCAGTCGCCACTCAGGCCGCCATGCTGGCATACCGGGATGCCTTCTTGATCATTACACTGGTGTTCTTGCTCACGATGCTCCCGACCACACTCCTCCACATCCGCCCGGGCAAAGCCGTCACCAGGAGTTGAGCCACCATGGATCCAGAAGCCCACCCATGCGTGCGTTGAAGTTCTGGGCACTGGTCGGCACCTGCATTGCGGTGGCCAGCGCGCTGCTCGTGGCCTGGCTGCGGACAACCCAAACCGGGCTCGCTGTCAACCCACCGGGTCTTGCCCGTGCCAGCACCAGCGCCTTTCCGATCCAGCAACTAGAGGTTCCAGACGGCTTCCGCATCCAGGTGTTCGCCCGACACCTGGATCGACCACGCCTACTGCGATGGACCCCCGCCGGCCAGCTCCTCGTCAGTCTGCCGCATCGGGGAGAGGTCTGGCGGCTCTCGGCCGACGCCAACCACGACGGGCGGACGGACGGCCAGCAGGCGGTCGTCACCGGGCTGCGCCGGCCGCACGGACTGGATTTTCACCACGATGCCACCGGCCGCCTATGGCTGTACATCGCCGAGACTCATCAGGTGGGGCGCCTTCCCTGGGATGCCGTTGAAGATCGACCTGCCGGCCCCTATCGACCCGTCATCGACTTGCCGGACGGCGGCATGCACTGGACCCGGACCCTCAGGAGTGGACCCGATGGCGCGCTCTATGTCTCGGTGGGCTCGTCCTGCAACAGCTGCGTCGAAGCCGACCCCCGCCGGGCGGCACTGCTGCGCATCGACCCCGCAACCGGCACGTCCGAGGTCTACGCCAGCGGACTGCGCAACGCCGTCGGCTTCGACTGGACAGCGGAAGGGGCCCTATACGCAACCGAGAACGGCCGCGACTTTCTCGGTGATGACCGCCCTCCGGATGAGCTGAACCGGATCGTTCCGGGCGGCTTTTATGGCTGGCCGTACCTGCATGGCGTGGACATCCCCGACCCCAATCTAGACAAATTGGGCCGCACAGAGCCAGAGCACAGCCGCGTCCCAGCGCACCTGTTCCGTGCCCACAATGCACCGCTCGGCATCGACTTCATCCGTGGCGGGGGGCTACCGCAGCCGTACCCTGGGGC
>DHQM01000039.1:1566-4069 GCA_002408105.1 Gammaproteobacteria bacterium UBA5338 | reverse complement strand
ACCACCCACAGGATGCGTCCCTTGGTCCCATTTATGTCAAGTTCGGGCAACTGCTTTCGACCCGCAGAGACCTGCTGCCCCCAGACATCGCCGATGAGCTGCGCGAACTCCAGGACAACGTGCCGCCGTTCGCCGCCACCACAGCCGTCGGACTGGTGGAATCGGCACTGGGTGCACCCCTCGACCAACACTTCGCGTGGTTTGACACAGAACCCTTGGCCTCCGCCTCCATCGCCCAGGTTCACCTGGCGCGCCTGCCCGACGGCGACGAAGTCTGTGTGAAGGTGATCCGTCCGGGCATCGGGCGAATCATCGCCGCAGACTTGCGGCTGCTGCACCGACTGGCAAGGCTTGCCGAGCGCCACTCCGCGCAAGCCCGGCGGTTGCGATTAACCGCAGTGGTTGCCGACTATGACCTTACCATCCACAACGAGCTGGACCTGCGGCTGGAAGCGGGCAACACCGCACAACTGCGACGCAACTTCGCGTATTCTCCGCTGCTCTATGTGCCCCAAGTCCAGTTTGAGCTGACCCGCCAGAATGTATTGGTCACCGAACGGATCCACGGCATCCCCATCGCTGACATCCAAGGACTGCGCGCCGCCGGGGTCGACCTGCGCCAGTTGGCCTTGCGGGGGGTGGAGATCTTTTTTACCCAGCTGTTCGAGCACAATTTTTTTCATGCCGACATGCACCCCGGCAACATCTTCGTGGACGTCACACGCCCCGACAGTCCCCGCTACATCGCGATCGATTGCGCCATCATTGGCTCACTGTCGCAGCAAGACCAGCACTACATGGCCAGCACGCTCTATGCTTTCTTCCAGCGCGACTACCACGAGGTCGCGCGGCTGCATGTGGAGTCCGGCTGGGTCGACCCCGACACCCGAGTACACGATTTCGAGAACGCGATTCGCAGCGTCTGCGAACCCATCTTCGCCAAGCCGTTGCGGGAGATTTCGCTGGGGTACGTGCTGATTTATCTGTTTCAGACCGCGCAGCGGTTCAACATGGAGGTGCAACCTCAGTTGGTGCTGTTGCAGAAAACCCTGCTCAACATCGAGGGTCTGGGTCGCGAACTGTACCCAGAGCTTGACCTGTGGGAAACAGCCTATCCTTTTCTCAAACGGTGGATGCACGAGCGCCACAGCCCGATTAAGCTGTGGCAAGCTGTGCGTGATCAGGCGCCACGCTGGCTCGACCGACTGCCCGAATTGCCAGAGCTGGGCTTGCAGGCGCTGGATCAGCGTGGTGCTCTGGAGCGCCAGCAGATTGTCCTGCAGGGCGAATTGAGCCAGCTGCGCGGCCAGATGAAGCGCCAGGCGCGGGTGGCAGCCTGGTGGCGCATCACCGGCGTCTTGGTGCTTGGTGCCGCTGGAATCTGGGCGATGCGGGGTGCGCTCGAATGAATCCGTCCGGGAGACCAGAATTGGCAACACAGATCCTTGATGCTCTGGACAGGGTGCTTGCAGCCCGCCGTGACCAAGACCCGGAAGCCAGCTATGTCGCCAGCCTGCACCACAAAGGTATGGACAAAATCCTGGAAAAGGTGGGTGAAGAGGCCATTGAAACCTTGATCGCGGCCAAAAACGCCGCGAATGTCGGCACAGACCCGCTGGTGCGGGAGACCGCAGACCTGTGGTTCCACAGCCTGGTGATGCTCTCGCACCTTGGACTCAGCCACCGCGACGTGCTTGAAGAACTGGCCCGCCGCTTCGGCGTTTCTGGACACGAAGAGAAGGCGGCCCGCGACCCTGGCCGCGGCCCCCAACCAACCGCCACTTAGCATCGACGAGGTAAACCCCATGGGCTTTGGTGGAATCAGTATCTGGCAATTGGCGATCGTTCTGGTCATCGTGGTGCTGCTGTTTGGCACCAAGAAACTGCGCAACCTGGGTGGAGACCTGGGCAGCGCAGTGCGTGGCTTCCGCAAGGCAGTCAGCGAAGACGAAGACCCGGAACGGCTGGACAACCCACCCCAATCGGGCGTCCAAGAAACGACCCCCACGAAAGACCGCGAGGAGCAACCCCGCTAGGAAAGCGCCATGTTCGACATCGGCTTTGCGGAATTGCTCGTGATCGCGGTGGTGGGACTGCTGGTGCTGGGTCCTGATCGATTGCCGGAAGCCACCCGCACCGGAGTCCTTTGGCTTGGCCGCCTGCGCCGGTCACTCACCCGAGCCCGCGAAACCATCAGCCGCGAACTGAACACCGACGAAATCCGCCAGCAGCTGTACAACGAGGACATTCTCCGCGAGTTGCGCGAACGCGCCCACTCCACCGACACCACTTTCCCGGAGCCACCGATCGCACCGTCCCCGGAAAGCGGCCCCGAACCCAGCCGAGCCGATCAGCGTGACGGATGACCAACCGCCATCCGGCGCATCGATGTCTCTGATTGAGCACCTGCGAGAGTTGCGCGCCCGTCTGCTTCGCGCCGTGGCAGCGGTGCTGGTGGTGACCCTGGGGCTCACACCCTTTGCGAATCGGATCTACGCCTTCA
>DHQM01000039.1:0-1395 GCA_002408105.1 Gammaproteobacteria bacterium UBA5338 | reverse complement strand
ATCGGATCTACGCCTTCGCTTCGGCGCCTTTGCAGGCGCTGTTGCCACCAGGCAGCAGCATGATCGCCACAGAGGTGACTTCACCGTTTTTCGCGCCATTCAAACTGACCCTCGTCGCCGCCGTGTTCATTGCGATCCCGGTGATCCTGCACCAGGCCTGGGCATTCATCGCACCGGGTTTATATGGCCACGAGCGGCGCCTGGCACTGCCGATCCTGTTCTCCAGCACCCTGCTGTTCTACCTTGGCGTGGCCTTCGCCTACTTCGTGGTGCTGCCACTCGTGTTCGCCTTTTTCACCAGCGTGGGTCCGAGCGGCGTGCAGGTCATGACGGACATCAATGCCTACCTCGATTTCATCTTGAAGCTGTTTTTTGCTTTCGGACTGGCGTTCGAAATCCCCATCGCAACCCTGCTCCTGATCCGGGGGCGGGTCATCTCGGCCGACGCTTTGGCCGCCAAACGCCCCTATGTGGTCATCGCCTGTTTCATTGCCGGCATGCTGCTCACGCCCCCGGACATCATTTCCCAGACCATGCTCGCGCTACCCATGTGGCTCTTGTTCGAGGCGGGTATCCTGCTTGGCCGCTGGACCGGGCGGGCGCGCCCCACAACCCCATGACCTCCAGGCTGGAGCTGGCCGAGTACCTGCGCAGCCTGCCGCGCAAGCGAATGTCCGCCGGCGCGGTGCTCACCGACGCGCGGGGCCACTGGCTGATGGTGAAGCCGACCTATCGGGCCGGCTGGTCCATTCCCGGCGGGGTGGTCGAGGCGGACGAATCACCACGCCGCGCCTGCCAGCGTGAAGTCTTCGAAGAAACCGGCCTCGCGATCGAACCACACCCGTTGTTGTTGGTGGACTACGCACCAAGCCAAGGGGACCTGGTCGAAGGGGTTCATTTCGTCTTCGGCGCGGACCGCTGCGAAGCCGAGGTCGAGATTCGACTGGCCGATGACGAACTCTCGTCCTGGCGGTTCGTGCCACCTAAGACCGCGATCCAAATCGCCGAGCCAGGCCTGTCGCGTCGCTTGGCCGCGTTGGTCGAGGAAGGCCTGCCACGCCCGGTCTATCTCGAGCAGGGCTCAGCGCGTTGACCGACCTGCCAGGACACTAGCCTTCGAGCCAAAAGGTGGCGGGCCCCTGGTTCACCAACTCGACCGCCATGTCAGCACCGAAGCGTCCAGTCTGCACCTCAAGCCCTGCCTCACCGGCCACGGCCACCAGGTGCGAGAACAGCGCCTGGCCATGCGCTGGGTCCGCACCCCGGGAGAAGCCTGGCCGCAGGCCGCGCCGCGTGTCGGCCACGAGCGTAAACTGAGGCACCAGCAGCAGCCCACCCGCGACCTCCAGCAGGCTTTGGTTCATGCGTCCCCGGTCATCCGGAAAGATGCGGTAG
>DHQM01000156.1:1076-3594 GCA_002408105.1 Gammaproteobacteria bacterium UBA5338 | reverse complement strand
AGCTGGCGTTTCACTTCCATGGCATAGCGGTTGATGGGGTACTCCAGCTTGACGGGTGCGTAGGCGTAAAAGTGCCCAAACCCGCCACCCAAAAAGGGCGCGCTGCCCATTTGCCAAAACAGCCACGACAGGCACTCGGCGCGTTCCGCTCGTACACTGGGGATGAAGGCCGAAAACTTCTCGGCGAGGTACAGCAAAATGGCGCCGGACTCGAACACCCGGATCGGCTCTGCACCGCTGCGGTCGATGAGCGCAGGGATCTTGGAGTTGGGGTTGGCGGCGACGAACCCGCTTGAGAACTGCTCCCCGTCTGAGATCACGATGGGCCAGGCATCGTATTCGGCGCCATCGATACCGAGCTCGAGCAACTCTTCCAGCAAGACCGTGACCTTCACGCCATTCGGTGTGGCGAGGGAATAGAGTTGGTGCGGGTGTGTGCCCACGGGCAAATCGCGCTCGTGGGTTGGGCCTGCGATGGGCCGATTGATGGACGCGAAGCGGCCACCGCTCTCGGCATCCCAGGTCCAAATTTTGGGGGGCTGGTATTCGCTCGCTGGATTAGAATCACTCATGCTGGCTCCTTTGAACATTGGCTGCGATGGGCTTGGGGCGCAACCTGCCACTTCTCACCCTGAGCCCTGGGGCTTTGCAACCCCGGGGGCCTGTGGAGGGAGGCGGACAATGGTGCGCTAGAGCCCTTCAGCCTGGCGCACTGCCGCAACGCTGGCGCGCTCGCCCACACGGATGGCGAATGCATTGAGTCCCGTGCAATCCGAGGTGTCAACACCCACCAATGGCGCCCATCCCAACACGGTGAAGAGGTACGCGTCGGCGGCGGTGAAGTCGCTGCCGGTCAAGTGGTCAGAGCCATCCAACTGCTTGGATACCCACGCGAACTTGTCGCGGAGGCTCCGCACAAAGATGGGTTTGACCTCCGCCGGGATCTGGGAGTTGAACAACACAGCGAAGGATTTGTGCAGTTCGGTGCTGATGTAGTTTTGCCACTCCATCACCCGATACCGCGCCAGGCTGCCGGGTTCGGGCATGAGGTCCCGTCGGCCGGCCTGATCGCACACCCATTGCCCAATCACCGGGCCTTCGGTGAGCAACTCTCCAGGGGCAATTTCAAGGGCAGGCACTGCCCCTTTCGGGTTGATGGCATAGTAGTCCGCGCCGCCCTCGGTCGTGTGGGTGCGCAGGTCCACCCGTTCCAACGCGAATTCGAGGCCGGCTTCACGCAACAGGATGTGGGGTGCCATCGAGCAGGCACCCGGCGCGTAGTACAGCTTCATGGGAGCACCTCGGGCATGGGAGTGGGTCGATAAAGACCCGATGGTATTGCATCCGCTGGAGGTACAAAAGTGCCGAAGACCGGCCCGCAGGTTCCGTTGAGACAGGTGCAGGGGTAGACAAGGGACGCCGACTTGCTCCCCACACCGCTCGTCCGTGCCGTTGATCAGCAACTCGCCGGAGCGCAGCGAAACAGGGCTCGTCAGGCTTCCAGGGCTGGGGCGGCAGCGCAGGCCGAGCGAGAGTTACAACTGCTGGCCGACCAGCCCGAAATCGATTTCCTCGACCTGGAGGGGGTCGAAGGTGCTGAGGTCTTCCTCGGTTTCGATGGCGATCAAATCGAAATAAGCCCCGCTCATCAGGGTCAAGGATGCGGCCACTTCGACGGGGTTCATCTTTTGCACTGGGCGCACGTGCAGCGCCTGCCCGCACTGAACCGACCCGCTCGGAGCTACGATGGCTGGGTACTCGCCATGGTGCGAGGCTTGTCGAACCAGTAGGCAGGACTGTTCGTTGGCGCTGACCGAGGTGCGGTCAATGGCCAACAGGTCCAGGGCTTCCACGCGGCCTGGGATGGATTGAACGCCGATGTCGAGCCTACCGCTGGCGCGGCGGCACCAGCGCACCATGCCGAGCTGGCCGAGTTCGCTGACTCCGGCCAGGGCCTCGGGCAGGTAGACCAGTTCCCCGATGTCGGGGGCGCTATCCAGTCCGTTTGGAAACCTCAGTGCGAAGCCCCCAGAACTGACGTTGAGCAGCTGCGCCCAAAGCAGGTGCTCGTCGCTGGTCTGTCCCTCGGTCAGCTGCTGACGCGCACAGCGGGTGATGGCTTCGAGTCCGAACACCAATTGTACTCGCCCTCGGCTGGGTTTGCGGTCGCCACGCTCGCGCTGCTGGTCGCTCCAGTTGCGTTCGATGTGGGCAAGCAGTGCTTGGGCCCGTTGTGCGCTGGCGCGCCCTAAACCGATTGCTGCGGAGCCGGCGTTTTGAACTCGGTCGCGGTCCGCTCGCACCTGACTGACCAGTGCGCCGTGGTCCAGCCGGTCAGCAGCCATCTCGGGATTGGCGGCGAGCAAGGGGGGGACAAGCTGGCCGAGGTAGTCGAAGGCGAGCCAGATGTCTGGCGTGCTGAGACCGTAGGTGTCCATCGTCTCCATCAAGGCCACCTGGATGCTGAGACCCGGTGGGTCCATGGTCGCACCAGCAACCGCACCCTCGGCGCTGGCGC
>DHQM01000156.1:0-836 GCA_002408105.1 Gammaproteobacteria bacterium UBA5338 | reverse complement strand
GGCGCTGGCGCCGGCGTCTGTGTCGCGACGCAGCTCGATGAGCTGGTGAAACTCCAGCCGCACGGCATGGGCCGGTTGGCAATGGGCAGCTGCAGCGATCCGCTGCTGCTGGGCCAACGCCCAGAGGGTCCAGTTCCAGCAGCCATGGAGGGCGGCCGGGTCCGCACCGGAAGCTTCCAGGTCCAGCAGCAGCCGCTTGCTGGCGAAGGCGACGGCCTGAGCCAGTCTGCCGAGCGAGTGCAATTGGGCGTTGAGGCTGGCTGTGGTCAACGTGGTGGGCGGGCGGGACAACCGCTCACTCATGAGCTCAAGGGTGGTCTGATACGGGGTTTTCAAGGCATTGACGGCTTGGAGGCGCGCATCCATCGGCCAACCCCGACGGGCGATGCGCAGGCATTCAGCGGCGAGCCAGTCGGCCCGGTCTACCAGTGGCACCTGGGTGTCGGCTGCGAACAGCCGTGCCAACATGGCCGAATCCGGCATGCTATGATCGCCGCCACTGTCCTGGGCTGGAACCGTCAACTGCAGGCGTCGTGTTTCGAGGCACTGCGCCTCTGGGTCGCTGGCGTTCGGCATCGCTTCCCCCTACTGTGCGAAGTCCTTGGATATCTCAAGAAGAATAGTTGTGGTCGCCGCGGTTTGCTTCGTGGCTGTAGCGCTCGTGGCGTGCGACCGTCCACGGTTTCACGCATTGGATGGATCGGCGGTGGATCTGGGCGCGCTCGACGAGCGCTGGTTGCTGATCAATTACTGGGCCCTGTGGTGCGAGCCCTGTCGCGTGGAGGTTCCGGAGCTCAATGCCATCGCGGAGCGCCACAGTGCTCCACTGCAGGTTG
>DHQM01000177.1 GCA_002408105.1 Gammaproteobacteria bacterium UBA5338 | reverse complement strand
GTGCACAAGCTCACCGGGGAGGACCGGGTCTGGCGTTTCAGTGCAACGTCAAACTCTGACCACACACACTTTAACTGCACCGACTGTGGGCAGATCTACTGCCTGGAAAATCTGACCCCCGCAGTCGCCCTGAACCTGCCTGAAGGCTTCGAGTTGCTGCATGCGGATGTCGCGGTGCAGGGGCTCTGCCCCCGTTGCAGCCGCTGAATGCCCGCATCTTAGTGGTAGTCACTTGGCCTTTTGAGCGAGTTGCAACTGAGTTGCTCAATTTTTGGTCCCGCCCGCCGTGCAATTCTCTTGCGTGAATCGCTGGCTCAGGCGTTGTTTCAGTGATGCCTTCGAGGCCGTCACCCCATTGCACGGGGCCCAGTCCCCGAATCTGGTTTGGTTCGCGGGGCGCGCCCAGTTTTTCCCGATGATGCTGTGCGTGGTGCCGAGGTCCCAGAGCCGCTAGATTTCCGGTTGGGCGATGCCATAGCAGTCGCGTGCTAAGCCGCGCGTGTCCGTTCGCGCACAGCGACGCCGACGACTCGAGGTCACCCGAACCCTCAAGCGCGCGGCAACTCTGGCGGATTGCACGGCGTACGTGCCATGCCATTTGGAGCCTTGGTGTCGGTTAAGCTCCACTGGTAGAGCGGTTGTCGATTCGGGGGTGTGTGACCTGTCGCGCGCAGGCTTGGCAAGTCGTCTTAGGTGCGCGCTGCAACCACCGCGGCGCGGGGGATTGACTTCGGAGATTGCCACATTGGACGAGGAGTGCATTGTCGTGGCCACGCAGGGGCGCTGATGGCAGCGAACCCGCCGGAGGTGGCGCTCGATGAATTGCGGGCCATTGCCCCCGTCAGGCCACGGGTCGCGTCGCTCCGTGCGTGGATTGGAGCGATGACCTACTCCGGATGCCGTTTCGGAACCGTCGCTTTGGCGCTTTCGCTGCCGTGGATCTCGCCAGCGTCCGCCATGGAAATCAGTTGTCATATCCATCCCTCGACACAGGGGCAGGAAAATCCGACTGGGGCGGTGCCAGGTCCCTTTACCACGAAATCAACGTGCGACGTCGTTCGGCAGCAGACCTTTGGGCTTGAAGGCTGGTGTCATTGTGCGTTCGGCTTCGCGCCACCAGTGATGCCAAGGCCCGGCGGCGGAGTGCTTCCGTGGACCGGCGAGAATCAGGGTGAACAAGGGTTGCCCTAGCGGCAGCTCGAATCCGAACACATGGCGGCTTGGTCCTGCGCCTTTCTTTGGTGGAGTGGGGCAAGGTGCAGTCTGGCGGCGGGTCACGCGGTTTCTAGTCGGTTTCACGCCAGTTGCTGATGCAAGGCGCACCGGTAGGCTGCGATGCCGGGCACCAGGCCGATTCCGAGTGCAGCGATGACAACTGCCAGAAGCGCACCCATTGAGTGAGCCGTCGGGAGGCCGACCTCGACAAACAGACCGAACTGTTCGGCGAGCAGGGCGCTTGACAGCGTCGTCGTCAGAACGAGCAGCAGCATGGCCAGAGTCGTTCCCCCTAGAGTCACCAACAGCGCCTCCGCTTCAACGAGTCCCAGCAAGAACCAGGGTGAGGCACCGATGGCGCGCATCACTACGATTTCCCGCTGGCGTTCTCGAATGGAGGCCAGCAGCATGGCGGCCAGGCCCAACAGTGAAGCCAGCAACACCAGTGCGGAGACCAGCCGCAGGCTGTTTTCCATGACGGCCATCATTTGCCACAGTTGGGCCAAGGTGACGCCGGGCAGGATGGCAAGCAGGGGTTCGTGCTGGTAGGAATTGATCTGTCGCTGGAGCCGAAAGGTCGCCAGCTTGGACTTGAGACCCACCATGAAGGCAGTGATGGTCTTCGGGGTCAGGTCACCCGGCTCAATTTCATCGGTGACGGCTGGTCCACCTGGAAGCTGGATGCCACCCTCGAAGCCAATGTGCATTGCCTCGATCCCTTCCAGGCTCACGTGGAGGGTTTGGTCCACCGGTGTGCCCGTGGGTTTGAGAATGCCCGTGACCCGAAAGGGGGTGTCCTCGTGTTGACTGAAACTCGTGCTGCCCAATCCGTGGGCAAGTACCAGGTTGTCACCCAGCTGGTAGCCCAGTGACCGTGCCACATCGCTGCCGAGCACCACATCGAAGAGGTTGAAGAAGACCGCACCTTCGGCAAGTTCCAGCAGTTTGTTCTGGCCGAAACGAAAATGAGTGAAGTAGTCAGCGGTCGTCCCCATCACCCGATAGCCCTTGTGCGAGTCGCCCAGAGAGATGGGTATGGTCCAGGCAATGTTCGGGTCCGCCGCGATGTGCTTGTAGCTGTGCCAGGAGATGTTGTTGGTAGCGTTGCCCAAGCGAAATACCGAGTAGAGCAGAAGATTGACGTCACCCGTGCGGGCACCAACAATCAGGTCGATGCCGGATACGGTATTGCCGAAGCTGCTCTTGGCCTGGTGGCGAATCTGTTCCACGCCGAGCAACACGAACACACTGACTGCAACGGCCAGAAAGGTAAGTAGCACCGAACCCTTGCGGCTGCGAAGGCTGGATAGCGCCAGGCGTAAGAACATCAATGTGGGTGCGCTCGGTTGATGTCTTCCAGGGCTTCTACCCTGGAAAACCGGTCTCGCAGGCTGAGGTCATGGCTGACGAAAATCAGCGCTGTGTTGTTGCGCATGACTTGTTCAAGCAGCAGTGCCATAAACGCGTCGCGGTTTCGGGTGTCCAGTGCCGAGGTCGGTTCATCCGCAAGCAGCAGCTGGGGCTGGTTGACCAGTGCCCGGGCAACGGCCACCCGCTGTTGCTGGCCGATGCTCAGTTGTGCAGCGGGTTGACGGTGCAGCGCGTCGTTGATTCCCAACGCCTTAAGTAAACCCTTGGCGCGGTCAGTGGAGTTGGCGGTGCGCCCAAAATGAGCGGCCAGTTTGCTGTTCTCCAGGGCGCTGAGGTAGGGGATGAGGTTGAACTGCTGGAACACGACGCCAATGTGGCGGGCACGCCATCTGTCCCGCTGTCTGGCACTGAGTTCGCTCATCCGTTCCCCAAGCACATCGACGGCACCGCTGCTGGGCAGCAGAATACCTGCCAAGAGGTTCAGCAAAGTGGATTTCCCACAGCCAGAGGGGCCGTGCAGAAACACTGTCTCGCCGGCCTGAACGGACCACTGGGGAATCTCCAGCACAGGCTCTTTGGCATTGCCATAGTGAAAGCTTAGGTCTTCTAGTGACGCAACCAAGTCCTGCCCCTGGATGGTGAATCAATTATCAATGTGATACAAGGTATCACAGCTGTCGGTGTGTTTTTCGAATGTTGAATGGAGACGGTTTTGGTTTGCATCCCTGTGCATCGTTTAACTCGAACGGTCGGCTCTGTTTTCCTGGTGTATGCAATGCTGCTCAACTCTGGTTTTGCCCAGGTCCAAACAGACAAGCAACCGGCTCAGGTGATTGATGGGTACCGAACCATCGAATGGCCGGACCTGATGCCCAAGGAGGATCTCGACGCGCTCCTCAATCCGCCGGAGTCCTTGAACCACATCCCGGATGGGTCTGAAGATGATCAGATCGCAAGCCAAATGCGGCTGGCCATCGAGCAGGCCAACGACAGCCGTTACCAGCAGGCGCTGGTGTCGACCCGGGTTGTACTGGACTTTGACGGCCAGGCGGTCCGCTTGCCCGGGTTCGTTGTGCCCTTGGAGTTCGACGCAGGCCAGCAACGCGTCACCCGGTTTTTTTTGGTGCCGTACTTCGGTGCCTGCATTCACGTGCCGCCGCCGCCGCCCAACCAAATTGTGTACGCCGAGTTCGATCAGGGTTTCAAGCTTGAAAGACTGTACGAGCCGTTCTGGCTCTTCGGCACTTTGCGCGCGACGTTGATCGAGAACGACATGGCCACCGCCGCCTATACCATTAAAGTCGATCGGCTGGAACCTTATACGGAGTGAGCGGACCTTGGCTTGTGACCACACAGGCAAGCAGGGCTTCCTCCAGGGTTTCAAACAAGCGGCGGTTGGTTCCAATGCACTCAATGCGGCTGTCCATGCAGTTGTCCAGTTCGGTTTCCGTCAGCACGTGATCGGCCTTGTTGTAGGCGATCACCCCTTGGTCGGTGATGAACACCCCTTTGACCCGTTCCACATCCACCTCCAGCAAGAGGCGGTACAGCTGGCGCGCTGAAAAAGTCCACTCAGGTGTGAATATCCACCCGCGGCTGTAGAACCCCTCACCTTCGTTGTCAATGCTCAGGTAGCCTGTTTCCGGAATGTCGCGCACCCCCAGCAGCGCAGCAGGGTGTTCGATCTCGTGGCCGTTGGTGGGGTCGGAGTGTTCGCGGTGAAACGGGCGGAGGTGTTGCAGGGCCGGGGCCATCAGCCACGCAAGTTGCAGTGTTCCCTGGCTGACCTGAAAGACTGATTGGTTGTCGCGGTTCAGGCTCCGCTCGAGGTAACTCAGCAGCGCAGGAAAATCCCCGGAATGGTACTGGTCGGCCTTGTTGGCGACGATCACGTCGGCAATGGCCAATTGCTGGTTGAAGGTGGGGTGACTGGTGTAGCGGCGCTCGTGAACCTTGCGGGCGTCGACCAGTGTAATAGTGGCGTTCAGGTCCAACACCTCCCGATAGTGTTGAGCGGACAATACGGACAGGACCTCCCTCGGGTGGCCGAGGCCTGTGGGTTCTATCAGTAGGCGGTGTGGCCTGGAGCGCGCAATCAGCATGTTCAGCGCGATCTGCATGGGCAGACCGGCAGCACAGCACATGCAGCCGCCAGGAACCTCACGAACATAAATGTCGGGTGCTTCAGCGTCCTGACCGGAAAACAGGCTGCCATCGATCCCGACTTCGCCAAACTCGTTGACGAGTACAGCCCAGCGCTCAGCGCTGGGCTTATGTTGTAGAAGACTCAGGATGGCGGTGGACTTGCCGGCACCCAGAAAACCGGTGATGACATTGGTGGGTATGGCTTTGAGTGCGGACATATTGAAGGGGTCAATGGAAGTCGCATAGGAAGGACAATTTCGGCATCCAGAGCCCTTGGCGCCGCGCGAGCCGAGTGCAGTTCAGTGGTTGCCCGGGTGTCCAGCCGGTGGCCGGCACGGGGTTGGAATCAGGGCTCATCCAGACCGATCAGTG
>DHQM01000041.1:4808-5143 GCA_002408105.1 Gammaproteobacteria bacterium UBA5338 | reverse complement strand
TGCGCGAGGACCGGCGCCACATTCAAGAGCGAGACCTGCGGCTGGTCTGTGAGCTGTGCCAGACTCGGGTCAACCTGGAGATGGCACCCACCGGAGATATGCTTGAGATGGCGGCCCGGTACCGGCCTCAAGCGGTGTGCCTGGTTCCCGAGCGGCGCATGGAGCTCACCACAGAGGGGGGGCTCGACGTCGCCAGCCAGGTCGATTCGCTTGCCCCCCAGGTGGAGCGCCTGCAGTCGCTCGGCATAGAGGTTTCTCTGTTTATCGACCCCTGTTCCGAGCAGGTCGAGGCAGCCAAGGCCGCTGGCGCACCCGTGGTGGAGCTGCACACGGGT
>DHQM01000041.1:0-4616 GCA_002408105.1 Gammaproteobacteria bacterium UBA5338 | reverse complement strand
GGTGGAGCTGCACACGGGTGCCTACGCGGACGCCTCGGGCCATGGAGTTACGGCGGAGCTGGACCGCATCCGTTGCGCGACCGCGCGGGCGCAGGCGATGGGCCTTAAGGTCAACGCAGGGCACGGGCTCCACTACCGCAACGTCCAGCCCATTGCGGCCATCGCTCAGGTTCATGAGCTGAACATCGGCCACGCCATTGTCGCAGAGGCCCTGTTTCGTGGGATGCGCGAGGCAGTGCGTGAAATGAAGCGGCTGCTCGCTGAGGCGCGGCGATGATCATTGGCATCGGCACGGACGTGGTGGCGGTTGTGCGCATGGCTGCGCTCTGGCAGCGCCAGGGAATGCGTCTTGGCAGGCGCATTCTGGCGCCGGAAGAGCTGGATGGTTTGGCCCGTTCGAGCCGTCCAGCGCATTACCTTGCCAAGCGGTTCGCGGCCAAGGAGGCCTTTGCCAAGGCGCTCGGAACCGGTCTCGGTGGGGGCGTCTTTCTGCGCCACATCGCGGTGGAGCACGACGGGGCCGGCGCCCCTCGCCTGGCACTCAGTGGTCAGGCTGCGGAGCTCCTGTCGGCCCGTCGCGCACGCTGTCACCTATCGATTAGTGATGAGCGCGACTGTGCCATCGCCTTTGTCGTGATTGAAGCGGATGGAATCGGCCAGAGCGCCGCGCCGCTCTCGGCCTAGGCCTGCACAGCTGCGCTTTGGGCGCCGTCGGTGTCAGGAGGGTGAATGGCCGCGGCAGCGATGGCTTCTAGAAGCGGCGCGAGCAGCTCACGCAGGTCGCTGTGGGGCTCCACCTTGAGTGTCGATTCGCAGTCGGCGGCGGCTTGGTGGAGTTCCGGTAACTGACAATACGCTGCTGCGCCATTCAGGTTGTGCACTTCAGTCAGTGCGCCCGTCCGATCGTTGCTGGCACAGCAGGCCAGCAACCGTTCTCGAACCTCGGCAAGGTCTTTGAGCAGGCGCCCGCGGATTTCGGAACGGAGCTCGGCCGTGGCGGAGGCGGGGCTGTATGGCGAGGTCCCACCCTCGGGGGCGGCCGGCACCCAGCGGCGCAGGCAGGCCAGCAGCACGGTGTCGGTCACGGGTTTGGTCAGGCACTCGTCGATTCCGCCAGCGAGAAGGGCGCGACGTTCCTCGTCGAGAATGTGCGCGGACACCGCGACAATTGGCAGGTGGGCAGGGGGCTGCTCTCTGCCGCGAACCATGGAGGCTGCCTCCAGGCCAGTGATGCCTGGCATTTGGACGTCCATGAACACCAGGTCGTACCGACGCTGCCCGATCAACGCCAGCGCCTCAAGCCCACCCCCGGCCGTGTCGACCTGCGCACCTCGATCGCGCACCATCGCGGCCAGCATCCGAGAATTGTCGTCGTTGTCGTCCACGACCAGCACCCGGGCATGCTGGAAGTCAGTGGCGTACTCCTCTTGTGCGCCACTCGCCACTGCGGCTGGCGCGGATAGCACCGCTGAACAGGCGGCTTCCAGGTGACCCTTGCGAACCGGCTTTTCGACCACCTCCACGCGGGTGGCTGTGTCGTTGGTTGTCAGTCGAAGGTCCGTGGTCTGGTTGCGCAACACCAGCAACGGCCCAGAGAAGCAGCGCTGCACTTCGCTGATGCTGTCTTGCGCCTCGGCGGGGGTTGCCCCGATGTCGAGGCCCAGCGCCACCAAATCGGGCGCGGACGTCGACACCTGGGCTACGAGTTCGGACCAGTCTTCGAGCAACTCAGGCTGCAGGCCAATTGCGCTGAACAGGTGGGCAGTGGCCTGGGCGGCGATGGGCAGCGGATCGTACACCAGTACCCTGGGTCCTGGCCGGGTGATCCAGTTGTTGGCCTGAGGCGCCGAGGGTGCGCAACTCGACAGGGCCAAGGTAAAGGAAAAAGTCGATCCCGTCCCGGGCGCGCTTTCCAGCGTGAGCTCGCCATCCATTTGTTCGATGAGCCGTTTGGCGATCACCAGTCCAAGCCCCGTACCGCCATGGTTTTGTCCGAGAGACGGTGGAATGGCTTGCTCGAAGGCTTCAAAGATCCGTTGCTGCTGGTCCGAATCAATGCCAATGCCGGTGTCCGTTACTGCGATTCGCAGCACGACGCTGCTGTCCTGTTGGTCTTCAAGCATCACGCGCACGACGATGCTGCCACTGGGTGTGAATTTGATCGCGTTGCCAAGCAGGTTGGTCAGCACCTGTTTGAGACGCAGCGGATCGCCCACGACTTCCGGGGGCACATCTTGATACACCAGCAACACCAGCTCCACCCGCTTGTCGAGTGCGCTCGCGGCGAGCAGGAACATCGTTTCCTCAACCAGGTCACGGAGGTTGAAGCGAATGTGGTCGAGCACCAGCTTGTCCGCTTCGATCTTGGAGTAGTCGAGGATCGCATCAATGATGTGCATCAGTTCTTCGCTCCAACGGGTGATCCCCGCCACGTACTCACGCTGGCCTTCCGTCAGTGGCGTGCGCGCTAGCAGGCGCGTCGATCCGAGGATTCCGGTGAGCGGGGTGCGGATTTCGTGGCTGGTGTCGGCGAGGAATCGGGTTTTGGCTTGGCTGGCCCGCAGCGCTTCCTTGCGGGCCATGGCGAGCTCAATGTTTTGAATTTCAACGGTTTCCAAGGTTTCGCGCAGGTCGGCATTGGACTGCTCCATGCTCTGGCGCAGCTCTCGGGTCGATTCCCGCACGCGCCGTTCGGTGTCAATGACGGCTTGATTCAACCGGTGGTATTCCAACGGCGCTTGGCCTTTGAGTGGGAGCAAGGCTTCGCCATCGGCCCGGCTCAGGTTGGCTTTGATCTGTGCCAGGGCGGTGCGCAGGCGGCGCTCGAACAGCACGGCCAGCACGGCGCTTGCGGCGAGCAGCAGCAGCACTTGGCCGATGTACAGGAGGATTGCCTGGTGCTGGGCGATTTGGGTGGGCAGGCGGCTGTATTCGGCCAGTATCCAAGCCTCGGGCGCGGCGCCAGGGATCGCTTCGATGACCTGCAAGGCAGAACCGGGTTGTGCGCTGATATCGGTTGTTGCCAAGCGGTCCGGGCGGTGGAGGGGTTCCGGGCCTGCGGCCAGGATCACGCGGGTTCCTGCATCCAGTACGTGGGCTGAGCGCATGTGCGGGTCGCGGAGCGCTGCGGTGAGGCTCGCTTGCCAACGCTCCAGAGGCTCGGCCCCAAGAGAAACCGCAAGGCTGCGGGCGTGGGTTCCTGCGTGCGTGTC
This sequence comes from Gammaproteobacteria bacterium UBA5338, assembly GCA_002408105.1. Lineage (GTDB taxonomy): Bacteria > Pseudomonadota > Gammaproteobacteria > Pseudomonadales > UBA5862 > UBA5862. The sequence continues at coordinate 1,404 of DHQM01000041.1, read as the reverse complement.
CAATGCGTCGTCGAGGGTGCGCAGTTCGCGCACCAACAGCAGCCCGCTGAGGATTGCGATCATCAATGCGATGGGCACGAATAGGGCCCAAAACACATAGCTGGAGAGGGAAAAACTGCGGCCCACGTCAGGCTCTATCGTAGAGGGTTGATTGGTTCATGGCACCCGGTTCCGTCGAGGTCGCATGCATGGGCTGTCCAAGCGAACACATTGGGCTCTAGTTTACAATCGCGCTTTGTACCCGCACATCTTCAAGTTCAAGGCAACGCCATGTCTCAAGCTTCGCAGTATCCCACTTTGGACCAATTGGTGGGCCACACGCCGCTGGTGCGGCTGCAGCGCTTGCCTGGAGAAACGTCCAACACCATTTTGGTCAAGCTTGAAGGGAACAACCCGGCTGGTTCGGTGAAAGACCGCGCTGCATTGTCCATGATTGCCCGGGCTGAAGCCCGCGGCGACATCCGTCCGGGGGCGACGCTACTTGAGGCGACCAGTGGCAACACTGGCATCGCACTGGCAATGGTCGCGGCCATGAAGGGCTATCGCATGGTGTTGATCATGCCAGACAACATGACGGCGGAGCGCAAACAGGCGATGCAGGCCTATGGCGCGGAACTGGTGCTGGTGAGCCGCGAAGAGGGCATGGAGGGCGCCCGGGATTTGGCCGACCGCATGGCGGCGGATGGTAAGGGCCTGGTGTTGAACCAGTTTGCCAACGCGGACAACCCTGAGGCGCACCATGAAGGCACCGGCCCTGAGATATGGCAGCAAACCGGAGGTCAGGTCACCCACTTTGTGAGCGCCATGGGAACCACCGGCACCATCATGGGGGTTTCCCGTTACCTGAAGTCGCGCAATTCCGATATCCAGATCATCGGACTGCAGCCCGCCGAAGGTGCCTCCATCCCCGGCATTCGGCGCTGGCCTCCAGCGTATCTGCCGCGAATCTTCGACGCGAGCCGCGTCGACCGGGTGATCGACATGGACCAAGCCACTGCTGAAGCGGTCACCCGCCGCCTGGCGCGAGAGGAGGGGATTTGCGCCGGTATCTCCTCTGGGGGCGCCGTGGCGGGGGCTTTGCGGGTCAGTGCGGAGGTTGAGAACGCGACCATCGTCGCCGTGGTTTGTGACCGTGGGGACCGGTACCTTTCCACCGGGATTTTTGCATGACCCGGCGTTCGGCGCCCCGCCAGCTGCCTGTCCATGAATTGGACATCGAAGGCCTGAGCCACGAAGGGCGTGGGGTCGCGCGCCACCAGGGCAAAGTGGTTTTCGTTGACGGTGCGCTGCCCGGAGAGCGGGTGCGTGCGCAGGTGACTCGGCGGCGGCGCGGCCTCCTGGAAGCCCGGGCCGACGCGGTCCTGCAAGGCTCGCCGGAGCGCGTCGAACCCCCATGCGTCCACA
>DHQM01000208.1:1722-3063 GCA_002408105.1 Gammaproteobacteria bacterium UBA5338 | reverse complement strand
ATCCCGAAACCTTGGCGGTGCTGGAGCGGCGCTTGCCCGAACTGGCAAGCCAGGGGGCACGTTTGGTGCCCGCCTCAACATTGGTGGCGGTCATGCAGGCTGCGCCGGCGCCCTCGGCGGACTTCGCTCGGCGTCAGCGCCAGCTCGGGCAAGCGCCGAGACCACAACCGGCAGTGCCGCTGCTGGACCCCTGACTGCGCCCGGCGGCCCCAGCCGCAACCCTCAACGAACCTCGATGCCCCGCGCCGCCAAGTGGGCCTTCGCCTCTGGCACCGTGAACTCTCCAAAGTGGAAAATGCTGGCCGCGAGCACCGCATCGGCGTGGCCCTCGAGGATGCCCTCCGCCAGGTGGTCCAGGCTGCCCACCCCACCCGAAGCGATCACCGGAATCTCCACTGCATCGCTGATGGCGCGGGTCAGGGCGAGGTCAAAGCCGGCACGGGTGCCGTCCCGGTCCATGCTCGTCAACAGAATCTCCCCGGCCCCCAACCCCTGCATCCGCAGCGCCCATTCCACCGCATCGAGCCCCGTTGGGCGCCGGCCCCCGTGGGTAAAAATCTCCCACCGGGCACCGGGATCCGCAGCCACCTGCTTGGCATCGATCGCCACGACAATGCACTGGGAACCGAAGCGGCCTGCGGCCTCGGCAACGAACTCGGGGGAGCTCACCGCAGCGGTGTTAATGGCCACTTTGTCTGCTCCGGCATTGAGCATGGTGCGCACGTCGGCCGGGGTGCGAATGCCGCCGCCCACGGTGAGGGGAATGAACACCTCACCGGCGATGCGCTCGACCACGTGCACCATGGTGTCCCGCTCTTCATGGCTTGCAGTGATGTCAAGGAAGGTGAGCTCATCCGCCCCCTGTTGGTCGTAGCGACGGGCGATTTCGACCGGGTCCCCGGCGTCGCGAATGTCGACGAACCGGACCCCCTTCACCACCCGGCCGTGATCCACGTCCAAACAGGGGATGATGCGGGTCGCCAAGCTCATTGGGCACGGACCCCGTCAGCCAAGGCCTGGGCTTCGGGCAAGTTCAATCTGCCCTCGTAGAGTGCGCGCCCGGCGATCACGCCGCATACGCCAGCATCCACCGTCTGCAGCAACTGGCGGATGTCCTCGAGCCCAGCGACCCCTCCCGACGCGATCACGGGAACCGCTGTCGAGCGCGCCAGGGCTGCGGTGGATTCAACATTCACGCCCTGGAGCATGCCGTCGCGGCCGATGTCGGTGTACACGAGCGCACTGACACCAGCGGCGCTGAAGCGCTCCGCCAGGGCGACCGCCGTGACCTCAGAGGTTTCCGACCAACCGGTTGTGGCCACCCGGCCATCCCGGGCGTCG
>DHQM01000208.1:0-1509 GCA_002408105.1 Gammaproteobacteria bacterium UBA5338 | reverse complement strand
TCGTAGAGCCCCACGATGATGTGGCCGGGGTAAGCCGAGCACGCGGCCTCAACAAACTCCGGGTCACGCACCGCCTGGGTGCCAATGATGGTCCAGCGCACCCCAGCGTCCAGGTAACGGCCAATGGTCTCCAAATCGCGGATTCCGCCGCCGATTTGGATGGGCAACTCTGGGAAGCGCCGGGCGATTGCCGTGATTGCGTCCTGGTTCACCGGCTCGCCCGCGAAAGCACCGTTGAGGTCCACCAGGTGCAGCCGTTTGGCACCTTGCTCCACCCACTGGGCCGCCATGGCAACCGGGTCATCGCCGAAGGTGGTGCTGTCCTCCATGCGGCCCTGGCGCAACCGAACGCACTGGCCGTCTTTGAGGTCGATGGCGGGAATCACAACGAACGACATGGGGGCCCGGTCTCCGGTGGTTAAGTTGTTTTCAGGCAGGTTCGCCGTCCCAGGCGACGAAATTGCGCAGCAACTGCAATCCTGCCTGCTGGCTTTTTTCGGGATGGAACTGCACCGCAAAGAGGTTGGGTGCGCTGAGTACCGCGGCAAATTTCAGCCCGTAGTCGCAGGTGCCCACCACCTGCCCGGGGTCATCCGCAGCAACATAGTAGCTGTGGACAAAATAGAAGCGCGTGCCGGGTTCAATGCCGGCCCACATCGGGTGGGGCTGTTGCTGCCACACCTGGTTCCAGCCCATGTGCGGCACCTTAAGCCGTGTGCCCAATGGGCCCACCATCTGCGCTGGAAAGCGCAGCACCCGCCCCGGGAGTTGACCAAGACACTGGATACCCCCGTTCTCGTCACTCCAATCCATCAGCGCCTGCAGCCCAACACAGATGCCCAGCAGCGGTCTGCGGGCGATGACTTCCTGGACCAGGGTGTCAATGCCGAGGCGACGCATCTCTCCAACACAATCACGGATGGCGCCCACTCCTGGGAGCACCACACGGTCGGCAGACCGAATCCTTGCATGGTCACCGGTCACCACCACCTGTGCGTCCGGCGCCACCCGTTCGAGCGCCTTGGCGGCCGAGTGCAGATTGCCCATGCCGTAATCGATGACAGCGATGCGAATGCTCATGGGCAGAAGCGAGGACCAGACGCCTGGCACCGCGTCCGCTGGGAAATGCGGGTCACGACATTGGCCTCAGAGCGTGCCTTTGGTCGACGGCATGGCGCCGCCACGGCGGGAGTCTTCGGTGACTGCCAGTCGAAGCGCGCGGCCAAACGCCTTGAAGATGGTCTCCGCCTGGTGGTGCGCGTTGACCCCAAACAGGTTGTCGATGTGCACCGTGGCCATGGCGTGGTTGACGAAGCCCTGGAAAAATTCCTGGAGCAAGTCGACATCGAACGCACCCACCCTGGCGCGGGTGTACTCCACCCGGTAGTGCAACCCGGGGCGCCCTGAGAGGTCCACCACCACCCGGGAGAGCGCCTCGTCGAGCGGCACATAGGCATGGCCGTAGCGCTGGATTCCGGCCTTGTCTCCGACCGCCCGCGCGAAAGCCTG
>DHQM01000230.1:6770-7005 GCA_002408105.1 Gammaproteobacteria bacterium UBA5338 | reverse complement strand
GCGAAGATGCCCATGCGCTGCCCGCGGCCGACGGTGAGCAACCCATTGATCGCCCGCACCCCGACATCCAACGGCTGGCGCACTGGCTGGCGATGCAGCGGGTTGATCGCTTCGGCCTGACGCGAAACCCGTGGAAGGTGTTCGAGACTTCCCGCCCCGTCCAAAGGGGCTCCGAGGCCATCGATCACGCGTCCGAGCAGCTGACGCCCCACTGGCACCCGATCGCCCCCACTGA
>DHQM01000230.1:3737-6492 GCA_002408105.1 Gammaproteobacteria bacterium UBA5338 | reverse complement strand
CGGCCGAACCCGGGTACCCGGGCGCACGCCATGGACATGGCGAACTGGCATCAGATGCAATAAACCGGCAGTGAAACCGACCACCTCGGCGGGGATCCAGTCGCCACTGTCCTGTTGAAGTTGGCATCCGTGGCCAAGGGGCAGCTCAAGCCCTTCCGCCTGGAGCGTCAAGCCAACGGAGCGACACAGCCGCCCTTCCACTTGTGGCGCAGGCGCCAGCGGACGCTGCGCCAACACACCGAATTCCTCTGCGAAATTTGTCTGATCCATCTGCGTGCTCATCGATTGACCGCGAGTCTGGTTCACTCGCCCCCATCCGAAGGGCATTCGGCTTCGCTGTTTACAGCCTCCAGTGCCGGTTCGGCCAAATCAGCGAACAGTTGTCGAATCACCTGGCCAAAGCGGTCACTGGTGGCGTAGGTCACGGCGCCCTGCAAGTGGTCCACCCGGCAACTGCCAGGCTCGAGGGCAGGGTCTTCACACCATTCAAGACCTGGCTGGCTCCACACTGGCGCCTGGCGCAACGCAGCCAAATCGGCTGGATGGAGGCGCACCATGGGGGACTGTGCATCGCGTGGCAGCGCCTTGAGTGCTTCTTCGACCACCATGGCCACTGTGCGTTGCTCGGGTTCTTCGAGGCTGCGGCGCACCACTGCCTGCGCCACCCGTGTCACCAGTATCGCCAACGCCTGCCTGATTGCAGCATCCTGGCCCCGCAACGGCTCCCGCAGCTGGGTGACGAGCGGCGCAAGACGTTCGCTGACTTCACGCAGGTGTTGGGCACCAACAACCCGGCCTTCGTCAAGTCCCAGTGCATGTCCCGCTGCCCGGCCGGCCTCGTAGCCATCCTGGTAAGCAGCCTCACGCAACGCTTCCAATGCCTCCGGGTCTGGCTCGGGCCGTGGTTCAGTCTGCGGCTCCTCGATTCTGCCGATCTCTGGCAGCTCCCAGGAAACGCAATCGGTTGCCCAGCGCTGAGGCAGGCGCCCGTTGGCAGCTTCACTCACAGCATTTCCTCACCGCCACCGCTGGAGAGCACCAATTCACCGGCATCCGCCATGCGCCGCGCCACCAGTAGAATCTCCTTCTGCGCGCCCTCCACCTCGCTGAGGCGAACCGGGCCTTTGGCTTCCAGGTCATCCTTGAGCAACTCAGCCGCGCGCTTGGACATGTTGTTGAAGATTTTCGCCTTGAGGTCTTCATCAGCTCCCTTCAGCGCCAGGATCAAGGTGTCGGACGAGATTTCGCGCAACAAGGCTTGAATGCCGCTGTCGTCCACTTCTTGGAGGTTCGCAAAAACAAACATCAGGTCTTGAATGCCGTTGCCGATCTCTTCATTCTCGTCCCGAATCGCCTCCATCAGCTCAGATTCAATGCTGCTTTCCAGGTGGTTCATGATGTCCGCAGCGGTTTTGACGCCACCGAGTGACGTCGTTTTCGACGAACCGCCTCCCGAGAACTGGCGCTCGAGAATGTCGTTGAGTTCTTGCAGTGCCTCTGGCTGCACGGTTTCCAGTTTTGCCACCCGCATCACCACATCGACCCGCACTGCAGGTGCAAAATGGGTGAGCACCTCGGCAGCATGGTCTGCATCCAGATACGCCAGCACGATGGCCTGAATTTGCGGGTGCTCGAACCGAATCACCCCCGCCACCGAACGGGCATCCATCCACTTGAGCGTATCGAGGCCGGTGGTGCTGCCACCAATAAGAATGCGGTCGATCAGACTGCCGGCCTTGTCCTCGCCGAGCGCGGAGACCAGCATGGAGCGGATGTACTGGTCATTGCCGATGCCGAAACCCGTTTGCTCGCCGACCTCGGTCACGAATTCGCCAATGACCGATTCCACGTCCGAGCGCGAGATGCTGCCGAGGTCAGCCATGGCCGTTCCCAGCCGTTGCACCTCCTTCGGCCCAAGGTTGCGCAGTACTGAGGCCGCACTGTCTTCCCCGATGCTCATCAGGAAGATCGCGGCCCGCTGCAGTGGAGTGCGGTCTTTCGCTGCAGCGGGTTTCTCCGCTGGCGCCTGCGCTTCACTCATGGTCGTTGACCCATTTGCGAACCACCTGGGCCACCCGGCCAGGGTCATCAGACACCAAGCCCTTCACCGCATCGAGCTGCTGCTGATAGTCACCTTGGCCTTGGAAGGTCAGCAATCCCGGCTTTGCAGCGCCGTCGGCCAGCGCGAGCCGCGCCTGTTCAGCATGGGCCTCCAGGCCTTCTACTTCATCACCCGTGCCGGTTTCAGCATGAGAAGCCTGTCTCTGTCCCGCGGCAGTCAGGTTTTTGAGCACCGGACGCAACACCCCCAGAGCCAGCAACAACACGAACATCAACCCCAGCATCTGTTTGGCCAGGTCCCAGAACCAAGGCTGGGTCCAAAACCCTGGCGATGGGATCGGCTCGACGGGCGCCGCATCGACAAAGGGTGTGTTCACGACCTGAACCTGATCTCCACGCGCCGCATCGTAGCCGACCGCGCCTTTGACCAGCTCGGTCAATCGGTCCAGCTCCTCCGGCGTCCAGGCACGTCGGCCAGAAGCGGCTGCATTTGAAGCCGCCGCGCTGGTTTCTGCCACTCCGGTTGATGGGAGGTGATCGACCACCACGGCCACGGACACGCGCTGCACGGTGCCCACCTGGTGCCGGGTGTGGCTGAGGGTGCGGTCCAGCTCATAGTTTTTGGTCGCCTGCGAGCGCTGTCGTCCCCGCCCCGCGTCAGCCGCTTCCGGACCCGCGCCCCCGGGCCCTGCAG
>DHQM01000230.1:0-3531 GCA_002408105.1 Gammaproteobacteria bacterium UBA5338 | reverse complement strand
CCCGGGCCCTGCAGCAATCTCTGGCGCCCGGCCTGCAGCTGGCGGCTGATTGGACAGGGCGCCAGGTACGCCGCCGGCCAGTGCATCGGTCAGCGCGCGCTCTTCGAGCACCTGCTCGCTGCGCAGGACGCGTTCGGGCGCATAGGACTCATTGGTTTGTTCCCGTTCAGTGAAGTCAACGCTTGCGTCGACCTCTGCCGTGAAATGGTTCAATCCCACGATGGGCGCCAACACGCGCTCGACCCGGCCGAGCAGCACCTGCTCAAGTTTGCGGCTGTACTCGAACTGGTGCGCGGCCAGCGCCATCTCGTTGGACTCTTCTCCACGGGACATCAGGCGCCCGTTTTGATCGACCACCGTGACTTCCTCGGCCTCGAGTTCTGGAACGCTGGACGCCACCAGGTTGACGATGGCAGCGGTCTGTTCAGGAGCCAGACGCCGCCCCGGCTGAATTTCGATCAACACCGATGCCCGCGGTTTGCGTGCATCGCGCACAAACACCGAGGAACGCGGCAACGCCAGGTGAACCCGTGCACCCTTCACCGCATACATGCTGGAAATCGTGCGGGCGAGCTCGCCTTCCAAACCACGCTTGTAGCGGGTCGACTCAATGAACTGGCTGCTGCCGAAACCGGCCTCGCGGTCGAGCAACTCGTACCCTGGGGTCGCGTTTTGCAAAAGCCCGGCATTGGACAGCTTCAGCTTGATTCGCTGGAGTTCCGCTGATGGGACAAGCAGCGCGCCGCTGCGCGGGTCGATGCGGTAATCGATTCGCTCCGCCTCCAGCAAGTCGACGACAGGCCCGGCGCCCGCCGCGGCCAAGTCCGTGTCCAGGGGCGCGTAGGCAGCCTCCTGGGACCAGAGCACCACAGCGACCCCCACTGCAACACTTGCAGCGATGCCGGCCATCAGGGCGATCTGACGGAGCAGGCCCATGTTCAACAGCCCGCTCATGAGGGGGCTGGAGCTGCTGGGAAGTGGGTTGGCTGGTGCGTTTTCCATGGCGGTAAGGCAGCCTCAGGTTGCCGTCAAACCGGCATGTTCATGATGGTTTCGTACGCATCCACCAACTTGTTGCGCACTTGTGTCATCGCTTCGAATGACACCCGGGATTTCTGCAGGGCAACCATGACCTGGGTGATGTCGACCCCCGCCGCGCCGCGCTCATAACTTGCGGCCAGCGCACTGGCAGCCTGCTGCTGCTGGTTGACGCCCTCAACCGCGCCGCGCAGCGCTGCACCAAAACCACCGGCCTCGAGGCCCGAAGCAGCCGGCGTGGCACTGGACTCGTGGGTGGCGGTGGCACGACGTGCCTGATCCAGATCAGCGCGCATTGAGCGCATCTGATCCAGCACCTGTTGAATGTCTGCGCGTGGCTGAATGCCTTTCATCATCCTGGCTGGACTCCGTCGAAGCCGTCAATACAGTGGCAGGTGCTTGTCAAAGCAACAGCGAATCGGTGTTGCGGGTGCGTCAACAAAACGACATGCTCCAGTTGCAATGCAGGCTTCGGGCCACATTCTCCTCACCCCCATACCAGCACCAACTAGCCCAAAGCGAAGCCAGCATCGCGCATCTGGGCCAACTTGTACCGCAGCGTGCGGGGGCTGATGCCGAGGCTCGCAGCGGTTTGCTGTCGGTTGCCCGCGTGGCGCTCCAGGACGCTGCGAATGCGTTCGAATTCGTGTTGGCGCACCTCCTCTTCGAGGGACGCCGGCCTGTCACCGTGCGCTGCCCGAAGGGCTTGACTGCCGGCGATGGCCGATGGCGCCGGACTGGGTTGGAGGCCAAGGTGGTCGGCTTCGATGCAACCACCCTCCTGTAGGATGGCCGCACGCTGCAGGCGGTTGTCGAGCTCACGCACGTTGCCCGGCCACGAATGGGCTATGAGTGCCCGCTCCGCGCTTGCGCCGAGCACTGGGGGACGCTTGTCGCCCGCCCGCAGGTGCAAAAAATGGCGGGCGAGGGGCAGAATGTCCTCGCGCCGCTCCCGCAGGGGCGCCCAGGCCAGTGGAAACACGCTGAGGCGGTAGTACAGGTCTTCTCGAAAGCCACCAGACCGCACCGCTGCCTCCAGGTCGCGGTTGGTGGTGGCGACAACCCGCACATCGAGGGCAATGGGTGCCCGGCCACCGAGCCGCTCGACTTCCCGCTCCTGTAACACGCGCAGCAACTTGGCCTGCAGCCCGAGTTCCATTTCGGTGACCTCGTCGAGAAGCAAGGTGCCGCCGTTGGCTTGCTCGAATTTGCCTGCCTGGGCCTGGTGGGCACCGGTGAACGCCCCTTTCTCGTGGCCAAACAGCATGGCTTCGAGCATGTTCTCTGGAATGGCTGCGCAGTTGATCGCCACGAAGGGGCCGTCGCGCCGAGGCGATGCGTCATGGAGGTAGCGAGCCAGCACTTCCTTGCCTGTTCCGCTCTCGCCGCAAATCAATGCGGTGGACTCGGATTCCGCGACCTTGCGCGCGACCTGCAACAGCTGTCTGGCTGCGAGAGACTCAGCGATGGGTGCATCCGCAACCGCTGGAAGAGGACAACACTGGCTGAGGGTTTCCAGAAGCGCTTCACTGGCAAAGGGCTTGACCAGGTAGTCGTCTGCGCCGGCGCGCATGGCCGCAACAGCCTTCTCGACCGTGCCGTACGCTGTCATCAACACCACTGGTAGCCCCGGGTGCTCACGTTTGATGCGCACCAATAGCGCGAAACCGTCCATGCCTGCCATGTTGACGTCGGACAGCACCAGGTCGAAACCGCTCTGGCCAAGCTGCTCCATCGCGGCTTCGCCGGACCCGACAAGTCGGGGCACCCAGCCGGACAGTTCCAGTGTGTCGAGCAGGGCAGTGCCCAGTTCCAAATCGTCTTCTACCACCAGTACCCGTGCATTCATCTGAATCGTTCCTGTGGTTTTTGCGCGGGTGCCCTGCCGCTTGGCAACCGAATTTCAGCCCGAGTACCCTGCAACGGAGAATCACCCAAAAACAACTCCCCACCATGGGCGCGGGCCACTGCTTGCACCACAGGCAGCCCCAACCCGGTGCCCGCAGCCTTGGTGGTGAAAAATTCACGGGTGACCTCGCGCTCACGGCCACGCAACCCCGAGCCGCTGTCGTCAATCCTGAGGGCCACCCCATGCGCTCCCCAGGACGCCACCGATACATGGATTTCACGCGTGTCGCCGAGCGCCTGTACGGCGTTGTTCAGCAAATTGAGCCAGGCGCCAAGCAATACCTCTCGGTTGCAGCGCAGCTCAACGTCTTCCAAGTGGGCCACCCATTGGACGCGCACATCCGCCGCACTCAGCAGCGGTTCCGCGGCGCTGCGAAACGCGGCCAGCAGTTCCGCACCGGTCTCCAAATCCGGCAACGCTACCTGTCCGGTGACAAACACCGACATCTCGCGGATCTGTTGTTCCATGTGCTGCAGCCGTTCGAACAATTTGTTGGCAAACTGAGTGCGACGCGTGGTCTCAAGATCCTGGCGGCGCAGGTGGTCTGCGTAGAGTGTGGCCGCCGACAATGGTGTGCGCAGCTG
>DHQM01000055.1:4061-4254 GCA_002408105.1 Gammaproteobacteria bacterium UBA5338 | reverse complement strand
AGGACGCCTGACACAGGTTGTCAACAGAAAAAACAACAGGGATGAAAAAAAACGAGACCATCACGGCAAATGTCGTGCCAGACGGCTGGCGATTGATGACACGGCGGGAGGTAATTTCCGGCGGGCAGCACGTGCAGTTTGCCAGGGAAGGGCGCTTGGCGTGGGAGCGGTACGTGCGGCCCCGCGAACTGTA
>DHQM01000055.1:608-3899 GCA_002408105.1 Gammaproteobacteria bacterium UBA5338 | reverse complement strand
CCCGCGTGTGCGGGGAACACACCAATAGGACAAACCAATAAGGAGCTATTGCCGGTTCATCCCCGCGTGTGCGGGGAACGGCGCTACATTGCCGCCGCTGAGCGTGGCGCGCCCATCGTTGGGCTGGTGCCCGTGGTGCCGGTTGAGGACGAGGGGTCGACTGCGGCGCCGGGAACCGGCGAGAGCACCGAAGGAGGGGGGTGATGGGACCGCTAGTTCTGGTGGAATGGGTGGATAGTTCGCGGCAGGAAGCGGGGTGGACGCTATTTCGTGAGTGGGAAATCGTGCCCATCATGCCCTGCTTCTCGGTTGGCTGGCTGGTGCACCGCGACAAGGACAGTGTGATCGTGTGCAGCAACGTCGGCGATCTGGATAGCCCCAACGCCCAGGGCACCTGCTACATGCAGATTCCGCAGGTGGCGATTCGGCGGCTGGTGCGTTTGGGCGAAACCAGAGGGAAGGTCCCGCCGCAAGTGAAATTGCCAGGATAGGGGCAATGACAACGCAAAAGACCACAGGCAAGGGCAGGCGCGCCACGGCTAAGGTAGCGAAAAGTAGCCGTGGGGGCGCCTCTGCCGCGAAGCCGCCGAAAACGGAGGCCAAGCCGAAGGCCAAGGCGCCCGGGCGGGGCAGCAAGCCGGGGGAGCGTCGCGGGGGCCGCAAGCCGGGCACGCCCAACAAGCGCACCGAGGAGTTCAAGGCCTGGCTGGACGGCAAGGCCGTGGACCTGCGCGAGGTGCTGTACGACGTGGCCGTGGGCACGGCGGAGCGGGAGGCGGTGACACTGCATGAGGGTATCCCCGTGACGTACACGGTGACGCCCAGCGTGGGCGAGAGCGTGCAGGCGGCCAAGGAGCTGCTGAGCTACGCCTATCCCAAGCGGAAGGCGATCGAATTCAAGGACGGTGAGGGCAACGACTGGCTGCCGGCACTGCTGGATTACCGCACGCTGCCCTTCGACCCGGCCAAGGAACAACGCAAGGCACCGCCCGGCAAGGGCGTCTGAGGGAAAGACCCGTGACGAACCATGCTGATTCCGCGCTCGTACCAATTCGGCTTCTGCCATCAGCTGGCCACGGAGGCCAAGCGGCATTTTCTGGAGATATGGCCGCGGCAGCACGGCAAGGACCGGTGCTTCGTGAACGCGGCGGCGCAGGTGGCCATGCGGCGGCCCATGGTGCTGTGGCACTGCTTTCCCGAGTATGCCCAGGGGCGCAAGGCGATCTGGGAGAACATCGACGGCCGCACGGGCAAGCGCATCCTGGACGACCTGGCGCCGCTGATCGAGGCGGAAAACAAGCAGGAGATGACCATCACGTTCAAGAACGGCTCATTGTACCGGGTGGTGGGGAGCGACAACTACAACGCGGTGGTGGGCGCCGGGCCGTACATTATCGGCTATTCGGAGTGGGCGCGCTGCGACCCCATGGCGCGGAGCTACTTTCAGCCGATGCTGCTGCAAAACGGGGGCATCGAGGTCTTCATGTCCACGGTGTTCGGGGAGAACCACTGCACCGCCATGGCCGACGCGGTGTGCAACGACCCGGCCTGGCACTACAGCTTCTACACCATCGACGACACGGTGCGGGACGCGCCGGGGGAGGACGGCAGCCCGGTGGTGAGCCAGGAAGACCTGGACGAGCTGCGCCGGGAATGGGTCAACAGCGGCGGGGAGAGCGGCATGTCGCCTGAGATGATCGCCCAGGAATACTACAACGACCGCACGGGGGTGAACACGGGTGTGGTCTTCGGCGAGGAACTGCGCGCGGCGCGCAACGAAGGGCGCATCACGCGGGTGCCCCACGACCCGAGCAAGCTGGTGCACACGTTCTGGGACAGAGGCGTGCACAACCGCATCTGGTTCGGTCAGAAGGTGGGGCCGCGCTGGCACCTGATCGATTGTCTGGGCACGGACCTGGACGCCCTGCCGGGCATCATCCGGCGGCTGCGGGAGGGGGAGCGGGAAAAGTACGACTACGGGGTGCACATCGTGGCCCGGGACGCCGTGGACCCGGTGCCGGGGCACATGCAGAGCTTCAAGAAGCAGGCCGAGGCGCTGGGCGTGGCCTTCAAGATCGCACCCAACCTGCGGGTGGACACGGGCATCAACGCGGCGCGGGCGGTGTTTCCCCTGTGCTGGTTCGACGAGGAGCGCTGCCGGCCAGGCCTGGCCGGGCTGGGGCGGTATCACTACGCCTGGGACGACAAGAAGCGGCGTTTCAGCCGGGAGCCGGTACACGACGACGCGAGCCACTGGGCGGACGCCTTCCGCTATTTCGCGGTGGGGCGGCCCGACGCCAAGGACTGGCGGGAAGAGGACGACCTGCCGCCGGGTGCGGACATTATCACGCGCATGCAGCATGCCCAGCGGCAGCGCAGCGGCAACACGGTGAGCCGCAATTATAGACGGAGGTAGCACGATGCCCATGGGCGGGATGTTTGGGACGGTGAGTCGAGCGCCGGGGACGCTGGTGCACAAAGGCGTGGGGGAGCCCGGCCGGGCGGCGCGGGTCGGCTTTGACGGGTCGCGGCACACGCGCTGTGGCAAGGTACTGCCGGTGTTGGGATCGGCGGAACGGGAGGCCCTGGACCCGCCGGAGGACAGCGCCCTGCGCTGGCGGGAGGTGACCTGTCCCGCGTGCCTGGCGCTGAAATTCACGCGCCAGCCGCTGTCCCCGGCACCGGAGGACACCGCGTACTGTGCCTGCGGCCACGGGCCGGAGCACCATTTCAGCGCGCTGGGCGGGCGCTGTGCCCGCTGCATCGATCTGGCGGCGGAGGGCCGCTGCAACCGGGAGCACCTGACGCCAGATGGGCCGGGCGCGGTGGCGGCGCCCCGGGCGGAATAACCATTGCGCGGCAGGGACGCCGCATCACGGCAGTTCGGATCACAACACAGGGAGGTGGCCATGGAAGGCATGGAAGAGACGATTGAGGGAACGGCCCCGGCGGAGTCGGATGCCGCGAACGCGGACGAGGCCCTGAGCCCCGAGCGGGAGCGGGAACTGCTGGAGCGCTTCCGGGACTGGTTTACCGCCGATGACAAGGCGGAGCAGGAGAATCAGAAGCGGGCCGAGGCCGCGGAGCGCTACAAGCTGGGGGGCAGGTATCAGTGGGAGGACGTGGGCAGCGAGGACGCGGACCGGCCGGAGATGTCCATCAACCTGGTGCCCCAGTTCGTGAACCAGGTCGTGAACGACCAGCGGCAGAACCGCGCGGAGATCCGCTTCAAGCCCGCCGACAGCGACGCGGACGTGGAGACGGCCCGGGTGATCGACGGCATTGTGCGTA
>DHQM01000055.1:0-392 GCA_002408105.1 Gammaproteobacteria bacterium UBA5338 | reverse complement strand
GGAGATCCGCTTCAAGCCCGTTGGCGGCGGTGCGGACAAAGAGACTGCCCAGGTGATCGATGGCATTGTGCGGCACATTCAGCAGCGCAGCCGGGCCACCTGGGCCTATGACTGGGCCATGCAGCAGTCGGTGGGCGGGGGCTACGGCTACTACTGGGTGGAGCCGGTCTACGTGGACGACGAGACCAACAATCAGGAGCTGCGCATCTGCTGGGTGGCCAGCCGGTCGGACGTGCGCTGGGATCACAAGAGCATGCTGCCCTGGGGCGGGGACGCGCAGCACGCCTTTCGGGTGGGCTGGATGTCCCGGGAAATGCTGAAGGAGATGGGGGGCAAGGCGGCGGAGGTGGCCGATGCGGCATCGGGCGCCTGGGTCGACAGCTGGGGCCAGC
>DHQM01000004.1:2661-3223 GCA_002408105.1 Gammaproteobacteria bacterium UBA5338 | reverse complement strand
ACTCATCCAGGCTGCCAGGGGCTCATCAGCACCAACTGGCCGGTGGTCAGTCCATAGACCACCAGCACCAGCAGCACAACGGCGAGTGTCACCCGCACCTTCAGTGAGGTGAGCAGCGCCGGTCCCCGCCCGCGGTCACGCACAAAAAAATAGAAACCGGTGACAAGGCTTGCCACGATCGCTGCGAATAGAATCGATATGAGTACACGAAGTAACATCAATGCCCCTGTAGCCATGGGTGTACGGGTAACCAGTATACCCGGCTGACGGACTCCCACGGTTCCGAATGGAGGTGCCCCCGAACCAATGGCCGCGCTGCGTTTTCGCCCCGACCTGCGGGTTCTGGTGCTGGCCCTTTGTGCCATACCCCTGTGTTTCGGTTTGGGACTGTGGCAATTGGACCGCAAAGCAGAAAAAGAGGCGCTTCTCGACGCGGACCGCCAGACCCGGCTTTTGGCGCCGATCCCGCTTGAGGGCATGAACCGAATGGCCGTTGCGGGCCTGCCCTCCGGGCGCCAGGTGCGGCTGCGGGGCCGCTACAGCGACGATCGAGTGGTGCTGC
>DHQM01000004.1:0-2465 GCA_002408105.1 Gammaproteobacteria bacterium UBA5338 | reverse complement strand
GCTGCTGGACAACCGCGTGCACGAAGGGCGCGTTGGCTACGAGGTGTTGATGCGCTTCACCCTCACTGACGGGCGTTCGGTGGTGGTGAACCGGGGCTGGACGCCGGCCGGTATGGACCGTCAGGACCTGCCAAGTCCTGCGGCACCGGCTGGTGAGTTGGCGATCGCAGGGGTGGTGTACCGGCCTCCCGGAGCACCCCTGCTGCTTGGCGAAAATCTTTCGTCAGACGGCGGCTGGCCGCGGCTGGCGCAGGTGGTCTCCTTGCCGGCATTCGAGGCGCTCTGGGGTGTTGAACTTCTACCGGTGCGGGTTCGACTGATGGCACGGGCCCCCGGCGCCCTGGTCACTGACTGGCCCGTGGTCGCGGTTCCTCCGGAGCGGCACCTCGGGTACGCGGTGCAGTGGTTTGGGCTCGCTGCAGCGCTATTGGTTCTGATTTTGTACAGCGGATTTGCGCACAGAGGTTCTCGATGATGAGCACTCCCGAGTCGGATCGCCGCCAGGTTGCCCGCGGTCGCCGCATTGCCCTGGCCTTGCTGGGTGGGTCTCTGTTGCCGGTGGCGCTCGCCTACTGGGCGTTCTACACCCATGATCCCAAGGGCGCCACCAGCAACCTCGGCACCCTGCTGGACCCACCGCTGCAGCTTGAATCGCTCGATCCCGCTCCAATCGGCAATCCGGGTTACCCCTTTTCCCTGGATGGTCGCCCGGGCCGGTGGTTGTTGCTTGCGGTGTTGCCGCCCCGCTGCGATTCCGCGTGCGAACAGCGCCTCCACTGGGCTCGTCAGACCCATGTGGCGCTGGGCAAGCAGGCTGATCGCGTGGCCCGCGTCCTAATGGTCGACCCAGGCCACGTAAACCAGGCAGAGTTGTCGCGGTTGCTGGAGGCTGACCCGCACCTGTATCCGCTGCAGGCCGGTTCCTCCGCGCGCCTTCAGCGGTTGGTTGAAGCTGTGGGCTCGGGTGCTCAAAAGTACGTCTATCTGGTCGATCCGAATGGCAATCTGCTGATGTACTACGACCCGGATTCGCCCGACAAGGCCCTTTTGCTCGATTTAAAGCACCTGCTCAAGATTTCTCAAATTGGCTGACCCCATGACTCGCTCGCCATCTTCAACGTCGCCGTTACACAGGCTCGCCTTGGCCGCCACCGCGTTGACCGTCGCCGTCGTGATTCTCGGCGCCTACACCCGCCTGGTCGATGCGGGGCTCGGGTGCCCCGATTGGCCGGGCTGCTATGGCTTTCTCACTGTCCCGAGTAGCCCCGCTGAGATCGCCACCGCCGAAGAGCGCTTTCCCCACGCCCCCGTGGAGGTGCACAAGGCATGGCCGGAGGTGATTCACCGCTACTTTGCAGGTGCCTTGGGGCTCGTGATCGCGACACTGGCGGTGGTTGCTTGGCGGCGCAGGCAGGAAGGCGCGCCCTTGGGTCTCGCACTTGGCCTTCTGGGTTTGGTCATCGTTCAGGCCCTGTTTGGAATGTGGACAGTGACCCTCAAACTCTGGCCGCAGGTGGTGACTGCCCATCTGCTGGGCGGATTCAGTACACTCAGTCTGCTTTGGCTACTCAGCCTCCGGACATCGTCCTGGTCGAGTTTTTGGGCCTTACCAAGGCCCCCACGTGCGCCTCGACTGCTGCGGTTTGCATTGCTTTGTGTGGTGGCTTTGGTGCTGCAAATTGCGTTGGGTGGCTGGGTCAGTTCGAACTACGCTGCGCTTGCGTGCCCTGACTTTCCCACCTGCCAGAACCAGTGGTGGCCCACCATGAACTTCGACCGTGGGTTTAACCTGCTGCAGCACATTGGGCCGAACTACCTGGGAGGCATGCTCGACAGTTCCGCGCGTGTCGCGATCCATGTATCCCACCGCATGGGCGCTCTGGTCGTCACTGCGCTGGTTGGTACCCTGGCGGTGCGGCTCCTGACCACGGCGGGGGCGCCCCGGCTGCTGCGGCGCCTGGGCGGTACTGTGGCTTTTTTGCTGGCCCTTCAGATTGGTCTCGGCATTGGCAATGTGCTGCTGCAGTTGCCGCTTGCCGTCGCAGTTGCCCACAATGCGGTCGCCGCCTTCTTGTTGTTGGCCCTCATTGCTGTTTGCTTTTGCCTGTGGCCGACCCGCCCCTCGACTCAGCGAGACCATTGACATGTCTTCGACCCTCACCCAATCCTCGACGCGCTTTGCCGATTACTTCGAGCTGTGCAAGCCTCGGGTCGTTGCCCTGATGATCCTAACGTCCATCGTTGGCATGTTTTTGTCGGTTCCTGGCATGGTGCCCTTGGACGTGCTGCTCATTGGCAACCTCGGGATCGCTTTGGTGTCTGCCTCTGGGGCGGTGGTCAACCACGTCATTGATCGCCGCATCGATGCGGTCATGGCGCGCACCCGCCGACGCCCGGTGGCGGTAGGCAAAATCAACCCGCTTCTAGCGGTGGCCTTCGCGTTGGCCCTCGGGGTCGCCGGCATG
>DHQM01000141.1:17158-19640 GCA_002408105.1 Gammaproteobacteria bacterium UBA5338 | reverse complement strand
CTTGCAGGCTGTCCTGTACTGCACAACGTCGGTGCCTTGCCGATCCTCGCCCTCTATGCTGAGCAAAGGGAACGCCCGTCGAGGGCTGTGCTCGACGCCACGCTCACTTGCCGGCAGGGTGAGGTCGGGCGCGTGGTACTTCAGAGCTGGCGTTTCCCAGCCGACCTCTGCGCTGTTCCCGAATCGGTCCTCGACCGCCGGTTTGCGCCCGTCTCCAGTCAGCGCCTGGTGGATTTGGTGTTGGTTGCGCGTCTGCATGCGGCCCAAGCCCTCGGGATGGAAGCGGCCAAGCGGGGTACCTGGGGTGAACTGGCTGCATTCGACCGGCTGGCAATGACCCCTGAACGCAGCATTGCGCTGCTCAGCGATGCGGACGTCGAGGTGCGGGAACTGTCGGCGTTGCTGGCGGGTCGGTAACCGGAGAAGTCGCTCCAGCGGAAAGGCTCAGGCGCGCCGGACCTGCTGGCGCTCGAGTTCCGTCTCGATTTGATTCATACCGCTGGCTACCGCGTCCAGCAGCGAGTCGATCAGCCGCGTCACCACCGCGAACAGTTGGTCAGTGGAGACATGGATTGCGGCTGCATCCAACACTTCGCGTTGAATCAGGGCTTCGAGTTCAGCGATGCGCCGCGCATTCCCACTGTGGCGCTCCAGCAGCCCGTGAAGCTGCTGCTGCTCGTTGGCGATGCAGCGCAGCAGGTAGCGCAGCCGCAGCGCGAGGGGCCGGTCGCAGCGCCCGGTCGGGATTGCGCACAGTGTGAGGGCACGAACTTGGCCGATGTGCTCGATCATCGCCGGCAGTTGGAGCAGCACCTGCCGGTTATAGGAGCGCTGGTACATGTTGGTTGAGCGCGTCAGTCCACAGGTATCGCCAACGGTCGCAATCAGGCCAAGCACGCGTTGGATGATCTGGGTGTGCTGTTGAAAGTTCGCCAACGGATCGGATTCCATGGGCTGATCGCGCAGGCGGTGCCAATTGGTGACAATGCTGTCCCAGGTGCTTGGATCAACGGCCCAGGATTCAGCCGACACAGCGTCACGGCCGACCGCCATCAAATCGTCAATTTCGGCAACGAGACTGGGCCGCCGCGCCGCGAAGCTTGCATCACCGGCGATGACCGCGCTGGTGACACCCCGATGTTGTTGCAGGGCGCGCAGACACACAAAGAGTGCGCGAATGAGCCGCAGTCCGCCATGCTGACGATGCAGCGCCCGTTCGCGGCTCCATTGGCGAATCCGCGAGGCGATCACCAAGGCCGCTGCGAAGCAGCTGAGAACCACCAGCAGCCAGGCGATCGGATCACTCAGTGTCATGGAGTTGGTACCCTTTTGACGGTACAAGCCTGAGGGCCGCGCACAACCCAAACACGTTGGGTTGAATGCCCGGGTACAACAGGTGGCTAGCACAAGCCGTGCCCAGAGACTTGAGGGGGGGCGAGTGTACGCGACCCAGCATCCGGCGCACAAAGCCAGCATTCCATTGAGGCCATCAAGGTACGTGGCATGGCAATCGAAATCGAACGCAAATTTCTGGTGGCTGGCCCGGTGCCCTGGGACGCGGCCCTTGAGGTCGTGGCGATAGAGCAGGGCTACCTGTGCGTCGAGGGCGACCGTGTGCTGCGTGTGCGCCGGGCGGGTCAGCGCGCCTGGCTGACCTTTAAAGCGGGTGGGATGGGGATTGCACGGCTCGAATACGAGTATGAGATACCCGTCGCTGACGCCCTTGAGATGCTCGCTCGGCTCTGTGTCCATCCACTGGTTGAGAAGGTGCGTCACCGGATAGAGCATGGCGGTCACCTGTGGGAGGTCGATCAGTTCCTTGGCACGAACCAGGGTCTGGTGGTCGCTGAGATCGAGCTGCACGCGGAGGATGAGCCCTTCGATCGCCCTGACTGGCTGGGTGCTGAAGTCAGCCGCCTGCCCCGCTACAGCAATGCGGCACTTGCACGGCGCCCTTTCTCAGAATGGGATGCAGACGAGCGGGGTGTCGAGTGAAACCAGCCCAGTGCAGCGGGCGGCTCTGGGGGCTGGCGCCCTCGGCTCTGCTGTTGGCGGCCTGGGTGGGGGCGGCCTCGGCGGCCTTGCCCGTCCAACCCCTTGAACGCATTGCGTTCGGCTCCTGCAACCGCGCCGATCGACCACAACCGCTGTGGGCGCCGATTCTCGCGGTGCAGCCGGACTTGTGGATCTGGACTGGCGACATTATTTACGCGGACACCACTGACATGCAGCGCATGGCCGAGGGCTATGCGCGCCAGAAAGCCGAATCCGGATACGTGGCACTGCGCCGAACGGTACCCGTGATGGGCATCTGGGACGACCACGACTACGGCCGCAACGATGCCGGCGCCGAGTACCCGCAGAAAAAGCAGTCAGCGAAGCTGCTGCTGGACTTCCTCGACGAGCCCGAGGACAGCCCGCGGCGGCAACAGGAAGGCCTCTACACCGCTCGGGTGTTCGGACCAACTGGGCGCCGCGTGCG
>DHQM01000141.1:14442-16997 GCA_002408105.1 Gammaproteobacteria bacterium UBA5338 | reverse complement strand
GTACCACCGCGAGCCCCCGGGGGTCGGTGCCGATCCGCTGGGAACCGAGCAGTGGAACTGGCTGGCCCAGCAACTGGAGAGCGCAGCGCACGAGTTTGTGGTGCTGGTGTCGAGTATTCAGGTGTTGAATGAGGCGAATCCCTACGAAAGCTGGGGCCGCTACCCTCGCGCCCGCGCCAGGCTGCTGAAGATGATCGAGTCCTCGGCTGCGCTGGGCCTGGTGCTGGTGACTGGTGATCGGCATTTCGCCGAAATTGCCCGGTGGGGCAGCGCCCAGTTGCGCTACCCCCTGATCGAGGTGACCGCCAGCGGTCTGACCCACAGCTGGAAGGACTTTCCCGGAGAGCCCAACCCCTACCGCAGCGGGCCAGTGTATACCGGGCTCAATTTCGGCGTGCTTCGGTTTCAGTGGCAGGGGCAGGGTGTCGAGCTGGCGGTCGAGGTGCGCGACCGGTCCGGTGCCGCGGTGCACCAAGTGGCGCAGTGGTATCCATCAACTGGGCTGGAAAACGCCGATGCTAGTCGCTAGCGGGGCGCAGATTCCAGGGCCGCAGGATGCCAATGGTGTGGTCGGCCGCGTCCGTGACAATGGCGCACTCAACACCGGCACAGATTTCTGCATGGCTGAGCCAGCGGGATTCGCCTTGAACCCCGGATGGGTGGGGGACGAATCCCAAGCGAATTCTGCGGTAGCGGATGTGGGGTGAATCGATCAGCCGGTCGTACCGCGAGGGGCGCCTGCGGTCCGGGTGTGAGAAGCCGCTGCCGACAAGATGAAACAGGCGGGGCTGGTTGCCCTGATCAGCAAGCGTGCGAGCGAGTTCAAACAGGAAATCGGGCGTGCTCATGTGGATCCAGGCAACCACCAGGTCGAACGGGCCATGCCGTTGACGCGCACGCTCCAGTTGCTGCCAGCGTGCAACCGGCTCGCGGTAGTCACAGCCCAGTGCATGGAGTGGGGCATGGCCTGCGCAGAACGCGTCGGCGCCGCGGGACAACACCGATACCGGCCCACCATTTTTAGCCAGCCAGCGGCTCACCCCCGCGAGCATCCCCGACCCTCCGACCACCAGAGCGTGGCGGTGGCCGGGGCCGCTCGCGGGTGGCGGTTCTGGTGCAGTCGTTGACATGGGGGTGAGCCTAGCGCAGAGCTGCCACGGCGGCCATTCAAGAGTTGACCACAGCAGGGAGCGACCCTTGCCGGGTTGGGCCCTGGCGCGGTTGCCCGTTCGGCGAGCGGCCGGCGCAGGCTGACTGAACCAGGCCGAGGTTGCGCTGCAGTTGGGTCTCGGCACTGAACCGTTTGAGCACATGGCGTCGCCCAGCCTGGCCGAAGCTGCGCCAGCAGTGGGGATGGCTCGCCAGGTGCACCAAGTGCTCGACGAACTGGTCTGCATCGTCTTCCCCGCACAGCAGTCCGGTGTGTCCGTGCACCACAGCATCTGGTATTCCATTGTGCCTTGTGGTGATGACAGGCAAGCCGCTGGCAGCCGCCTCCAGAAAGCTGAGTCCGATCCCTTCGGTGTCTCCGTTCGGGGCGGTGCGGCAGTACTGCGTATACAGGTGGTGCTGGCGCAGCAAGCGAGGAATCTCCTCAGGGGGCTGTTGGCCGAGCAGTTGGACGACTGTGTCCACGCCGAGCTGTTGAGCCCGCGCAGCGCAGGCGCGGCGCAACTCGCCATCCCCCACCAAGGTCAGGTGAAGATCGAGGCGCGGCAGCAGGCGTTCGCGCGCACAAGCGAACGCCTCGATCAACTGCAGCGGGCACTTTTTTGCGGTCAGGCGCCCCACATGAATGAGGTCAACCCGCCGGCCATCGAAACGAAGCGTCGGGTCTTGATAGGAAAACCGGGACAGGTCAATGCCGGGAAAGTTCAAGTACAGCTTGGATTCGGGCGCCCCGATGTGGCGCAGGCGATCCAGCAGGTAATTGGAGGTGGCAACCAAAGCGTGTGCCTGGCGAAACAGCATGCGGTAGCGCGGAACCCAAGCCGGTCCGGACTGGTGCAGCAGCCGAGACAGGTCATAACCGTAAAAGTGTGCCACCACCGGGATGCCAAGGTGTGACGCCACCGGAGCGGCAAGGCAGCCATCCGGTCCGAAATGGGTGAACAGCACCCGTGGTTTGGTGCGCCGCAGTTCATGGTGCAGCCATTGGCGAAGCGCAGGCCACAGTGGCCGGTCTGTCTCCGAGAGGGATCCGGGCAGAGCGAACATTCGGGCGAGGGCCGAGTCGGATTGAAGCGACCCTGGAAGCCGGACCAGTGCTCGATCGTTGAAGGGCCGGGCCTGCTGGTGCATGCGCACCAGGCACAGCATCGTCTGGCGCAGTCCAGCTTGCTCCAGCCTCATGAGCGGATCATAGATAAAGGTTTCTGAACACAGGGCAAACAAGCGGCGAAAGTGAGCAACATCAACGGTGGTGGGTGCGGCGCTGGGTTGGTCCGGCATTGGGTGGTCCAGGTCGGTGTACGAAAGAGGTTGCGGTCTGCAGGTCTCAACCGTATGACACCGCCTTGTGGTCATGGTGCGGCTCCGGCGGCTGGCCCTGGGGT
>DHQM01000141.1:13718-14222 GCA_002408105.1 Gammaproteobacteria bacterium UBA5338 | reverse complement strand
GGGGTACACTGGCAGGCACTCGCCGGGAGGAAGCCATGAGCCACAGCCTGAACATCGTTTGCCCTGCTTGCGACACCGTAAACCGCGTGCCCGACACCCGCTTGGGAGACCGGCCGGTGTGTGGACGGTGCAAACAGGGTCTGCTAGCTGGACGGCCAGTGGAGCTGACCGACCACAACTTCGCGACCCAGGTGGGCCGCTCAGATTTGCCGGTTTTGCTCGACTGCTGGGCCGACTGGTGCGGGCCCTGCAAAATGATGGCACCGGTGTTTGAGTCCGCGGCGGAGGCTTGGGCGACCCAGGTGCGTTTTGCCAAGCTCAACACCGAAGTCGCGCAAGCGAGTGCAGCGCGGTTGGGCATACGCAGCATTCCGACGCTGATCTTGTTCCGTGGGGCAAAGGAGGTGGCGCGCCAGGCGGGTGCGCTGGATCGCTCGCGGCTCGACGCTTGGCTGCGCGAGGCCCTGTCAGGCAGCTAGGCGGGCGCAGTCTGGGTCGCTAGCT
>DHQM01000141.1:0-13517 GCA_002408105.1 Gammaproteobacteria bacterium UBA5338 | reverse complement strand
GCACCTGGGTCGCCCAAGCAGCCTGGGTCGCTAGCTCCCCATGCAGGTCGTAGGCATCGGCGGTGGTTACACGCACCATGATTCTTTCGCCGGGCGCGAACTGGTGGCCAGGCGGCAGGTTGACGTACACCAGCCCATCAATTTCCGGAGCGTCACCGCGGCTGCGCCCGAGCGCCACCCCGTCTTCGATTCCATCCACGATCACCTGCTGCACCGTGCCTACCTTGCGTGCCAAGCGTGCGGTACTGATTTCAGCCTGGTGGGCCATCAGCCGCTCGAAGCGGTCCTGCTTGGTCGCTTCATCGACAGGGTTCGGCAGGGCATTGGCGGCTGCCCCCTCCACCGGCGAGTATTGAAAGCACCCGACCCGGTCAATCTGTGCTTCCGAGAGAAAATCCAGCAGGTCTTGGAATTCGGCTTCGGTCTCTCCCGGGTAGCCGACGATGAACGTGCTGCGAAGGGTCAAATCTGGACAGATGTCACGCCAGGCTCGAATGCGGTCGAGGGTGTTTTCGGCCGCGGCGGGGCGGCGCATGCGTTTTAAGACGCTGGGACTGCCGTGTTGGAAGGGGATGTCCAGGTAGGGCAAGACATGGCCTGATTCCATCAACGGAATTACAGCATCAACGTGCGGGTATGGATACACATAGTGAAGCCGGACCCACACGCCCAACTCGCCCAGGGCCTGACAAAGCTCCAGCATGCGTGTTTTCAATGGCCTGCCGCGCCAGAAGCCGGTGCGGTACTTAAGGTCCAGTCCGTACGCACTGGTGTCTTGGGAAATCACCAGGAGTTCTTGCACGCCGGCTTCGACCAGGCCTTCGGCTTCTTGTAGCACTTCTCCGATGGGCCGACTCGCCAAGTCCCCCCGCAGCGACGGGATGATGCAGAAGCGGCACCGATGGTTACAGCCTTCGGAGATTTTCAGGTAGGCGTAGTGCCTTGGTGTCAGCTTGATTCCCTGGGGCGGAACCAGGTTTGTAAAGGGGTCGTGTGTAGTGTCGATCGGGAGGTGTTCATGAACCGACCCCACGACGGCTTCATACGCCTGGGGGCCAGTTACAGCGAGCACCTGGGGGTGGACGCGTTCGATTTCACTGGGGTCCTGTCCCATGCAGCCGGTGACGATCACCCGGCCGTTTTCGGCCAATGCCTCCCCGATTGCCTCCAGAGACTCCTGCTTGGCGGCGTCGATGAACCCACAGGTGTTCACCACAACAACCCCGGCCTCGGAGTAGTTACCGACCACCTCGTACCCATCGATGCGCAACTGGGTGAGGATGCGTTCCGAGTCCACCAGGGCTTTGGGGCAGCCGAGGCTGACGAATCCGACTTTGGGTGCAGTCATGGTTCAGGCGGGAGTTCCGAGGGACCTGGACAAGGCGCGCAGTATACCCGAGTGCCCCCCTGCTTCTTAGGGTGAGGCGAAGACGATCTGGGCCACCTCTGGATAGCGGTTGACGAAGTGGGCCGTGAGCCCCTCGCGCAGGTGTTCTGGGAGTTCATCGAAGTCGCGTTTGTTGGCATCGGGCAGGATGACCTCGCCAATGCCGGCGCGGCGGGCAGCGATCACCTTCTCGCGAATGCCCCCAACAGGTAAAACCTGCCCGGTCAGGGTCAACTCTCCCGTCATTGCCAACGGGCGGTCGACCCGCGTGCTGCGTGCCAGTGACAGCAACGCGGTGGCCATGGTGATGCCTGCGCTGGGTCCGTCTTTTGGGGTCGCGCCCTCCGGCACGTGCAAATGGATAAAGGCGTCCTCGAAATAGCGCGGGTCAAGGCTGAGTTGCGCGGCCTGAGCGTCCACGTAGCTGTACGCAATGGCTGCGGACTCCTGCATCACTTCGCCGAGCTTGCCGGTGAGCTTGAACCCGCGGCCGCGGGCATGCACGCGCGCGGCTTCCACCGGCAGGGTGGCCCCACCCATGGCGGTCTATGCGAGCCCAGTGATCACCCCCACCTCGCGTTGCGGCTTGTCTTTGCGAAACAGTGGAGCGCCGAGGTAGGTTTCGACATCCTTGATGCCGACACGCACCTGGGTGGTGGCACCTTCGAGGAGCTGAACCACCGCTTTGCGGACGATTCTGCCAAGCTGTTTTTCGAGATTGCGCACACCAGCTTCACGGGCGTATCCCTCGATGAGGTGTTTGAGCGCGGCATCGGTGATCTTGCACTGGCCGGATTTGAGCCCCGCGCGCTTGAGTTGTTTGGGCCACAGGTGGTGTTTGGCGATGGCGAGCTTCTCGTCAGTGATGTAGCCAGCCAAACGAATGCTTTCCATGCGGTCCAACAAGGGGCCCGGAATGGTGTCCAGTTGGTTCGCGGTACAGACAAACAGCACTTTCGAAAGGTCGAGCCGCAAATCGAGGTAGTGGTCCAGAAACTGGTGATTTTGTTCCGGATCGAGCACCTCCAGCAGCGCGGACGCAGGGTCGCCCTGATAGGAGGCACCGATTTTGTCGATTTCATCGAGCATGATCACCGGGTTCTCGACCTCCACCTCCTTGAGGGCCTGCACCAGCTTTCCGGGCATGGCCCCGATGTAGGTGCGCCTGTGGCCCTTGATTTCGGCCTCATCGCGCATCCCACCCAGGCTGAACCGATAGAACTTGCGCCCGAGGGCATCGGCAATCGACTGGCCGATCGAGGTCTTGCCCACCCCAGGCGGGCCGACCAGCAGCAGGATCGACCCGGCAATTTCGCCTTTGTAGGCTCCCACAGCGAGGAACTCGAGGATTCTGTCCTTGACGTCCTCTAAACCGTCGTGGTGCCGGTCGAGAACCTGACGCGCCTCATGCAGGTCGAAGCTGTCGTCGGTGTGCACCCCCCATGGCACCGAGGTCACCCAATCCAGGTAGTTGCGGGTCACGCCGTATTCCGGGGAGCCGGTCTCCAGCATGGCGAGCTTTTTCATTTCGTCTTCGATGCGCTGTTGCGCGTGGACGGGTACGTCGAGGCCCTTGAGCCGCTGTTCGAAGCCCTCGATGTCGGCAGTGCGGTCGTCCTTGGCGAGGCCAAGCTCCTGCTGAATCACCTTGAGTTGTTCACGCAGAAAAAATTCCCGCTGGTGCTCACCGACCTTGCGGTTGACCTCCTCGCGGATTTCACCCTGCAATCGCGCCACCTGCAGTTCTTTGTGCAGCAGGGTCAGTACCCGTTCCATGCGGCGCAACAGGTGGACGGTTTCGAGCACCTCCTGGAGATCGCCGGCCTCAGCGGTGGTGATCGCTGCCGCGAAGTCGGTCAGTGGCGACGGTTGGTTGGGGCTAAACCGCTTGAGGTAGTGCTTGAGCTCTTCTCCATACAGGGGGTTGAGGGGCAACAGCTCCTTGATGGCGTCAATGATTGCCATCGCGTAGGCGCGAATTTCGTCGGTCGCCTCATCGTCAGTGTCCTGGGGGTATTCAACCTGCACCAAGTAGGGTGGCTCTTTGCTGATCCAACGCTTGATGCGAAAGCGGCGCAGTCCCTGGGCGATGAACTGCAGGTGTTCGTCGTCCTTCTGCAGGTGGTGGATGCGCACCGCGCAGCCGAACTCGGGCAGCGTGGTGGTCGGGTCACTGGCACCTGGTTGAAAGTCCGGGTCCCAGATGAGCCCGCACACGTGGTGCTCGGTCTTGGCCAGGCGGCGAAAGGTGCGGGCCCATGGGGTTTCATCGACGATCACTGGTTGGACCTGGGCCGGCAGGAAGGGGCGGTTGCCGACCTGGATCAGGTAGATCTTGTCGGGCAGGGCCTGGTCGGGCAGTGCCAGCGCGTTGGGCTGGGGCTCGGTGGCATCCGACCCATTCTGTTCGGAGATCACTTCGTTCGGTTGTTCGAACTCGTCTGCTTCGGTCATCAGTTCTGCCTTGTTGGTTCGACATCGGCGTGCCCAGGCGTCGCCGGAATCGGGTCGGAACGGCGGGTACAGGGCTTCGACTCAGGATCATGGGGGTCAGGCGGCCTGGTTCAATCCCTGCTGCTGGTTTCTTGTTGTGCCAGCTGTTGTAGCGCCCGCGCAAGGCCGGACGCCCGGCGGGTGGGCCGCTCCGCGGCGGTGGTTGCGATCAGATCGGCATCGCCAGTGATCCACAGGGCGCGTCGGGCCCGGGTCACCCCGGTGTAGAGCAGCTCACGGGTGAGCACCGGTGAGGGCTGGGGCGGTAACAGCATGACCACGTTCTGGTATTCCGAGCCTTGGCTCTTGTGGACGGTGATTGCGTAGGCGGCTTCATGGGCCGGCAGCCGATGGGGCGCGAAGTCCCGCAGGCTGCCATCGTTGCTGTCCCGAACGTAGGCCCGCAGGGCCCCGTCCGGCCCGGTGAGCACCACACCGGTGTCGCCGTTGTGCAGGCCCAGGGTGCGGCTGTTGGCGCGCACGATGAATGGCCACCCAGAATACCCACCTGAACGGTCCGGCCCAGCACCGAGGCGCTGTTCGATTTCCCGGTTCACTGCCAGGGTTCCCCATGGGCCTTCGCGCAACGCGCAGAGAACTTGAAACCCGTGCAGTGCATCCAGCGCCGCGCGGGGGTCAGCAAGGCTGGCGAGCTGTCGGGCACGTGCCACCATTTCGTCGAACACTGCTGCGTGGGCAACGGGCGATGAGGCACGGAAGAAGTGCAGCTCAGCTGCGGGGTCGTCGACACGGGTTGCGCGCTGCAGGAGCCCGCGCACCTGGGCCGCGTCACCCCCACGCACCGCGCTGGCGAAAGCACCGATCGTGGGGGCGCTCGGGTTGGCAGCACGAGCGAACCTGCGGCTGTGGACCAGGGTGACCACCTGATCTGCGAGCGTGCCCACAGGGTCTCCGGTCTCGGGCAGCGACTGCCCCGCAGCGCTGCCGAGGCGTGCCGCGCCGGCAGCGCTGAAACCATGCCCGTCCGTACAGACCTCGGCAAGCGCGGCGCCCGCTTCGACCGAGGCCAGCTGATCTGGGTCGCCGAGCAACAGCAGACGGGCGTTGCGCGGCAGGGCGTCCAGGGTTCGTGTCAGCAATGGCAGGTCGATCATCGAGGCTTCGTCGATGACCAGCACATCCACGGACAATGGATTGCTGGCCTGGTGCCTGGGGCGGGTGGGATCGCCTCGCAAGCCGATCAAACGGTGCAAGGTGGTGGCGTTGGGCACCAGCACCTGGGTCGCCTGCTGCAGCTCCCGGGGCAAGTTGGCGATGCCTGCGCCAATTGATGCGGCAAGGCGGGCAGCGGCCTTGCCGGTTGGGGCCGCCAGGGCCAACCGCAGCCGCTTGTGGTTGTTGCGGGCCGCTTGTGCCCCGAGCAGTGCAACCACTTGGGTGACCACATGGGTCTTGCCGGTGCCGGGACCGCCAGCGATCACCGCCAGCGGCTGCAGCACTGCATTGGCGGTCGCGACCCGCTGCCAGTCGAGTTCGTCCCCTGGCGGCCCGAAGAGGCGCTCAAGCATGGTCCGCAGCCAATCGAGGTCAACCGGCTCGGTCGCCGTTATTCGGCGTTCGAGGAGGCCCTGCGCCAGGCGCTGTTCCATGGCCCAGTACCGCTGTAGGTACAGGTGTCCGGCGTGCAGCACCAGGGGAGCGGACGCGTTGCCTTGACCGCTGTGCACCATGGGCCAGGCACACAGCGCCTGCGCCCAGGCATCAGCAGATGGAAACTTCACTTGCCGCTCACCGAACTCGAAAGCTGTGCCGGCATGTTCCGCCAACTCGACACAGAGGTGGCCCTGGCCGAGCTGCCGACTGACCAGGGCCGCCGATGCCCACAGCAGTGGGTCCTGTACACCACCCAGGCGCACGAGCAGGTCGGCGAACTGTGAGTCGAGTGGGCGGCCCGAGGGCCGGTCTGCATCGGTGGTGGTGGGCGTTGGGTCCAGCGGGTCCATCAGGCCGGGTCACCAAGCAGGTGCGCGTCAAAGTTTTGGAGCCATTCCGCGCTCGGTCGGGCAAAGTACACGCCGGTGTGGTTGCTGTCGGGCTGCATGCCACGCAGGTAGAGGTAAAACACGCCGCCAAAGTGCTGCTCATAGGTGTAACCCGACAGGCGTGCCTGCAAGTGGCGGTGCAGCGCGAGTGTATAGAGCAGGTACTGCAGGTCATACCGGTGGGCCAGCACCGAGGCACGCAGGCATTCGGGTCGGTAGTCCTCGAACCGGTCACCCAAGTGATTCGACTTGTAGTCGGCAAGGTAGTAGCGGCCTTGGTGCTCGAACACCAGGTCGATGTAGCCTTTGAGCGTGCCACGTTCGAGGCCCCGCTTAAGTCGCGGCCGGTGCGTCGACGGTCGGTCGTCGTCGTCGATGGCATCGATCCAGGCGTCGATCCGGCTGGGCTCGAACCCGTGAACCGGCAGGTAGAATTCCATTTCGCGCACGCACTGGTGCCTGCCAATGGAGGACAGGCGAACACCGGTGTCGTTCAGCGGTGTTTGCAAGACCGTGTCGAGTTGGTCACAGAGCACATCGGTCCAGGCTGGATCAAAACCGAACTGCTCGAGCGTGCGCTCGACCCACTGCACATCCATCCGTGCGCCACCGAACTCGATGTGTTCAAGCAGGTGGTGCAAACAGTTGCCAGCCTGGGCACCGGCGGGAAAGTCAAAGAAGCTCCGATACTGCGGTGCTGTGGGTGGCTTGGTCATGGGCCCGATCAGGTCATCGTGCTCGGGCCGCTCAAGCAGGCCACCACCCATGTCGGCAACCAGTGCGCTGTAGCTGCTGAGCCGCCAGTTTGCGCGGGTTGGAGGGATGGGTGGTGGCGGGGTTGCCTGGCCACGCAGCACTGCAGGTTCCGACCCAATCATGCCCGCCGGTGCAGTGATCGGCGGTGCAAAAGGACGGATTTCAAGGTCAACCCGGTGCTCGTCTCGCCACCGCGTCCAGGGCGCGATCAGGGACTCTTCGGTTTCCATGGTGTCGAGTGAGGTGGGCGGAAAATCGTCGGCGCGCTTGCCACTCAACAGGTACGCCAAGGGGGTATGTTGGATGTCTCGGATCGAGCCCCAGCCCAGAATGCACCCATGTGAGGCCCGAGTCAGGGCGACATACAGGAGCCGCACGCGTTCTGCGAACTGCTCCTTGGCTGCCAATTTTTCACGGGCCGTGTAGGCTTCGGTACCAAAGTCCACCTGCAGTTGGTCTGCCGCAGTCGGGTCGTGGAACAGCACGGGTGGCACCCCGCCTTTTCCATTGACCTTGTGCGGACCTTTGGTCAGGGCGACGAACGGCAGCACCACGACTGGAAATTCCAAGCCCTTGGACGCGTGCACTGTGACGATTTGCACCATTGTCTGGTCGCCTTCCAAGCGCAACTCAGAGGCACCGTCACCACGTGGTGGGTGCTCAATTTGTTGGCGCAGCCAGCGCAGCTGTCGCTCCATGCCGGGGTGTTCGTCTGCTGCCTGTTGCAGCAGCTCCGCCAGGTGCAGCAAGTTGGTGGCGCGGCGGGGTGCCCCCTGTGACTGCGGGCCTGGTGCGAAGATCCTGGCCACCACCGCTTCAACGCGCAGCAACTGGTGCAACATCACCAGGGGGCCGCGCGATTCCCACAGGTCGCGGTACGCCATGAAGCGTTCGATCCGGTGCTCCCACTGTGGGCCACTGGCGAGTTCGGCGTAGACCCCAGCGGCATCCAGGCCCAGCAACTGGGTGGCCACACAGGCCCGCATGCGCGATTCGCTTTCGGGCGCCTCGACAGCGCGCAAAACCGCTTCGAGCTCAAGTGCTTGTGGGGTCGAGAAGACGCTCTGCTGTCCGCGGTGGGCGCTGGGTACCCCGAGCCCTGCGAGGGCCTGCTGCATGCTGTGGGCCTCATCGTGGCTGGACACCAGAACAGCGATGTCACTGGCCCGCAGCGGGGCCTTTGCCTTGTGGCTGCTCTGGAGCCAAGCCTGGCCCTCGACCGCCAGATTCAGCAGGCGCGAGACCTCTACGGCGCAGCGCTCTGCCAGCATCGCCTGGGCTTTTTCCTTAGACAGGGGCTTGCCTTCGGGCTTGAGGGGCAGCACCTGCAAGGCGGCGGCGGTCTCGCCGTTGACCTTCAGGGCATGGGCGCCAGGCTCGACTGCCGCTTCGACCTTGGGCAGGCGAATGTCCTCATCGTACACAAAGGGCGCGGGGTGCTGGCGAAACAGCTGGTCGACAGCCGTCACCAGTTCGTCGCTTGCACGCCAGTTGGTGTGCAGCGTGAACCGGTCCACTGACTCCCGAGTCGCCTGCCTGGCCTGCAGATAAGTGAACACATCGGCACCACGAAAGGCGTAAATGGCCTGCTTGGGGTCACCGATCAACAGCAAGGCGGTGTTGGGTTCAGCGTAGACCCGATCGAAGATGCGGTACTGCAGTGGATCCGTGTCTTGAAACTCATCGACCAAGGCAATCGGGTGGCGGTTCGCGAGCGTGCGAGCGAGCTGATCCCCTGCTGGACCCTGAAGGCCGGCATCGACGCCCAGAAGCAGGTCTTCGAAGCCGAAGGTGGCTGCGGCGCGATTGTGTGCCCGGATCGAGGTGTGCAGCGATTGGACTGCTGCGTGGCGCAATTGCCAAGCCCAGATTCGGTCGAGTGATTCGACCGCATCAAACAAGGCACTGCAGGACTCCATGAAGTCGAGGTGGGGTGGGTTCCAGCCCGCTTTCTTTGCCTTTGCTGAACGACAAGAGGCCATGTGCACCGTGGAGACCAGTTCAAGTCGGTGCGGTGTTGGCAGGGTCGGTGAGGCGAACCACAGGTCCCAGGTGCGCCAGTCTTGTTCCAGCTCATCCGGATGATACTCCCGCTTGTTTGCGGATTTCTTGAGGTAGCCCGCGGCGACGGCATTGCCGATGAGTTCGGTCAGTTGGGGCCGCGCCGTCGGCCAGGCGTCCTTCAGGGTGATCAGTAGCCGCTCGACCTCCGCCGTCAGGGCATTGATGATCGCGGGTTCTGGCGCCGGGCCGATGTCCAACGTGGGGTTGTTCAGCACCCCTTCGAGCTCGTCCAATAGTTGATGCGGATGGTTCCAGTGCTGGCGGGCCCAGCCAATGTAGGACACGGGTTTTGCGTGAAAATGGCGCCGCCAAAAGTCCTCGATGCCGCGCTCGCGCATGGGCCGGGAATCGGTGATCAGCTCGTGTTTCAATGGCTGACCGCTGTCCAGTGCCAGGTCCCGCAGCACACGGTGGCAGTAGCCGTGGATTGTGAAAATGGGTGCCTGATCAATGCGGCTGAGGCAGTTGCGCAGTCGCGCTGCAGTTGCTTGGGGGTCAGGGGTCTGCTGAACCAATGCGCTCAGTAACGGGTCTTCAAGGTCGGTACTTTCGGCGTCGAAGGCCAGTGCCGCGGCCTTGACGCGCGCGTGAATGCGCTCGCGCAGTTCCGCTGTGGCCGCTTCCGTAAAGGTCACCACCAGGACTTCTGTGATGTCCAGGGGGCGCTGCTTCAGGGGGCTCGGCTCCACGAGTGCGCGCAGGTGTAAGCCGGCGATGGTAAAGGTCTTGCCGGTGCCGGCGCTCGCTTCGATCAGACGGCGACCCTGGAGGGGCAGTTGGGTGAGATCCAGCGGCTTCACGGGGATGGTCCGGTCGGGTCTAGGCCATCAAGCAGTGGACCCCAGACCCGGAGGGCAAGCTCGGCAAATGTCGCTGAACCCAGCGGATCCCGTGCACGGGACAGCAAGGCGAACTCCGGCTTGGCGCGCTCTCCCGGGCTGTACTTGGAGCCATTCCAGGTCCGGTAGGCTTTCTCAATGGCGGCTTGATGGTTCGGTTCATCTGGTTTTTCGCGTACCGCCTTCGCGTAGGTGTGGCTGGTGTCCGGAAAGAAGTCGAGGGGCTCACACATGCCCGAAAAGTAGCGTTCAAGCAGGTCGTCCAGGTAACACCGCGCCTGCTCCTTGGCAATCGATGCAAAGGTCTGAACATCCTCCAGCCCAATGAACCGGCTGCCTTCAAAGTCCTCGATCTGGGCGCAGAGCGTCAGGTGATGCAACCAGAGTCTGAGGCTGTCGACTGCCCGCAATTTACCGGGTCTCCACAGGGTCAACCAGCCCTTCTGTGGCCGTGGCATCCAGCCTCGCAGTGAACCTTTGGATAGGTGGATCTCAATTTCAAGGTCCAGCCCGGTGCTCGGTGGGGCGGCCTTAAGCCGAGCCCGCAGCCTGTCCAACTTGCGGTCTTCTTCTTGCAAAATGAGCGCGCCGGCGGGCCCTGTGGGCAACGTGCCCGCAGCTTCCAACTGTTCGAGGGACCGCGCCACGGCTTTTGGAGTCAGATCGAGCAGTTCAGTACGCAGGAGGTAGCGATCGAGGCCGTTGAGGGTGAAGGGTTCGAGGTCATCGACCGCCGAGTCGGGTTCGGTCAGGCGCAGGTCGAGGCGCTCGTTCAGAAGTGCGCGTGTCGGGTTCTGCCAGAAGCTGAGCAGGCTGGAGAGCGCCACCTCGGTGCTGGTCAACGGAGGAAGCTTTACGGCGAAGAAGTCCGCCGGCCAGGACGGCATTTGAGTCGAATTGGACGGCTCCAACCAGAGATCGTTGTGGCTCGACTTGGAGCCCGGGCCCGGGCTGTATTGCGCACTGAAGGGCTGCATCGGATGGAGGCGTTGAATCCGGGTCGTTGGCGACTCCTCGGAGTCGGCACAGTAAAATCCGCGCTCAATCTGGGTCAGGAGTTCGTCGATCAAGACAGACGGAAGCAGGGGCTTGCCATCGCGAAGGCTGCGGCCAACGTAACTTAGGTAAAACTGCTGTCTGGCCGACAGCAGTGCCTCCAAAAACAGGTAGCGGTCATCTTCTCGGAGGGCCCGGTCGCCAGCCCGTGGCTGAAGAGCCATCCGGTTGAAGCTAAGGGCGGGTTCCGAACGGGGGAACGCCTGGTCGCCAAGGCCGAGCAGACACACGATCTGAAATGGAACCGAACGCATTGGCACCATGGCGCAGAATGTGACCTGTCCGGTGAGGTAACCACTGGCTTGCACCTGGTTCTCAAGCAATTGTTGCAGCGCTGTGCGCACCCACTGGGGGGGCAGAGGTTGCTCCACCGCCGCTTGGGACCAGCTATCGGTCAAGGACTCAATGGCGGTGTGCAAGCGCTGCAGTGAGCGGGTGGACTCAGGTTCACTCGGCCTGAAAAACTGCTCGATGATGCCGTGGAGTACGGCGCTCCAGCGGGCTGGTGGGTGCGGCGTCGACAGCTGACGGCGCAACTGAAGGAGTTGTTGCCAGAACACCCCGAACAGCCCAAGAAGGGGTGCATTGCTGCCTTCAATGTGCGGATAGGGCGCAACGCCAGAGTGGCACAGGTCGTCGCGTTCGAGTGCGTAGCCGAGCAGCAGTCGGTCGAGCCCGAACCGCCAGGTGTGGTGCCCGACCTCGGGCAATCCTTCCTCCCCGCGGTGTGCGGCGTCGGCGCCCCACCGAATACCCGATTCCTCGAACCATTCACGCAGGCGCAGCACCGACTCCGCATTGAGATCGAACCGCGCCTGCACCTCTGGATGTTCGAGCAACCCGAGTACTTCGCTCAGGGGCAAGCGGCTGTCCGGAAGATTGAGAAAATTCAGAAACAGGCGCACCAGGGGGTCGCACCTGAGATCAGACATGTCGCTGAGGGACCAGGGGACTTCCGTTGCCGGTGTGGATTGCCCAAAAACTGCCTCAATGTAGGGCGCATAGGCCGCTACATTCGGCATCATGACGACGATGTCACGTGGCTCGATGCCGGGGTCGGCCAGCAGGTTCACCAGGTGATCGTGCAACACCTGCACCTCGCGCAAAGGGCTGTGGCACAGGTGCACTTGAATGGACCGGTCGTCGGCCGCCAGTGCGAGCGGCTCCACATCGCCATCCGGAGCCCGGTCGTGGAGCAGGAGAATGTCGGTCTGCAGTTGTTCCAACAGACTCAGCCCCGGCGACCCAGATGCTGTGAAGCAGTCGTGGTGCTCGCCGTCCGAGGCCGCGAGTTGTTCATGAAACTGCCGCCCCGCGTCGCCCCAGGCGGCGAGCAGTCGGTTGGGAATGGCATAGTAGTCACTCAGATCAGGGCGTCCGTGGCGTGTCCACAGTGCCTGCAAGCGGGCCAGGCGGCGCGGAGAGACAAGGTCGCCCCAATAGTGCAAGCACGGGTTTAGAACCAACAGGTCGACGGGGATCTGTGTGGCCAACGCCTGCAGCAACTGCAGGTATGCCGGTGGCACCGTGGTCGGGGCGAACACCAACATCCGGTGCGGTAGATGGATCTGCGAGACCTGGCCCTTGAGTAGGTCCTCAATGTAGTTGCGCAGTGCCACCGCACGGTGGGGAACGGAGGAGCCAACATCCATCCGAAGCGCATGCCAGAGCGCTTGCTGCCAGTGACATTCGTCGGCGGAAGGCGCGGCAGCTTCCCATTCCAACACCCAATCGGGCCGGTACACCAAGTATTGATCGAACAGATCCGCGAGCGCATCGGCCAGTTGATACGCCTGAACACTGTGGGCCCCATGGTTGTTGATCTGTTGGCGCAGGGCCTGAACGACTTCGGAGTCCCCTGGGGTGCGTTCAAGTGCGCCCGATTCCAGCAGCCTGGGCAGTAGGTTCAGAATCCGCCACCGCAAGCTGTCGCGACGAAATGGCTCGCTGTGGGCGTCGCGCTGCTCATGTGCTGCCACCAGTTCCCAGATGAGGTTGCCCAGAAACGGGAAGCGCAGGTTGGCAGCAATGCCCCAGCGGTTTGCCAGTTGCAGCGACAACCAGTGCGCCATGCTGCGGTGGGGAACGACAATGGTTTCTGCCGCCAGCGGTGGGGCTGACGCCTGGCGCACCAGGTGATCCAGCACCTCCACCAGGGTCTCCATGCGGTTGCTGTGGTGCACGCGCAGCATGGGATTCAGACAGGGTCCGGCGGGGTTTTGGATGGGGGTGTTGGAACCGAGGACAGCGTGCGCATGTGGCCAGTCTAGCGCCTTGCGCAGGGGGCGTGCGACCCGCTGTTACGGCCTGCCTTTAGGGATCGGAATCGACTAGTGGCCGGTATCGACGGGCCGCACCGGGCGTCCCTGACGGGCCAGGTCCCGTTCGATCAGCTCCATGTTGCGCAGGTTGGCCTTCCAGCCGAAGTCGAACAGGTCGCCAATCAAGGGGATGGCGCCAACCACGAAGTCGACACCGAGGTTCCACAGCATGCGCACCAGGGTTCGCTTGCGCACGCCCAGCCGGTGTGCGGTGCCAATAAAGTACAGCGAAACCGCAAAGCTGGCGCCATCACCCACGCCTGGCACCAGCCCGATCAGGCTGTCGAGGCCGAAACGAAATCTGGTGCCCGGCAGTTGGAAGCTGCTGTCCAGGGTGCGCGCCAGGCGCCGCAACCGCTCGAGCTGGTTGTTGGTTTGGTCTGGAGGGGAGCTGGGTGCTGTCATGGATGGTCTCAGTCTCGGCGTGTCCGGAACGAGTGGACGGGTGTGTTGTGAAAGGACTTTGTTTACCATTCGACGTGCTGGCACCGCATCGGTTCCGAGGGCTTCCCGCTCCGCCCGGTGAACCTGTGCTTCGACCCCATTCATCTCTGAGGAGCTTACCATGTACATCGCCATGAACCGGTTCATGATCGTT
>DHQM01000214.1:4596-5663 GCA_002408105.1 Gammaproteobacteria bacterium UBA5338 | reverse complement strand
GACAGCTGGCTGGAACCGAAGAATTCTTTGATCGCCGCGGCCACCGGTTTGGCATTGATCAGATCCTGGGGCATGAGGCCCTCGGACTCTGCCATGCTCAGGCGCTCTCGCACGGCCCGCTCGACACGCACCAAGCCGACGCGGAATTGGTTTTCTGCCATCTCGCCGACGGACCGGACGCGGCGGTTGCCAAGGTGGTCAATGTCGTCGACATTGCCCTGCCCATCCCGAATCAGCATCAGGTTGCGCAGGACCGCCACAATGTCCGAAGGATCCTCGCCGAGCTGGGCAAACAGCGCCTTGGACGGCTCGTCAGCGCGGTTCTTGAAGTACTTGCCGTCGTACAGGGTGCCAATCTCTTCGGTGACCGAAGAGTCGACCCTGCGGTTGAACTTCATCCGCCCCACTGCCGAAAGGTCGTAGCGCTCCTGCGAGAAAAACAGGTTATGGAACAGGTTCTCAGCCGACTCCTTGGTCGGCGGCTCACCCGGACGCATCATGCGGTAAATTTCCACCAACGCGTCCAACTGGGATTGGGTGGTGTCCAGGCGCAAAGTGTCGGACAGGTAGCTGCCGCGATCGATGTCATTGGTGTACAGCACGTCGATGTGCTGAACCCCGTGCTCGCGGAGCTTATCCAGCAACTCCTCGGTCAGAACCGCATTGCAGGGGCACAGCAACTCGCCGGTTTCCTCCGCGACAATGTCGGTGGCCAGGACATGGCCAATGAGGTAATCCACCGGCACCGGCAATTCGCGAATCTTTGCCTTTTCGATTTGTCGAATGTGCCGACCCGTGATGCGCCGCTGCTGTTCGACGATGACCTTGCCTTGCTCGTCTACGATGTCGAAGCCTGCGGATTCTCCGCGCAAGCGCGAGGGGTCCGGCAGCTCGAGGACATAGTTCTCACCGTCAACACGAAACCGGTCCGTCTCGAAAAACAGCTGAAGAATCTCTTCCGAGTCGTACCCCAACGCGCGCAGCAGCACGGTTGCGTACAGCTTGCGACGCCTGTCGATGCGGACATACACCAGGTCTTTCGGATCAAACTCGAAATCGAGCCAGGA
>DHQM01000214.1:0-4352 GCA_002408105.1 Gammaproteobacteria bacterium UBA5338 | reverse complement strand
TTGTCGTGATCAAAGAACACCCCCGGAGAGCGGTGCAACTGGGAAACGATGACCCGTTCGGTGCCATTGATGACAAAGGTGCCGTTCTCGGTCATGAGCGGGATTTCGCCCATGTAAACTTCTTGCTCCTTGATGTCCTTGATGGCCTTTTGGCTCGACTCCCTGTCGTAAATAATCAGCCGCACCTTAACCCGCAGCGGAACCGCGTAGGTGACCCCACGCAACTGACATTCATTCACATCGAATGGCGGTTCGCCGAGTTCATAGGAAACGTATTCCAGGGCGGAGTTGCCCGAGTAGCTGGCGATCGGAAAGACCGACTTAAAGGCTGCATGCAGGCCTTCTTCCAGCCGCTCGGACGGCGCGACCTCAGCCTGCAAGAAACTGCGGTAGGAGTCCACTTGGATGGCGAGCAAATAGGGAACTTCCATCACCCGCCGGAGATTCCCGAATTCCTTGCGGATGCGCTGCTTTTCGGTGTAGGAGTATGCCATTCGCCTATCCCAGCCTCTTGTTAAAGGTGATTCGAGAATATCCGCAGGGTGGCCCTTGCCGGGCCGCAGAGACTGCGAACAACGCGGCAGGGTCGCCGCGGGTAACCCTCGCCAGCCAACGCGCACACCCGCCCGCCGGGCAGTCCGTGCGGGAACAGCGGCGTGGTTGTGGCAGCGACGCCGATAGGCCGGCGACGGATCGTCACCAGCCTATCGGGGCCTAGAAAATTGAGGACGCGCCGCAACAGGCTACTTGAGTTCGACGCCCGCGCCGGCCTCTTCCAGCTGCTTCTTGATGTCCTCCGCTTCCTCTTTTGAGGCGCCTTCCTTGACCGGGGACGGCGCACCATCAACAAGCTCCTTGGCCTCTTTGAGCCCCAAGCCAGTGATTGCGCGGACCGCTTTGATCACATTCACTTTCTTCTCGCCTGCCGATGTGAGGATCACGTCGAACTCGCTTTGCTCCTCAGCAGCGCCCGCATCAGCGCCTGCACCGGCTGCCGCAGGCGCGACCGCGACCGCAGCAGCTGCGGAAACGCCGAACCGTTCTTCCATCGCTTCGACGAGCTGCACCACGTCCATGACGCTCATCTCTGCGATTGCGTCCAAAATTTCTTCTTTAGCCAAAGCCATTTTCACTGTCTCCAAAATCGATCGACCAAGCCATGACGCTGGGCGTCAAGCGGCCTCTTGTTTCTGATCGCGAACTGCCGCGACGGTACGAACCAGTTTCGCCGGAACTTCGTTGAGGGTGGTTGCGAGTTTGGCAATCGGCGCCTGCATAACCTGCATGAGCAACGCCAAGGCTTCCTCTCGTGTTGGAAGTTTTGCCAAAACATCAAGTTGGTCAGCCCCCATGAGGGTCCCACCCAACGCAAGCGCGCGAACCTCGAAGTGCTCATTGCCTTTCGCGAAGTCCTTGAGCAGACGAGCCGCCGACCCAGGTTCCTCCATCGAAAATGCCAAGACCGAAGGACCGACGAATGCTTCCTGCATACACTCGAACTCGGTGCCTTCAACAGCGCGACGCGCCAGGGTGTTGCGCACGACGCGCAGATAAACCCCCGCCTCGCGTGCCTTGGCTCGCAACACGGTCATGTCACTGACATTCACACCACGATAGTCCGCCACAATCGCAGACAACGCGCTTCCGGCGATCTGATTGACCTCAGCAACAACCTGCTGTTTGCCTTCCAGTCTCAGAGCCATTTGGTACTCCTAATGCGCCCGCTCGCAAATGCTTACAGGCAGTGTCACGTCAATCGGCCAACGCCAGAGCCGGCGTCGAACCAACTTGGTGATCGGGTGGCCCTCCAAGAGGAACCACACCGTCTACGTAGGCAGACATTAACCAAGGCACCGAGCCTCGGACCTACGGTCTTTGACGGCTTCCAGTCAATCCACCCATGCAGGCGATCACCAAGAAGCTCCCAAAGTCTTTGAGCGCACCAGCCCATGCGGTGCGCGTATGCTTAGTGCGTCGCTAGACCGATAAGGTCGACTGATCGATTGCGACACTAGGCCCCATGGTGGTGCTCAAGCTGATTTTCTTCATGTACACCCCCTTCGCGGATGCGGGCTTCGCCTTTTTTAAATCCGCCAGCAGCGCTTCGAGATTTCCTCGCACAGCGTCGGCGGAAAATCCGACCCGACCCAGTGAGCAATGAATGATTCCGCCCTTGTCCGTTCGGTAGCGCACCTGGCCAGATTTGGCATTCTTGACCGCAGTGGCGACATCCGGAGTCACAGTCCCGGTTTTCGGATTGGGCATGAGCCCACGCGGGCCCAAAATCTGGCCAAGCTGACCCACCACACGCATGGCGTCCGGAGACGCAATCACCACGCCAAAGTTGAGGTCGCCACCTTTGATGGCTGCGGCCAATTCTTCCATCCCAACCTCGTCCGCCCCGGCTTCGCGAGCGGCATCTGCCTTGTCGCCGGAGGCGAAAACCGCCACGCGAACGTCCTTCCCGCTGCCAAAGGGCAACGTGGTCGCACCTCGAATCACCTGGTCCGATTTGCGCGGGTCCACACCAAGGTTGACAGCAACGTCAAAAGATTCCACGAACTTGACCGTGGACAGCTCGGACAGCAGCGATACCGCTTCTTCGAATGGGTACTGGCGTACCGGGTCAATTCGTTCCCGGATCAGCCGGGCACGCTTGGTCAACTTGGCCATTTACACGCCCTCCACATCAAGTCCGGCACTGCGCGCACTGCCAGCGATGGTTCGCACCGCAGCATCCATATCCCGCGCCGTCAGGTCGGGCATCTTCGTCTGAGCAATCTCTTCCAGCTGCGCCCGTGTCACCGTACCCACTTTGACGCTGTTGGGTGTGCCACTGCCTTTGGCGATGCCCGCCGCCTTGCGCAACAACACTGCTGCCGGCGGCGTCTTCATCACAAAAGTAAAACTTTTGTCTGCGTATACTGTGATGACAACCGGAATGGGAAGGCCCGGCTCAATTCCCTGGGTCTGGGCGTTGAAGGCCTTACAAAACTCCATGATGTTCACGCCATGCTGACCCAGTGCGGGCCCGACTGGCGGGCTGGGGTTGGCCTGCCCTGCTTTCACCTGCAATTTGATGTAGGCCTGTACTTTTTTTGCCATACTCGCGACTCCTTCTCGGGTCCCAGCGCCTTGTACGGCTCCCCGGTCTAATGCGCATATACCAATAGAAACGTGCCGCGCAGGATCACGCAGCCGGAAATGGGCTTAAGCCTTCTCCACCTGACCGAATTCCAATTCAACCGGAGTTGAGCGCCCGAAAATCAACACCGCGACGCGAATGCGGTTCTTATCGTAGTTGACCTCCTCCACCACCCCGGTGAAGTCGTTGAATGGGCCATCGGTCACCCGAACCATTTCGCCCGGCTCAAACAAGGTCTTGGGCCGCGGCTTGTCGACCCCCGCTTCCATCCGATTCAGAATTTCCTGGGCTTCCCGATCGCTGATCGGTGCGGGCTTATCAGCAGTACCCCCAATGAAACCCATCACGCGGTCTGTTTCCTTGACCAAGTGCCAAGTTTCATCGTCCATGTCCATTTGAACAAGCACATAGCCAGGAAAGAACTTCCGTTCGCTTTTGCGCTTCTGTCCGCCGCGCATCTCCACCACTTCCTCCGTGGGGACCATGACCTCGCCGAATCGGTCTTCAAGACCCGCCCGACGAATTCGCTCCTCCAGGGC
The DNA here is from genome assembly GCA_002408105.1 of Gammaproteobacteria bacterium UBA5338. Lineage (GTDB taxonomy): Bacteria > Pseudomonadota > Gammaproteobacteria > Pseudomonadales > UBA5862 > UBA5862. The sequence continues at coordinate 668 of DHQM01000214.1, read as the reverse complement.
GGCTTTCACTTTTTTTTCGTAGCCTGAGTAGGCGTGCACCACGTACCAACGCTTGGCCATTCAAGGTCACCCAATGAGCAGAGAAAGCAGCCAACCGAAGAGGGTGTCGAGCCCCCAGAGAATCACCGCCATAATCAGTACAATCACCAACACCACCAAGGTGGTCTGGGTGGTTTCCTGGCGCGTCGGCCATACAACTTTCCGGATCTCGGCCCGCGCCTCGGTCGCGAGGTTCCAGAATGAACGGCCTTGAGAGGTGCGCAAGGCAACGGCCAGGGCCACGAGCCCAAGCGCCAACAGAGCGAGCACGCGGTACAGCAAAGACTCGCCAGAGAAGTACTGGTTCCCAGCCACCCCCACGGCCACCAAAAAGGCAACCGCCGCCCATTTAAGGGCGTTGAGCGGCCCACCATTTTCCTGATCTTTTACTGCCGCCATGACCATCCGCGCATTGGCGAGAGAGGCCTCGCTCAACGCCTGTTTTAAATGGCAGGCCAGGAGGGAATCGAACCCCCAACCTGCGGTTTTGGAGACCGCCGCTCTGCCAATTGAGCTACTGGCCTTGAACCCACGAACGAAGACAGCCGAACCGGCGCCGGCCGCCCCCAAACAAAGCCTCGACGATTACAATCGCCTGGCCATAGATGATCTTATTCGATCACCTTCGA
>DHQM01000009.1:7261-7402 GCA_002408105.1 Gammaproteobacteria bacterium UBA5338 | reverse complement strand
CCCAGGTGGCAGTGCGGCCCGATGTTCAGGCTCCCTCCGGCGATCGTTGATTTTTTGACCACCACCTGCGCCTCGAGTTCGATGCTGCCCGAGGCCTTGATGCTGTGGAGGTGTGAACCGAAGCCGACAATGAGGTTGCCC
>DHQM01000009.1:6848-6974 GCA_002408105.1 Gammaproteobacteria bacterium UBA5338 | reverse complement strand
TGACGACCAGTGCGTCGTCAAGCCGGGTACCCGGCGGCAAAGCGCAGTGGCCTTGGACCTTGCGCACCCCAGGGCTGAGCAGTACATCCCCCCTGAGAGGCTCCGGGTGGAATTGGGTGCGGCGGG
>DHQM01000009.1:5950-6550 GCA_002408105.1 Gammaproteobacteria bacterium UBA5338 | reverse complement strand
GCTGTTCACGCCAGACCCGGTCGTGATTCGCGGCGCGTGCAGCCGGGCGAACTGGGTGCCAGGCGCCAGACGAATCCGCCCATGGCTGGTCACCCGGCCGCGCAGCACGCAGCCCGGACCGGCGTTGATGCCTGTACCAGCGTGCAACCAGCGCGCGAGTTTGACCCCGGGACCGAGCTGGACTTTGCCGTCGGCGTACAGGGCCCGCAGTGTCGCACCCGAGCCGACCTCCGCGTCGGCGGTGGTCATCAGTTCACGAGACAGCCGCACCTTGGCCGCGAGTCGCAGCGGGCCGCTGCTGATCAGGGAGGTGGCCCCTTCATCCTGAGCGTGCTCGGTTTCCAGGTGCACGGGTGAACCATCCGCCACCACACGCACCGCATCTTCGAAGGCCCAGGCGGAATCGCCACGGGTCAGCAGCGGGCGCGCCCGCTCGGCGAAACGTTCCGCGAAGTGGAACGGGTCGGTGTTGAGGTCACGCACAACCTGGAGCGGGTGGGCGTCTGTGGGTCTGCGCCACTCGCGCCAGGCGGGAACCAGTGGGACGACGCCGATGACTCCGGTCACCACCAAGAGCAGCAGCAGAAAGGACCAAGCCAT
>DHQM01000009.1:0-5751 GCA_002408105.1 Gammaproteobacteria bacterium UBA5338 | reverse complement strand
AAAGGACCAAGCCATCAACGAGGGTCTCCTGAGCGCTCGGTTTTGTGCCAGTCGGGGGGGCGACGCCTGCCATTACCGTCCTGTCGCAGCTGGTGGTAAGTGGAGCGGGTAATGCTCACCAGGTTGCTCACGAAACTGAGCAGCGCGAAGGGCAGCAGTCGGATACGCCGTCCGCCTTGGTCGAGTTGCACCGCCGCGGCCACTTGATGGAAGGCGGCGAAATTACCAAGGCAGTTGAACGCCACCATTCCGGCAATGGCGAGCCAAGTGGTGGACAGGTATTCGCTGCCGAGGTAGTACAAACCGATTGCTGCCACCGCACCCACAAGCATCAGTGGCGCCAGCAGGTAGACCGACAGCAGAGCGAGGCCATCGAGCCGTTCTTTCCAGTTGAGCCTGCGGCTTGCGGCCACCGGTAACAGCGCCCTGAAAAAGACCTGGTTGTGTCCCCTCGCCCAGCGCATGATCTGCCGGTTGCGGCTCGGCCAGGTTTCGGGGACCTCCTCGTAGCATTCGGAGCGGTTTTGGTAGACGGTCTTGTACCCGGCCAGCAGCAGCCGGAAGGTGATGTCGGTGTCCTCCGCGAGCGCGAGCGGGTCCCAGCCGCCCACGGTTTCGAGGGCAGAGCGGCGCACACCACCGACTGTGCCGCCGTACAGTGGAATGAGTCCGAGGTTCATGCGCGCCTGCTGGTCGACCTGATACCCGGCTGCACGTTCGAGATCGAGCAGCCGAGTCAGCAAATTGTGGCCCGTGTTGTGGGGCACGACCCGGCCCATGACAGCACCCACTTCGGGGTCGAAAAATGGCGCCACCAGCTGCTTGATCAGCCCGCGGCCGGGGATGTAATCGGCGTCGAACACGATCAAGACCTCGGCTTCGAGCATTGGGGACACCTCGCTCAATACAGCCGACTTGCCAGGCATGCCGGCATCACGGAGGTATGGAAACACCACATCCGGGTGTCTCTGCGCAAACGCGAGGATTCGTTCGCGCGTGTCGTCGCTCGAGCGGTCATCGATCGGAATAACGCGCAGTCGCCCCTCCGGGTAATCCACCTCCACCAGGGCGCCAAGGGCGCGTTCCACAACCGCTGACTCATTGTGGCAGGGCACGAGTACCGCAACCTGCGGCCAATCTGCCGTGTCGATGTCCAGGTAGGGGTGGCGCTGGCGTCCGAACATCCGATTGAAGCTGAAGAGCAGGTGGCGCAGCAAAAACACCACCAGAACGGCGACAACTAAGGTCAGCGTTGCGCGAAAGATCGGTGTGATGACATCCCGGATGGCTCGCTCGCGAGCCGTGGCGGAGCGCGTCGGCGCTGGAACCAGTGCCAGGGCACGCTGCTCTTCGGACCAGACGCAGGGGGCGTGCCACCGGGTGAGTACGCCCTGGCCGGTCCAGGGTCGGGGAGTGTCCGCACCGGACGCGTTGGTGCAGACGCCGGGGCCTGCGGATGCCGCTGCGCTCCAGAGCAATGCCAGGATACAGACAAAGGCGGGAGTGACTGGTTTCGGGGTGGTCATCGGCGGGGTGCGCTCATGGCCCAGCTGTAGATGGCGATCAGCAGCACCACGTTCAAAAAGACGCCAAATACGATGAACAGCAGAGGCATCCACAACGCAGTTCCCCAATGCAACACTGCAGCGTGCACCAGGTACTGGTGGGGCAAGAACAGCACCAGCCAGCCCACCATCAGCGCAGTGGTGCCAATTTGGCGCGCCAGTCCAAACCCGAAGGGGTAGTAAATCAGCGCCAACAACCAGGGAAGTAGGAACACCAGGGTCAGGCCCATGTCGAGTCCCATGCCCACATGCTCAGCGACAGTGTAGGGAAACAGCGAAGGCAACCAAACAAAGAACCCCACTGCCATCAGTTGAAACATGCCGAGCGCCCACAGGACGTACACCACCGGCAGCCACCGGCGGCGCAGAAGCAGGTGGCTTGCAGCCATCAGCGAAATGGTTGCTGCAAGCGCGATGCCGAGAACCCGATCGCTCGGCTGGTCTGATGGGGTGATGGGGGTGGGGATGTAGTAATACAGCAGGCCGAGCCAGTCACGCTCCAGAAAGCGCAGCTCACTGCCGAGGCCGAGCCGTGGCTGCCACCAGGAAAACAGCACCCACCAACTGTGCAGCAGTGGCTCCAGCCCGGCCAATAGCAGGAGCGTAAACCCCAACGGCAGCACAAATCGGAACGCGGTCCGGCGGGTCCAGGGTAGGCGGTGCAACGCCCGGTGCTGGTTGATCCGGGTGCCGGCGTGGCTGAAGCTGTGGAGCCGCTCAAAGTCGCGCTCTTCTTCACGGGCCGCTTGGGCAGTATCGTTGGGTGAGCCAGGCACGGTCGATCAGAACTCTCGGAACACGCCCAGATCGAGCGATGTCTGATCGTAGGCACTGCGCATATACCGCTCAACGCCCAGCTGGGTGCCCCAGCCGGGACCCCACCATTGCCGCCAGTTCAGTCCGATGCTGGTGAAGGCGTACCCAACTTCCCTGCTCACCTGGCCCGCCGAGCCTGGGTCAATGTAGCCCGCCTCGCCGCTGCGCAGGCTGAGTGTGAGCTGGCGGTCCCGGGGCCGCAGGTGGGTGAGGGCGATGAGTCCGTGCTCGGACGCGATGCCGCCGGGATCGCTGCGGTTCAACGTGAGGCTGGTCTGCACAATCCAGGGCCCCGGCAAGTAAATGTTGGCATCGGCCAGCAGCCAGCGGTCGCGCCCGCCCTCTGGGGCATCGTAGTGGCCGACGCCAAGCCCAGTCACAAGTGACTGGTCGGTGAACCATTTCCGGTAGACCGTCGCATCGACCCGCAGCTTCGGCCAGTTGATGCCACTGCCGCGGCCCACGAACAGGGTGCTGAACCACTGGGCTGAGAACCGGTGTACGTTGCCGCCCACCAGATAGGTGCCGGTGTCCTCGAACCGGTCCATGGACACCGCCTCAAGCGACCAGTCGTTCGTTGCCTCTCCGGCCCAAAAACCTTTGGTATAGAGCGCGTAGCCGGTGGCAAAGCTGGTATTGAAGTGGTAGCTGCGCAGGCCGGTCTCGAGCACCCCGTCGGCTCCAACCCCTTCTGCCACACCCAAGGCGAGCAGTGGAATGGCCACCAGAACCCGAGCAAAACAGGCTGGCTGGATGCGCCGTGCCGCCGGAGCCGGCTCTGGGCTGACGTCTTTCCAGGGCTGCTGCGTCGAAGCGGGCTTAAGGAAGGGCAGCAATGGAGGGCGGGCGGGGACCGGATGGCGCATGGCGTGATCTTATCACCGCCGCCGCCCATCGGCCTGCAGTCAACGGATGCCGGGCGGACGTTCGACAGAGAAGGGACCCTGTCGCAGCGGCTTGATGTGCATCAAAGGTGCAGCGACCTTGCCTTGATATCGAAGAACCGAGTCCCCAGAAACGCCTTCGAATGGGTGCCGCAGCTCTCGAGTGGAGGTGGCACCCCGCCTTAGATGCATTGCCTGTCCCTATAGAGAGGTACACACCATGACTGAACAACAACCCAAATCCGTCGCAGCCAAGCCCGCCCAAAGCCCTACGAGCGCACCAGTCGCGCGGCGCTTGCACCCGTTCGAGGAGATGGAGCGCCTGTTCGACGATTTCTTCGCGCCGAACTGGTTGCGGCCTGGCAACCGGCGCTGGCCGTTCTCGTCTGAAGCCGCAGAGGGGCGCATGCCGGCAGTCGACGTCGTTGACCGCGACAGCGAGATCGTCGTGACCGCAGAGGTTCCTGGTGTGAAAAAGGACAACCTGGAGGTGTCTGTCACAGACAGCAGCGTCAGTATTCGCGGCAAAAGCCACAGTGAAAGCCAGCTGGGCGAAGGCGAGTACGTTCGCCGCGAGATCAGCACCGGCAGCTTTGCTCGCACCGTCAGCTTACCCGGCGAGGTGGACGTCGATGCCGCCAAAGCGGAGTTTGCCGATGGCGTCTTGACCTTGACCTTGCCGAAAGCCGAGCGGGCCAAGCGCCGCACGATTTCGGTCGGATAAAGCGCCACGGGAAGCTTCCCAGGTGACCCTGGGACTTGTCCTGTCGCGGTCTGATCAGAGAACCCGCAGCGCCGCACGGCCTCAACCAAGCGCGCTGCGGGTTTCCTTGATGGCCCGCAGGCGCTGTATGTGCGCTTGCGTGTGGTGCCGATTGCGCACGGCGTAGGCAGGCTTCACTTCGTACACTTTGCGGGCTTCCGGATGCGCCGCCCCAAGCTGTGCCAGCGCCCAGTAGGGGCCCTCCGGCATGTATTCATCGGGAGCATCCAGACCCCGGGCATCGGCTTCCACGAATGACAGGTGCTCATCTTTGATGCCCCCATTCGCATGCAAATGCATGTGGAGCGAAAACCCCGCCTCCTCAACATCCTTGAGCCACTCCAGCCAGTGCGAAAAGGGTCGGGTAGACCAAACCTTGGCGTGGCCGATGTCGAAACAACAGTGGATCTGCTCGAGCTGTTCATTGGCAATGGCTGCAAACAACTCTTGATACAGATCCAGGTCGTGGAAGGTGTTCTCGACATGGATCCGATGGTCCAGGGCGCAGCAGAGGGCGTTGACAAGGCGCAACTCCCGGACCAATCCGTCAACGAGCTCGCGCCGGACCTTGGCCCGCTGGCCGAGGGGTGTCGTCGCGAGGTGGGTGATGGAGTAGGTGGACCCAAGCGCCTGTGCATGTTCGATCTGGCGAGCCAGGTCGTCGAGCCGCTCGCTGATGCCAAAGATGGAGTACTGGTTGTGGTCGAGGTGGGTGTTAATGGGCAGCTCGGATTCTGCCAGGGCCTCTGTCAGTAGCCCTATCGCACGCGGATGGCTGTGGTACAGCCCGATCTCGATGGGGCAGCGCTCGCGCTCGGCAGAAGTGAGAATGGATTCCAGTTCGGGGTGGTCGGTGTCGGTGAATTTGTAGCCAAATCGCTGTAGGTCCATAACAGGGGCTCCAGGGGTGAGTCACGCAGGAACGCGACGAAAAGGGGCTCAACGAGGCCAGAGTACCGCACTTGCATGCATCGAAGATGACGGGCAAGGCGCTCTAACCCCGACACGGGCTGCCCGCTGAGCACGCGCCGGAGCTTCACCACCGCAGCGTCGCCAATGCTTGCGTCCGCTGGGCCGCTGGGCGAGAGTACAACGGCTCGAGCGGACCGCACACTCTGGGGGGGAAAGGGTGGACTTTGATCTGAGCGCCTTGCTGCACCTGGTTGCCGCAGTGATCTGGGTCGGCGGGATGTTTTTTGCCTATATGGCCCTGAGGCCGGTGGCCGGGCGCCTGCTTGAGCCACCCCTTGGTCTGCGGCTTTGGTCGGAAGTGTTGCAGGTGTTCTTTGCTTGGGTGTGGGTACTCGTACTGGTGTTGTGGACGACCGGTCTGTGGCTGCTGTTGTCCAGGTTCTCGGACATCGCACAGATTCCCCTGTATGTACACCTAATGGCGGGGCTTGCGGCGGTGATGACCTTGATTTTTTCCTTCACGTTTTTTGGTCCTTACCGGTACCTGCGTGCAGCGGTCACGCGGGGACTTTGGACTGAGGCAAATTTCGAGCTTACGCGGGTTCGTCGGTTGGTGGCGACAAATCTGGCACTGGGTCTGGTGCTGGTCTCCGCCGTTGGCGCGCGCTGGCTCACCTAGCCTGCAAAGCAGTGTTCTGATGGTTGGGCGCCATGCTCAACACCCGTCTTTTCCTTCATTCAACCCACCTGTCACCGCCTCGTGTCACCAACGGCTATTGCTGCCTCCTTCACCGACCTCAATACAACGCGC
>DHQM01000068.1:2450-2732 GCA_002408105.1 Gammaproteobacteria bacterium UBA5338 | reverse complement strand
GGCACGGTGTATGCTGTGAGTGTCATGCATCGCCCGGGCAATCCGGCGATGGTCGAGGCGGTGCCCTACGTGGTCGCGCTGGTGGACTTGGATGAAGGCGTACGCCTGATGAGCAACGTCGTCAACTGTGACCCCGATTCGGTCAAGGTTGGCGACCGCGTGAAACTGGCCTGGGAGCCCATCGCTGAGGGGCGCCACCTGCCGGTCTTCGAACTCGCCTGAAGCACTGGACCATGACCAGGGGCCACAACCAAAAAAGACCCGCCATTGGCGGGGCTTTTT
>DHQM01000068.1:0-2213 GCA_002408105.1 Gammaproteobacteria bacterium UBA5338 | reverse complement strand
CAACAAAAAAAGCCCCGCCATTGGCGGGTCTTTTTTTTCTCGAACCCGAGTTTTCAGCTTTCGGGAACGTACTTGTCACGCACCTTGCGCCGCTGAATTTTACCGGCATCGCTGCGGGGCAGCTCATCCGTAAACTCGATCTTGCGCGGGCACTTGAACTTGGCGATGGTCGCCTGGCAGTGTGCGATCAGGTCTTGCGCCATCTGGTCGCTTGCAGCAACGCCTTCTTTCAGCTGTACGACGGACATCACTTCCTGTCCCCAGTCGGGGTTGGGCACACCGATGGTGCACACGTCTTCGACTGCATCGTGCTTCAAGAGCGCTGCATCGACTTCAGCCGGGTAAATGTTGACCCCGCCGGAGAGGATCAAGTCCGCCCGCCGGTCCGACAGGTACAGCCAACCGTCCTCGTCGATGTACCCCATGTCATGCATGGAATAGTGGGTGCCCTTGCGGTACGCTTTTTGGGTTTTCTCCTCGGCCTTGTAGTATTTGAAGCCGCCTTCTTCGGGCACGGGGATCCAGATGATGCCCACCTTCCCTGGGCCGAGTTCCTCATCGGTCTCTTCGTCGACAATGAGCATGCCTTCCGGAGCAACGCCGACGGTTCCCGGTTTCTTCTTCCAGTCGTCCGGGCCAACGATGGTGCCGACACCTTCAGTGGCGCCGTAGTACTCGTAGATGACATCGCCGAACCAGTCGTACATTTGCTGCTTGGTATGCACCGGGCAGGGCGCAGCACCATGAATGATGAATTTCAAAGAAGATACGTCGTACTTACTGCGTACGTCTTCGGGAAGTGCGAGCATCCGGTGAAACATGGTCGGAACCATGTGGCTTTGGGTGATCTTGTACTCTTCGATGAACTTGAGGCATTTTTCCGGATCCCATTTGTCCATCAAGACGATCCCAACCCCGTTGCCGATGGCAGCGAGCAAGTCCAGACCGAGCGGAGCAGCGTGGTATAGGGGCCCGGTGCACAGGGCAGTGTCCTTGCCTGGCTCATAGTGGGCGAATTCGGTCAGCATTGTTGGTGCGGTTGCAACCTCGCGGTACACGCCTTTGGGGTAGCCCGTGGTACCGGAGGTGTAGAGCATCTGAAACCCGCGGGATGGGTTGTCGATGTTCTCACCGGACTGCTTTTCGACTTCGGCGTCGTAGTCCTTGAAACCCGGGATGCTGCCGCCGATGGCCAGGGGCAGCTGGACATGGGGCGACTCTTTGAGCACCTCTTCCATGGTGTCGCGAAAGCGTGCGTCGCCGAAGAGCACCTTGGCTTCGCAGTCGTTAACGATGTAGGCGATTTCCGGGGCCGTGAGGTGCCAGTTGACCGGAGACACCCGCAGGCCAGTTCGAAAGCAGGCGAGCAAGGCCTCCGCAAATTCCGCCCGGTTGGAGCAAACCAGTGCCACCGCGTCTCCCGGTTTCAGGCCCTGCTCACGCATCACCCGCGCAACCTGGTTGATGCGCGCATTGAGTTCTCCGTAGGTCCGGGTTGGGCCTTGCTCGGCGCGGATGGCCATGCGGTCGGGGGCTTGGTGCGCGTGGAAAGCGACGATCATGCCTGTGGCTGCTGCCTGCAAGGGATCGCTCAGGTACGCCGGTTCGCTCATCGTAATTGTCCTCGTTGTTGTAATTGGATGCCCCAACACCGGTTGGCCGAGTTCCAGCGCCAGCGTCTCGTGGTCGGATACCAGCAAGCCAGAAGGGGAGCGGCACATCAGGTGCTGTGCCGGGCCACAGTGTTGGTTGTTGTTCGTTGTTGTTGTCGCCTGAGGCCCGCGTACTGTACCGGAATTTCGGCACCCGGGCGACAAGCCGGGGGCGCAATCACGGGGACGGGCCAGTCAATCCCTGCCGCGGATCAGCGCCCGCATCGGGAAGCGGACCGGGGCCACCGCCTCGGCCAGGGCGCAGGTCAAGGGGAAAGGCTCATGGGTCAGGTAGGCGGCCAGCAACTCCGCAGCGAGCGGCGCCATGCTCAACCCTTTGCTGCCGTGACCGGCATTGACGAACAGACCAGGCAACATGGGTGCGACCGCGCGCACTGGTTCGCGGGCATTGTGACGCAGCGGCGCGAACCGGCTCCGGTAGGCGTCAAGATCCGGAACTGCTCCGACGGCCGGTAGCCGGTCCGGCAGCGTGGCACGAACACCGGTCTCGCCCTGGACAGAGGCCCGGATTTCGGGGCGCTGCAACGCGGCCCCCAGGGG
>DHQM01000089.1:4923-6026 GCA_002408105.1 Gammaproteobacteria bacterium UBA5338 | reverse complement strand
GGTCGCCGATCATCGCCGTGAAGTCCCCGACAAGAAAGATCACCTCATGACCAAGGTCCTGAAACTGCCGCAACTTGGTGAGCAGCACCGTATGGCCGAGATGAAGGTCGGGGGCCGTGGGATCGAAGCCCGCCTTGACGCGCAAGCGGCGTCCGGAACGCAGCAGCGCTTCCAGCTCCTCTTCGGGAAGGATTTCGTCAGCACCACGCTGAATCAGCGCCAGGCCTTCTTCGAGATCGGTCATTGAAACGCTCAGGGAAGCAAACACAGAGAAACGCCAGGGGCGCACCTTATCTGAATCTGACGCAAATAAAAGCCGTCTCGCGCGCGCCCTCAGCTTTGGTATATTTCACATAGGCCCACCGGCAATGGATAGGTTGCATGGACACCACCACCCGTACCAGAAAATTCTGGCACTTGCCCCACTTCCATCTTTCAGCCCTCGCTGTGGTGGGTACAGCGATGGTGATCACCGCGCTTTTCTCGGGGCAGCCCGCGTCTGCTGTGCGGGCTCCTGTGCCATTGCCCGGGCCAACCCCTACAGCCGAGCCCGCCGACATCAGCGGCCTCTTGGCTGCACCACAAGGCCCCATCACCGCGGACCCAAGGTGGACGGAGGCCTGGAACGAATACTTGATCGGCAACGGGGACACCTTGTCCGCATTGTTTGCCCGCGCGGGCGCCTCGCCCACAGAGCTGGCCAACTTAATCGCGGAAGACCCGGCCGCGAAGGATCTGCACCGCATTTATCCTGGCCAACGGTTGGCCTTCGTGTTCAATGCGGAGCGCCAACTGGCGGGATTGCGCTACCACAAGAGTGCGCTCGAGACCATCACCTGGGTGCGCACGCCCGAAGGGTTCAGCCGATCAGAGGACGCGCGAACACCGGAGGTTCAAACCGCGTTTCGCAGCGCAGTGATCCAAGCTTCGCTGCTCGAAGCCTGTGTCGATGCTGGAGTTCCAATGGAGGTTGCCTACCAGATCGCCCGCATCCTAGGGTGGGACATCGACTTCACGCTAGACCTGCGCCAAGGCGACCGCTTTCATGTGCTCTATGAAGAGCAGTTTCTCGACGGTGAGCGCATCGGATTCGGCGACGTGCT
>DHQM01000089.1:4458-4646 GCA_002408105.1 Gammaproteobacteria bacterium UBA5338 | reverse complement strand
GTGCGCTATCAAAGCCTCGACGGGCACGCAGATTACTACACACCGGGCGGCACCAGCATGCGAAAGGCATTCATGCGCAACCCGGTCGACGTGGTGCGCATTTCGTCGGGCTTCAACCTCCAGCGCCGCCACCCCATTCTGCACAGAATTCGGGCACACAAGGGCGTTGACTACGCTGCAGGTCGCGG
>DHQM01000089.1:3837-4151 GCA_002408105.1 Gammaproteobacteria bacterium UBA5338 | reverse complement strand
ACGCCGGTGCGCACCACTGGAGACGGGAAAATCCTGTTCGCTGGAATCAAAGGCGGGTACGGCAACACCCTGATCGTCCAGCATGGCCAGGACTACACAACGCTGTACGCTCACCTCAATGGGTTCGCCCGCGGGATGGGCGCCGGAAAGCGGGTCAAGCAAGGGGATATCATCGGATATGTGGGCTCCAGTGGCCTCGCAACCGGCCCGCATCTGCACTATGAATTCCGGATGCATGGTGTGCATCGCAACCCGCTGACCGTTGCGCTACCGAAAGCCACCGCGATCAACCCAGCCGAGCTTGCCCGATTCAG
>DHQM01000089.1:3111-3544 GCA_002408105.1 Gammaproteobacteria bacterium UBA5338 | reverse complement strand
CGCTCCACCCGTACCACCCAGCTCGCTCAGGCAACGCTACCGTGACACACCCCACCTCGGAGGGCCCGGCTTGGTACATCGGGGTCATGTCCGGCAGCAGCCTGGACGCCATCGATGTCGGAGTATTCGCATTTGACGGGGCCGGCCCCGCCGACTTGATTGCGCACCACTGCCATCCCATCCCGGAGGAATTGCGCAGAGAGGTGGTGGCCCTGGCGGAGCCTGGAACCAGCGAGTTGGCACGCACGGGCGTACTGGACCACCGATTCGGAGAGTTGATCGCCGAGGCCGTCAACACACTGTTGGCCAAGCACCAGATCCACCGACGCGACATCGCCGCGGTCGGCAGCCACGGCCAAACGATTCGTCACGACCCCAACCACGCGCACCCGTTCACCTGGCAGGTGGGAGACCCCAACTTGATTGCAGAACT
>DHQM01000089.1:2055-2877 GCA_002408105.1 Gammaproteobacteria bacterium UBA5338 | reverse complement strand
GACCCCAACTTGATTGCAGAGCTGACCGGCTTGGTCGTGGTGGCAGATTTTCGCCGCCGCGACCTCGCCGTCGGTGGCCAGGGCGCGCCGCTCGCATGCGGTTTCCACGCCGCCCGCTTCCGTGGGCCCAATGCCCGGATGGTTCTAAACCTTGGCGGAATCGCCAACCTCACTTGTCTGCCACCCACGGACCAAACGGTACCCGTGGTTGGTTTCGATACGGGGCCTGCGAACCTTCTGATGGATGCCTGGTGCCAACGCCATCGCAACACGCCTTTCGACGCCGACGGCGCCTGGGCGTCGGGCGCAGCGCCCGACGAGGCGCTGCTCGACCGGCTGTTGCGCCACCCTTTCCTGCAGGCACCCCCCCCGAAAAGCACCGGACGAGAAGACTTCACGCTGCGCTGGCTGGAGCTTCAGCTCGCCGAGGTCAACGAGGTCGACCCAGTACAGGTGCAAGCGACCCTGCTCGCCTTCACGGCCCAGTCCATTTCTGCCGCCATTGATCGGTGGGGCAACGAGGGAGGGCTGTTTCTTTGCGGCGGAGGCAGCCGGAACAGGGCGCTGGTAGAGGCGCTGCGGAGCAGGCTTCCGGAGACTTCAATCACCACCACCGCCAGCCTGGGCTTGGAACCGCAGTGGGTCGAGGCCGCCACCTTCGCCTGGCTCGCACGCGAACGCCTGGCAGGACGCCCGGGCAACCTGCCCTCGGTCACAGGTGCAGAGCGGGCTGTACCCCTTGGCGGACTCTACGTCGCCTGACCCAACCAATGCCGGACAGGCACCCAGCCATTGAGGTGATCAACCGCCAGAGTCAGACCC
>DHQM01000089.1:0-1807 GCA_002408105.1 Gammaproteobacteria bacterium UBA5338 | reverse complement strand
ACGATGAACCGTGCGCCTTCGAGGCCTTCGGCATAATCGATCTCGGAACCGAGCAGGTATGGATAGCTCAGCGGGTCCACCACCACCATGACACCGTCCCGCTCTACACGGGTGTCGTCATCGGCCACGCTTTCATCAAAACTGAATCCATATTGGAAGCCGGAGCAACCACCCCCTGTCACGTACACCCGCAGCTTCAAACCCGCGTTGCCCTCTTCCGCGAGCAACTGCTGCACCTTGCTCGCAGCGGCCGGGGTGACCTCAAGCGTACGGGGTTGTTGGATTTCGGGAGCCGACATGGAAGTACGCAGGTTCCTGTGTTCAAGCATGATGGGAAACTTCAGCCGCCCAGCGCATCCCCACGCAACTGGACGACACGGGAGCGGAGCGGCACGTGCGAGCTTACAAAAGCGCTCTAACCACTGCAACTAACTGGGGACGAGGCGCGCCGATTGCAATGGACAACCTTCCCTGCACCTGCTTACCCGCTCAGCGGCTCTGACACAGCCCCTGACGGCAAATCCTTTGGCTGCGATGATTTCGGCTGCAGCTCCAAGGCTCTTTGGTCCGCACTTTCGGTCTGGCGCACCAGCCCGCCATTGACCTGTGCACCACTGGCCATCTCGATGACCTGGTAGTAAATGTTGCCTTCAACCAGCGCTCCGCGATGCAACTCGACCCGCTCAGTCGAGACAATGTCGCCAACGACCGTGCCACTGATGATGACAGTCGGGGCTCGAATTTCCCCCTCCACGCGGCCCTCTGGCAAAATGCGGACAGACGCCACTGCATCTTCACTGCCCACCACGTTGCCAAATACCTGACCCTCGATTTCCAGTTTGCCGGAAAACCGCAGGTCTCCGTGCAGTGAAGTGCTGCGCGAAACCAGGGTGGTCGCGCCCACAGGCAGCTTGTTCGACTCTTTTCCCCACATTTTCGTTTTCCCTCCGCCGATTCATGCGGCCTTTCCACCCCATTGGAAGAGTTTCTCTCGCCGCTCCTGCACCTTCCCCGTGCGCTCTGCCACCACCTGGACACGTTCCGGGCGGAATCCTGCAGGTAGACTCAGGGCACCGTCAATTTTTTGAAAATATCGAAAACGCAGTCGAATTCGTTGCGCTTCGACCTCAGGACTCAGATCGACCAACGGCAACACCGCAGGTTCACCATCCTGGGTGCCGATCAAATTCACCTCCGCCCAGCCTTGCAACCATGCGTGCTGGTAGCTCAGCTGCTGGATCACCAAAGAATAGCGGTATTGGCCTGGAGCACCAGCCGGCGCGATGCTCCAGGTGCGGATGTTGAGGCCCTCGTCACCAGAGGTTGGCGCCATGACCTGCTTGTACAATGCCACCTGTTTCTCGAGCGCGACCACGCGTTCGCGCAGCTGCAGGTTGGCTTCTTGCACGCGCTCTGCGGCCAGGCGGTCCACGGCAGCCATCCGCTCCAGTTCAGCCCTGCGACGGCGCTCAACCGCCAGCGTCTCTTGGGCGGCATCGCGTAGCTTGAGGACCTCTGCGAGGTCGGTTTCGCTCCTCTGGATCTCCTGCACCAGGTCCTGATGCGCCACCAGGAAACCGGCCAACGCGGCAGCCAGCGCAACGGCGCCAACCACCAGCCACCGCAAACGCTGGTGCCCCGGCCGAAACTCCACCACCGCCAAGCGCTTGTTCATTTCTGGACGCAGTCTTTCGCTGTCAGGGCAACAGTGCCGGGGCCGACAAACCCGCGCCTTCGTCGAACCCACAGCACAGATTCATACACTGCACCGCTTGGCCCGCCGCGCCCTTGACCAGGTTGTCGATCA
>DHQM01000196.1:1428-8713 GCA_002408105.1 Gammaproteobacteria bacterium UBA5338 | reverse complement strand
GTAGCCGAGATCACCCATGCGGAGCTTGGGTTCACCACCGGCGAGCCCGAATTATTCAAGCAAGTGGACCTGGTGGCAGGAACTGACACCTGGGAACTGGTGTTTGGGTCAGGACCGACCGTGTTGTCCGACGCCACCAGCACCCAGCATGCGAGGTTGTATCGGTACGACCTGGAAGCAGGGGGCTTCGTGACCGGGTACGGGCCCAGCATTCTGCTGCTCGATGACCCCAACAGTTTTGTTGGATCACCGCGCGCGGTCGACTGGAACCTCGACTACCAAGATGACGCGTTCTTTTTCGGCTTGGCGTCGGGAACCGCAGGGAACATGGATGGGGCTCTGAAGTGGTTCAACCAAAGCCTGCTGTCGGTGTCCACCTTGATTGACACTGCCGCACCGGTCATTCCTGCCCCGATGACTGCTGTGGATGGGTACGGCGAACGCTGGGTGTACTTCGCCACTGGCAAGATGCTGTCCAGCACCGATCGGGCTGACACCAGCCAGCAGGCGATCTACGGTGTGAAGGAGCCGGCCTGGTCGTTGCTTCCGCCAGCCGCGGTGGACCCGGCAGATCTGCTTGACTCCGCCGATGTGCACGTTTTTGACAACGGGGACGTGACGCAAAGCGATGGCAGCAGGCTGCGCATCGACAGCGACTGGATTGACACCTTTGATGACCTCGGGATCAAAATGGCGTCGATGCCCGGGTGGCGTCTCGAACTGACCGCAAACGGAACCGATCCCAGTGAGCGGGTGTTAAACGCCGGCGCCCGGGTTGCCGATTTGGTGCTGTTCACCTCACACGAGCCGGCCAGTGCGACTTCGTGCGACGCCGGAGACGCTTACCTGCGGGTGATGCACTACCAGACGGGTACGGCAGCTCCCTTTGCGCCTTTGGGTACCGACTCCAGCGTCACCCACAATTCCGGGGAACTGGCGCTTGATGCCTACCACCTGGGACCGGGGATTGCATCGTCACCGGTGATTCACTCGGGTGCTGGAGGCGACGGTGTCACCGTGATTACCCAACAATCGACGGGGACGGTTTCTGGAACCGGTGTGGGGCTGGCGCCTGTGGGCCAGGTGCGCCAGTCTTGGATCGAGTTGGATCCCCAGGATGTGTTCTACGAGTAGGGGGCAACCCGGCAGCGGCGTGCAGGGAAGGTGCCCCGGCACGCCGTCTGTCTCACTCAGGCTGTCTAGAGTTGCACCCGTTCGTTTAGACGGGGAACTTTGGCGAACCACCCCAGCTGATCAAACACCTGTTCTTGCAGCGGCATGATTTTTTCGAGCTCTCCGTGCACCAGGTAAAGCCCACCGGCTGGGGGTTGCTCAAGTTGGCTGAGCCAGTCGAGCAACTGCTGTTGATCAGCGTGTGCCGAAAATCCACCCAGTGTATGTACCGCCGCATTGACCGCGATGTCCTCGCCAAACAGGCGAACGCGCTTGGCCCCATCGACGAGTGCGCGGCCCAGTGTCCCGCGCGCCTGAAAACCGGAGATCACCACATGGCACTGGCGGCGCCACAGGTTGTGCTTGAGGTGGTGGCGGATGCGGCCACCTGTGCACATGCCGCTTCCCGCGATGACCACCGCGCCCCCTTCGAGGCGGTTGATTGCCATTGATTCCTGCGTCGACGAAGTGAGCCGCAACTTGGGTAGCCACTGGCTCCATTTGAGTTCATCGGCTCCGCCCAGCTGTTGCGCATCCGTCTCGTTGAACAAGTGTCGGTGTCGCGCATAAATTTCGCTGGCGCCAATGGCCATGGGGCTGTCCAGAAACACATGGGTTTGGGGCAAGGCACCTCGGTGTTCGAACTCCCCCAACCGGTAGATCAGTTCCTGAGTCCGTCCCACCGCGAACGCTGGAATCAGCACATTGCCGCCTTCTTCATTGGCAGCACTAAGAATCTCCGCAAATTCCTCCAACGTCTCTTGGGTGTTGCGGTGACAGCGGTCTCCGTAGGTGGACTCAAGCAAAACGACGTCCGCGTGATGTACCGGGGTCGGGTCACGCAGAAGGGCGCCATGGCTGTTGCCCAGATCGCCAGAGAACACCAGACGTTTGGCTTTCGGGGTTGCATCGATGTCTACGTTAACGATGGCTGAACCCAATATGTGGCCTGCGTCGAGCAGGCGGATTGAAACACCGGAGACGACCTCCACCGCAGTTTCGTAGCGCAAAGCACGGCAGTGCTCAAGCGTCCGCGCCACATCTTCTTGGGTGAAAGCAGGTTCAAGTAGAGGTGCATTCGCCCTTTGCCTGCGCCTATTTTCCCATTCGACCTCGCGGCCCTCCAAAAAGGCTGCATCGAGCAGCATCAACTCCAGCAGGGCCAACGAAGCTGGGGTCAGGTGGATGCGTCCGGTGAATCCTGCTTTGACCAAGTGTGGCAAGCGCCCGGAGTGGTCGAGGTGAGCATGAGAAAGCACCACAGCATCGATCGATGCAGCATCGAAAGGGAAAGGGTTGCGATTGGATTTCTCCGCGCTGGATTCTCCTTGTCGCATCCCACAATCGAGCAACACGCGCTGCCCAGCGTGTTCCAGCAGGTAGCAAGATCCGGTTACCTCTCGGGCACCGCCGAAAAATTGCAAAGTCGTGTGCACTTTAGAGCTCTCTAGACAGAAGGGTTTGCCGGGTGAGTGGCAGGCCTGTTTTCGTTGCTCAGAATCGGCCAGCCTCGGCGCCGTGCAATCCGTTTCAGCCGAACGTCTGGGTTGACTGCGACTGGGTGCCCGACCTGCTCCAACAGGAACAAGTCATGTATGGAGTCGGCATATGCCCAGGTATTTTCCGGGAGGAAGCCCCCCAATGTCCAAAGTCGCCGCGCAAGCACAAGCTTGCGCGCCGCGTAGGGGTGGCTGGTTGGTGGCGACAGGCGATATCCCCGGGCGTTGTGGGGAGAAACACTGGCGTAGTAGCCGGCACAGCTGAGTCGTTGGCAGAGGGCCTCGGCGATCAGGCTGTGGGTGCCGGTTAGAAGAACCACCTGGTCGCCGCGCTGGACATGGGTGTTCAGTTGCGCGACGGCCAACGGGTTCGCGTGCTGCGCAAGCAATCGATCGACCAGGCGGGCAGCGTCTTCCGCCAGAGACGCTTCGGTGCAGTGCCAAAGGTATGCCTTGTTCTTTTTCAGGACATCAGCCCCAAACACTGGCCCGTAGCGTAGATTGAAACCCACCCAGGCGAGCGCCTGTCGGAGACCGATTTTCCCGCTCTTGGCCAGTTGCTGGGCAAATACGAGTTCGGCACTCGGCCCATGGAAGAGTGTCCCGTCTACATCGAAAAGCACCAGTGGCGCAGGCCTCATGGGTTTGTGGCCCCTGGGGCCGCGCCATTTCGCCCACGCAGAAGAAAATCGACCACCACCGGAAGCCCGCGCACCAGGTTGAGTGCCACAGTGGACCCAATTAACCAATTGGCGAGGGTGTGGATGAGGGGGCCATGGGTTGTCCACCCCGGGAAATTGAGCCACTGCAGCGGCATGAACAGAACCAGGTACCCGAAGGTGGTCGCCTTGAGCACCGCATACCCGATCCGCATGGAACGGCCCGATACCAAGGTTTGCATCATCAATGACCGGGTGCCGGCAAAGGGCGCGATGCCCTCTGATGCGTCGTGACTTCGAATGGCATCCACGATGGCGCCACGCACAATGAACAGAATGGGAACCCAAACTGGCGCGTATCCAAGGACCGCGAGGACCACCCAAAGCACGTTTTCAACGATGCGGTCGGCTGCTATATCAAAAAGCGCGCCGAACAACGTCGACTGGTTCTTCTTGCGTGCGACGTAGCCGTCCAACCCATCGCTCACAAATATCAGGATGAGCAGAGGCAAATTAAACAACTGCCACCAGGTCGGTGGGCTGTGCAGCAGCAACACCAATGCCAATAACAGCAACAAGCGACTCAAAGTGATCAGGTTGGCCATAAACACATGCTCGCGTAGCGTAAAGTCGTCGATTGGCGTACAACTTGCAGCACTGCGTGACAACAACCCCAGTGCCGTGGATCCCGGAAACTGCGTATCGCACCCTACATGGCCGGTCGCCGTCGCTGTATGTGACCGATTGATGACGAAATAAGTTCGATGGGTTGGGCTCCTTTCAGGGAATTGGGTGGACCCCAAACGCGTCGGTCTGTGGCCGTGGGAACCAGCCTGTGGGACGAATCTCATACTACGACAGGGAGGGGCCACGCATGCCTTCACCGAATGAACTGCTGGCTCGTTTTCGTGCTCACTTCGACGTTTGGGTCGGCGACTCCTACAACGACGCATTCGTGAGCCGGTTCTACGACAATTTCTTTGCACAATCACACGAGATTGCCGAACGTTTTGCCGCGACCAACATGAGCATGCAGAAGACCATGCTCCACGACTCCCTGCACGACCTGCGGGATTTCACCACCGACGAAACCGCCCGGCGCAATCTCCAGGGCGTTGCCGCACAGCACGACCAAGCCCATGCAAACATCCCTCCACGGCTTTATGATTTGTGGTTGGACAGCCTGATCGCAACCCTTAAAGATTTCGATCCTGACTTTGATCAACTCACCGAGCGGGCATGGCGCGAAGCTTTGGCGCCTGGGATTGCCCTGATGAAGGGGGCATACAAGAATAATGGGTGCGGCGTCACCAAAATGGGTGGCGCTGAGTCTTAGTCGACGCGGGGGCAAAGGTGGCGTCTTACAAACGCATTTTGGTGGCATTGGATCCTGAAGCACCGGCGGAGGCGCTGATTCGGTGTGGCGTCGAGTTGGCACAGGCCGACCAGGGGACCTTGTATTGGTTCTCCTGCGCCCATGCATCGTCAGAGGAGTTGGCTGCGTATGCGTCTGCACAGGACGCCAAGCGGCAACTTCTCGGCGTTGCACGTGCGCGCCTGAGTGGGTGGATGGCCCAAGCTCGAGAAGCTGGAGTTGCCATTGAGCTTGAGGTGTACTGGAACGATGACTGGCCGCAAAGCGCAGTGCACGCTGCCGCCCGGCGCGGCGCTGACTTGCTCCTGTGTGGTTTGCCGAAAGAAGACGCAGCCAATGCGAGGCTGACGGCCCGCGAGCGCACCCTGCTGCGGCGCAGTCCGTGCCCCGTGCTGGTGGTGAGGGAGGGTCGCGAATGGGCTGGACACACCCTGCTGTTGGCGGTCGACCTTGGCGCGGATGATCCGGCTCACGCTCGACTGAACACAGCGGTCGTCGAGCATGGCAAGCGGTTGGCTGAGGCTTTGGGCATGCAGCCGGTGCTGGTGGCCGCTACAGGTCGCGTGCTCGGCACCGGAGCCCGGGAGGCGCTGGTTTCCGAGGCGGCGCAGCGGTTTAGCCTTGAGCCGGCTCAAGTGCGTCTGGGCTCAGGGGATGCGCTTGGCGTGCTGAGCGAGGCGGTCGATGCCCTGAATGCACCCGTGGCGGTCCTTGGCACAGTTGCCAGGCGCGGTTTGGCGGCGACGGTGCTTGGCAACACTGCCGAAGCCTTGCTCAAGGGCCTGAAGGTGGACCTCCTGGTGGTGAACTGAGCGGGCGGCGCCGCGCGCAATATTCGGTATACTGCCGCTCACCACGGCATTTCCCGTTTTCACCTCAGCCAGGGCGCTGTGCATGCCGCGACCCGAGAACCAATCTACGCACCCAACGCTGCAGGAAATTCTTCGCGTGGCCTTCGAGTTGTTCGGGCGCCATGGGTATGAAGGGGTCTCGATCAGCCAGATCGCTGCGGCCGCGCAAACCACCACGGGTGCGTTGTACTGGCATTTCGACGACAAGGGTGACCTGTATCGCCGGTGCCTGAATGAGTTGCGCGACCGATTTCGCACCCATTTGTTGGCTCCACTCAGTGACGCATCCCAGAGTCCCTCTGCTGCACTGGCCCGTTACTTCTCGGGTTTGGTGCAGCTGGTCGGGAGCCCGGAGAACGCCCAAATTGTGTCCGGTTACGTGTTCCAGATCGGGGACCCGGAGTGGCCCATCGCGCAAGGCTTTGGCCAGTCGTTGGAGGCCGAGGTGCTGGGTCTGCTGGAGGCGAATTTCGAGCGGGGACGCGCCTGCGGGGAGTACCGGTTTGAGTACGAGCCCGCCTTGTATGCGCGGATTGTTTTGGCAACCATGTTGGGTTGTACCCTGCAGGCTCGGCGTGGCGAAGGTGAAGCTGTGCAACGCATGGTGCGTTTGCTGTCCGATGCAATTCTATCCCGGATGCTGGGCGGGGCTGAACCGCATGAATGACCTTGGCAAAGGGGGCGTGGCCGGACTGTGAATGCCTTGGACACACCGACCCGCATCCTGGTGGTGTTGGCGTCGATCGTGGTGATTGTCGCAGGACTGAAGAGTGCCTCGGAGGCCCTGGTCCCGCTGATGCTGTCGGTGTTCATCGCGGTCATCTTCAGCGGTCCCCTCGTGTGGCTGCGGGACAAGCGGGTGCCGGTCGCTGTGGCCATTGTGATGCTGTGCCTACTTGTTCTTGGTTTTGTCTTGTTGGTATTGACCGTGTTCGGTACCTCTTTGGACCAGCTGGTGCGGGACGTGCCGCAGTATGGCCGCCAGCTCAACGACGAAATTGCTGTGGTAACCAGCTGGCTGGCGAGATTCGGCATCGATGTTCAGGTTCAACAGCTGACCCGGTACTTTGACCCCGCACGGCTCATGGGCGCAGCCACCTCTTTATTGAATGCGCTGGGTACGGTGCTAGCGAACGGATTTTTGATTCTGTTGACTGTAATTTTCATCCTGCTCGAAGTCAGCGGGTTTGGCGCCAAGCTGGAGCATGCGCTTGGAGAAGGGCGCACCCACCACTTCGAGGTGATCGCCAATGGCATTCGGCACTACATGGCGATCAAAACCCTCACGAGTTTGGCAACCGGTGCCTCTGTCGCGTTGGGGCTGATGTGGTTGGGCGTCGACTATTACCTGGTTTGGGGAGTGCTGGCGTTCTTGCTCAACTATGTGCCGAACATCGGTTCGTTTCTCGCTGCAGTCCCAGCGGTCAGCTTGGCGCTGTTGCAGTTTGGGTTTCCGGTCGCGCTGGCAGCGGCGGCCCTGTACGCGGTGGTCAATGTGGTCATCGGCAATTTCATCGAGCCCCGCGTCATGGGGCGTGGGATGGGCCTTTCGGCCCTTGTTGTGTTCGTTTCTTTGATCGTATGGGGATGGATCCTCGGGCCCGTGGGGATGGTGCTTTCGGTACCGCTCACCATGACCCTCAAGATCGTGCTCGCCTACAACCCGCAGACCCGCTGGTTGGCGGTGCTGCTGGGGCCTGAGCCGACCCGCCGCACCCCGGAACTGCC
>DHQM01000196.1:708-1216 GCA_002408105.1 Gammaproteobacteria bacterium UBA5338 | reverse complement strand
CCCGCCGCACCCCGGAACTGCCCGAGCCCGAGTCTGCTGCAGCACCCGGCGTCTAGCGACCGCGGGCGATGCCTTCGCGGCGGGGGTCGGCGCCACCGCGCAGTTTCCCTGCCGGTGTCAGTTGGATCACGTGCAGCCCGCTGTTGAGGTCCTTGATGACCACTTGGTGGCCGAGGCGTTCGAGGTCCGCCCGCAATGCGACCGCCACAGTATCCGCTTCGAGGGTGGTCACGCCATTGCGGTTGTCGTAGTGGGGCAGAGCCACCGCGGCCTGCGGGTCCAGTTCCCATGCAATCAGTCCCAACAGTGTCTGGGCGACGTATGGAATAATGCGGCTGCCCCCGGGGGAACCCACCACAGCCCGCAGCTTGCCGGCATCGTCGAACACCATCATCGGTGCCATGGAGCTTCGCGGGCGCTTGCCCCCTTGCACCCGGTTGGCAACCGGATGCCCGTTTTGTTCCGGCAGAAACGCAAAGTCAGTGAGCTGGTTGTTGAGCAGAAAGCC
>DHQM01000196.1:0-383 GCA_002408105.1 Gammaproteobacteria bacterium UBA5338 | reverse complement strand
GATGAGCCAAAGGCCATTTCAATGCTGGTGGTCATGGACACTGCATTGCCCGCCGCATCCACGATTGAGATGTGGCTGGTCGATGGAAACTCCGCAGTACCGCCGTCTGCCGGCGCAACCCCAGGGAGCCGGCCCGGGTCGGCCAATCCCATGTCCGCGTCCCGGTCGATCAGCGCCGCGCGTTCATTGAGGTAGGCGCGGTCCAGCAGCCGCGCCACCGGCACGTCCACAAAATCGGCGTCGCCAAGATAGTGGTTGCGGTCAGCAAACGCGAGCCGGCCGGCCTGGGTGAAGGCGTGCACCCCTTCCAGGGTGAGAGGCCCTTGGTTGTCGAGCCCCTCGGACTCTAAAGCGCGGCGATGCAGTCACGCCGCCCGTGAAAA
>DHQM01000183.1:5745-5983 GCA_002408105.1 Gammaproteobacteria bacterium UBA5338 | reverse complement strand
TCGTCTTTTGAGATCGAAAACATGAAGTCGTCGGAGCCTTCTCCGTCCGGGCTTCCGTCCCGGCCGCCGTCTCCGCCCCCGCCTTTGGGCCGCTCAATGCGGTCGCCGGTGACAAACTCCTTGTTCCCAGGATGAACAATGGTGCGCTGTCCTCCGCTGCCATGGAAAAACCGCGGTTCACTGATGTCTTTGCGCGGGATCGTGACCTGTTCTCCGCGGTCGATGTCGGTGATGCTGC
>DHQM01000183.1:657-5468 GCA_002408105.1 Gammaproteobacteria bacterium UBA5338 | reverse complement strand
GGTGATGCTGCGTTCGCTGACCGCGTCTGAAACCGCGCGGCGGATCTGCTTTCGGTAGCGTTCCACGAAGCGCTGCCGGTTTACGCTGCTGCGGTTTTTGCCATTCAGCCGTCTGTCTACGATGTAGGCCATTCACGCTCCGTCAGGTTGAGGTGCCCGGGGCTACCGAGCGCCTGGGCGCACGCTCATTGGGATTTGCGCACGCGTATGTACCAGTCAGACAGCAAACGCACTTGTTTTTCGGTGTACCCGCGGTCGACCATTCGGGTCACGAAGTCATGGTGTTTGCGTTGGTCTTCGCTGCTGCCTTTCGGGTTGAAAGAAATCACCGGCAAGAGGTCCTCGGTGTTGCTGAACATTTTTTTCTCGATGACCGAGCGCAGCTTTTCGTAGCTGGTCCATGCCGGATTGCGGCCAGCGTTGTTGGCTTTGGCCCGGAGCACGAAGTTGACCACCTCATGTCGGAAGTCCTTCGGGTTGCTGATGCCGGCGGGCTTCTCGATCTTTTCGAGCTCCTCGTTGAGCGCGCCACGGTCCAGAATTTCGCCGGTGTCGGGGTCCCGATATTCCTGATCCTGTATCCAGAAATCCGCATAAGTGACATAGCGATCGAAGATGTTCTGGCCATATTCGGAGTAGGACTCCAAGTACGCGGTCTGGATCTCCTTGCCGATGAAGTCGATGTACTCCGGGGCGAGGTATTCTTTCAAGTACCGCAAGTACTGCTCGGTGCGGTCGTCAGGAAACTGCTGTTGATCGATCTGGTCTTCGAGCACATGCATCAGGTGGACTGGGTTGGCTGCCACTTCGGTGTGGTCGAAGTTGAACACCTTTGAGAGAATTTTGAATGCGAAGCGTGTGGAGAGGCCCTCCATGCCCTCATCGACCCCCGCGATGTCGTGGTATTCCTGGTGCGACTTGGCTTTCGGGTCGACATCTTTGAGGTTCTCTCCGTCGTAGATCCGCATTTTTGAGAACACGCTGGAGTTTTCCGGCTCCTTGATGCGGGTGAGAACGCTGAACTGGGCCAGCATTTTTAACGTATCCGGCGCACATTGGGCGGTGGCAAGGGAGCTGTTCGCCAGCAGCTTTTCGTAGATTTTGATCTCCTCGGACACCCGCAGGCAGTAGGGGACCTTGACGATGTAGATTCGGTCGATGAACGCTTCGTTGTTCTTGTTGTTCCGGAAGGACTGCCACTCCGACTCGTTGGAGTGGGCCAGTACGATGCCGTCGAACGGAATCGCACTGATGCCTTCGGTGCCGTTGTAGTTCCCCTCTTGGGTCGCCGTCAGCAGAGGGTGCAGCACCTTGATGGGTGCCTTGAACATTTCGACGAACTCCAATAGACCCTGGTTGGCGTGGCAGAGCCCGCCGGAATACGAGTAGGCGTCGGGGTCGTTCTGGGCGAAGTGTTCCAGCTTGCGGATGTCGACCTTGCCGACCAGTGAGGAGATGTCCTGGTTGTTCTCGTCTCCAGGTTCGGTTTTGGCAATGGCGATCTGATCGTGAATCGAAGGGTAGATCTTGACGACGCGAAATTTGGAAATGTCGCCATTGAACTCGTGTAACCGCTTGACTGCCCAGGGAGACATGGTGCCCTTCAGGTACCGCTTAGGGATCCCGTAGTCCTCTTCGAGGATTTCAGCGTCTTCATCGGGATTGAACAGCCCGAGGGGGGACTCGTTCACCGGGGAACCCTTGATGGCATAAAAGGGAACTTGCTGCATCAGAGCTTTGAGCTTTTCCGCCAGAGATGATTTGCCACCGCCGACCGGTCCGAGCAGGTACAGAATTTGTTTCTTCTCTTCCAACCCTTGGGCGGCATGGCGAAAATACGCAACGATTTGCTCAATCGCCTCTTCCATGCCGTAAAAGTCGCTGAAAGCGGGATAGGTCTTGATGATCTTGTTGGAAAAAATGCGGCTAAGCCGAGGTTGGTTGGAGGTGTCCACTAGGGTGGGCTCTCCGATCGCCATGAGCATCCGTTCCGCCGCATTGGCGTACGCCGCCGGGTCCTTGCGGCATTGGTCCAAGTATTCCTGGAGGCTGAGTTCCTCTTCCTGGGTTTGCTCATACCGCTGTTGGTAGTGGCTGAAAATCGACATGCTTGAACCTCGACTGGACTGAACGGCGGATTGGGGTCGGTCGAATCTCCTGCTGCCCTTTGATTGCTGAGTATTCGAAGGATTTTGGTGAGGCCATTGGTCAGTGCGTTACCATGCGTCCCCTTCGAACTGTGGAGCCACATTGGGCTCTGCGCGCAGCCCGTATGACAGGCTGTCATGCAGATAGACTAAGCAACAGCTGGGCCAAAATTGATGAATTTTGTGATTTGCATCCCACTGCAAATTCGCATGGGGGGGTGGTGAGCGTTGTCTGGCATGCTTGGAGTGAGCATTCGCGGTCTGCCGGGAAGGTTGGAGGGCGGTGGCGCAGCGGGGCGGCGTCGGGTGGGTTGAACTCGGCCCCGACACGATTCGACGCGGAATTCTGGATCACGCTGGATGGTTCTTAACCAGTTGAACGCCGCCGAGCGTCATGAAAATGACACTTTTGGTCAAATTCGGCCCGTTTCGCGTGGTATGGGTGTCAACGCGTCGAGATTGACAATAATTTGCCGCTGTAAACACCCTCGGCGTGTACGCAATGAATATGGGAAGTTGAGGAGCCACTGATGTCGTCGATTCGCGTGACTGTGCTTGGAGGAGGCAGCTTTGGCACTGTCCTGGCCAACCTGTTTGCAGAAAATGGCCACAGCGTGAACCTGTGGATGCGCGATGCGGCGCGCGCCGCGGACATCGAAGTGCAACGGGAAAACCGGACGTACCTTCCAGGTGTAAAACTGCACCCGGGGTTGACCGCTTGCGCGGACCTGGGTGCCTGTTTGCCTGGTAGCGATCTGGTGATGGTCAGTGTGCCGAGCAAGGCATTCCGCAACGTTCTGCGCGCGAGTGTGTCCCACCTTCCTCCGCAAGTTCCCATGGTCAGCTCCGCGAAGGGCATTGAATCTGCGCGGTTCTTGTTGATGAGCCAAGTGATGGCCGAGGAGGTCCCAGGCTCACCGATTGGCGTACTCAGTGGACCGAACCTGGCCACGGAAATCGCCATGCGCCATCCGGCGGCATCGGTGATTGCGAGCCCCGATGAGTCCGTCCAGCTGTTGGTGCAGGAAAGCTTGGCCTCGGAACGGTTTCGAATCTACTCGGCGGAAGACATGTACGGTGTGGAGCTTGCCGGGGCGCTGAAGAACATTTACGCCATCATCACGGGCATGTCCGACGCCCTTGGCCTTGGGGCCAACACCCGAGGCATGCTGATCACCCGAAGCCTCGCAGAAATGAGCCGCTTGGCCACCACCTTGGGCGCCAATCCATTGACTTTCCTTGGTCTTGCCGGGGTGGGTGATTTGGTGGTGACCTGTACCTCTCCACTCAGTCGAAACTACCGAATAGGCAGCTTGTTGGCTCAGGGGCGATCGGTTGAGGAGGCCGAGCACGAAGTGGGGCAGGTGGCCGAGGGCGTGAACACCTTGCGGTTGGTGAAGGCCAAAGCGGACGCCCTCGGGGTGTACATGCCGTTGGTGAGCGGCTTGCACCTGGTGCTCGAAGACCCCTCCTGCATTGATGTGGTGACCCGTGGCCTGATGATGGGCACCAGCAAGCGGGACGTGGAGTTTGCGGTTCCCGGCCTGCGCGATTAGGTAGGCCCCACGCGGCGCCTTGGGCCCCGGGGACCCAACCCCCGGGGCTTCGCTTGGGGCGTGACCTAATCGCTGGCCACCTCCTCTGAGCTGGGGGCGCGTGAGCCCCGCGGGTCGTTGGCCGCCCGCTGGCGTGGACGTGCAGCGGCCGGCTCTTCCTGTATTGGAGTATTGACAGGTTCGGCTGGCGCTACCGGGGCCTCTTGCTTGGGTGGTGTGGCAACCCGTTCGACTTCTACCGTTCTCGGCCGCACCCGGGGGTCGTTGCGGGCCCGCCCGGTGGATTGAGTCGCCTCTTCAGCGGGTACAGACGATGAAGGTGGGGGCGTCGCCGGAATTTCTGCGGGCTCCGCTGGGCCGGCGCCGGTGGCCTGGGCTGGCTTGTCATTGCCGGTAGCCGGTGCTTCATGCCTAGGCTTGGCCGATGCCTCAGCCAAGGTGCGCTCCGCCGTGCTTTCTCCGGAGCGGCTGGGAGGCGCATCCTTGTCGGGTTCAGGTGTGGCTACAGCGCGTTCAGCAGATTGCTCTGACCCACCGTGGCGAGGACGCATTGCATCCGCCGCGGCCTCGGAAGGCCTCTCTCTGGGCTCCTCGGCCGGCCGAGCCACTGCGTCGGCAGTCTTGGGTGCACTGTCTGCATCGGTGGCCTGACGTTGGTTGTTGCGGCTGCGCGGCTTGCGTCCTGTTGGGCGCTGTTCTGCACTTTTCTCTTTGACTGGCGGCGCTGTCGCTTTGGATTCATTGGAAGCCGGCGCTTCGGCGTTGGCGGTTGCATTCGACTCCCCCGCACCGGTGTTGCGCCCGCGGCCCCCGCGCCGACCTCTGGAACGGCGCGGCTTGCTGGCAGGGGAATCGGTGCTGTCGGGCGCGTCTGACTCCGCGTTTGTCCGTGCCCGTTGCGGGTCGGCCGTCGTGGGCTCACTTGCCGGTGGCTTCACCTTCTCGCCGCTCAGCTTCTCTGTGGGTTTGCGCTTCGCGTTGGCCGAACTGCGTGCTTCTGATGGACGGCTGGGTTTGCGCGCGCTTGCGGGTCGGTCGCCCGCCGCACGCTTGCTCCCACCATTCTTACCATTCTTGTTCGCGGTCCCTGTGGATTGAGCGGGTGGCT
>DHQM01000183.1:0-469 GCA_002408105.1 Gammaproteobacteria bacterium UBA5338 | reverse complement strand
CGGTCCCTGTGGGTTGAGCGGGTGGCGGCTCCTGAATTGCCGGTTTGGCGGCGCTGGAGGCTGCCTTGGTTGATTCGGTTGGCTCAGGGGCGGCTTCAAACAGCTCGGATAGCGCTGCGGACAAACGCTTGAACAGGCCGCGCTGTTTGCCACCGACAGGCTGGGTGGCGGCAGGCTGAGCGGCCTGTGTGGGTGCGCTCCTGCGGGTGCGTGGCGCAGACACCGCAGCGCGTTCGGTCGGAGCCGTGTCCAGTTGGTCGATGATGTCGTCTTCGCTTTCTGCTTCGAGCTGCTCGCTGATCTCGTAGCTGGTTGTCTGTTCCCCCTCGCTCTGCTTGATTCGCTCCACTTCGTAGTGCGGAGTTTCCATGTGCGGGTTGGGAATGACGACGATGCGTGTTCCGCACCGGGCCTCGATTTCCGCGAGGTTTGCGCGCTTTTCATTCAACAAGAACGACGCCACAGCGAC
>DHQM01000135.1 GCA_002408105.1 Gammaproteobacteria bacterium UBA5338 | reverse complement strand
AGCCGCTGAGCGGCGCGTCAACTGTCTGCGCCCACGGACCTGCCCACGGGCGGAGGCAGCGCAGGGATGCCCCATTGTGTCGGAGCACACCCGCCCCGGCCGGCTATCTCGTTTAGGGGAATATCGATGTTCTACGGTTGGAAACTGCTCGCAGCGATCAGCTTTTGTTACCTGGTGGGCGTGGGTACCTGCCTCTATGGCTTCTCTGTTGCCCTGCCCGCCCTGCTGGCCGACCTTGGCTGGAGCCGCAGTGAAGCTTCGCTCGGCTTCTCAATTCTAATGCTGACCTGGGGCATCAGCGCCCCTGGCGTGGCCGCTCTGATCAACCGCACCAACACCCGAACGACTTTTTTGATCGGCGGCGCCTGCATCACACTGGGCGCCAGCATCACCTATTTCACCAGTTCGTTGCCGGTGTTTTACATTGGAACCGGGCTGATCATGGGTGCCGGACTTTCAATGACCACAGTGCTGCCAGGCACCCACCTGCTCGCACACTGGTTCGTGCGCCGCAGGGCCCTTGCCATGGGTCTGTTCATGGCCAACGGCGGACTCGGTGCATTCTTCATCGCACCTGCCATGTCACAGCTCATCGCTGCCACGGGCGATTGGCGTGTTGCCTGGCTGTGCATGGCGATCAGCGGCGTGGTGGTCGGACTCGTCGGCTACCTGGTGATTCGTGAAACCCCAGCCGAAATGGGCCAGCATGCAGACGGCGCCGCAGGCCTCACGGCTGCGGCTCCTGCCGGACACAAGGTCATTGCATCTGCCGTCTACAAAACGGACCAGGACTGGGTCCTCAAAGATGCACTGGCCACCCGGTTCTTTTGGCTGATCGTGTTTGTTGCTTGCGTGGCGACATCCGCCAGTGCCGTGGTCAATGCACACCTGATCTTGCACCTCACTGACATCGGAATTTCTTCACTGATCGCCGCCAGTGCGCTCGGCGTGCTGGGCATCCTCAACACCGCTGGTCGGGTTCTGGGTGGGGGCGCCGGCGACCGACTGGATCCACGTTGGCTGCTCGGCGGGGGAATGGCGCTGCAAGCCGGTGCCCTGTTGGTGCTGATCACCAGCGCCAGCGAGTTCGCGACCTATGCCTTCGCGGCCATGTTTGGGTTTGGCTTTGGCATCTACCTGGTGGCCATGACCACACTGGTGGCGAACTACTTCGGCTCTGCCCACTACGCGAGCATCGCCGCAATCCAGGGCCTTGCCTACACGGTTGTTGCGGCTTCCGGCCCGCTGGTGGCGGGCCTTCTGTACGACCAGCAAGGCAGTTATCAGATAAGCTTCTGGGCCTTCTGCGCATTGTCAGTGGTTGCTGCCGGCGCAGTCGCGGCAATGCGCCCCCCCGAAGGGCGTTCAGGGCACGCGGCCCCGTCGGCTGCGGCAACGGCCGAATAGGCGTTTTCTACCTAAAATCGGCGCGCTAGTGCGGTTTGTTGCGACGGGCAGACCGCGCCCGCTGGCTGCGCAGCAGGCGGCGCAACAACCAGCGCGTGGCGGTAGAAAAGGCGACGACCCCCAGAAACAACAGCAGGTAGTCCTTGGTGTCCGCCGGCTGAAGGTCACGGCCGACCAGCCCCACCAGCACCAACAGCAGCGTCAGTGATCCAAAGTTGACGATGAGTTCGTCACGCAGGGAGGTGTTCGACGGAGGCACGGCCTAGGGGTGTGTTAAGGAAGGAATGGTGCGGTGATGCAGTCAGCGGGAGCGGCACCACCGGCCTTTGGAGCCTGATTCAGCGAAACCGCTGTTCGAGGTAATCGACAATGTCCGCCGACTCGTACAACCAGCGCTCTGCGCCCGAGCGATCCTGGATTTTCAGGCAGGGGACCTGACACCGGCCACCCCCCTGAATCAGCTCGCGTCGGTACCGCTCGACCCGCGCAACATCGCGCACTTCTACAGGCACCTGGAGGCGCTTGAGCGCACGTCGGGCACGAAAGCAAAAAGCGCAGCCCGCGTGGGTGTACAACACAAGAGCCCGCGCCGCCCGCTCGACCTCGGCCTGTTGGGCGGGGCTGCGAAGCGCACGCCCCCGCTTGAGGCGGTCGGCAACCGACACTGCTGGAACCAACAACGCTCGAATCCCGGCCACTGCTGTCACCCCCCGGAAAAATTTCGGCGGTATTAAACCCAGTTTGGCGCGTCAGTGCAAACGGCACCCACCGGCGCTCCAACGCTGGCAAAGTTCGGCCCCAGCACAGGGTCCTCATAGGACAGAGCGCGCGGAACGACCCGGCGCGAGCAGGACCTGCACGAACCGCCTAGAACGGGCTTTTCGGTGGCCCCAGTCTTGCCTTGCACCGACAGCGAATTCCTGTATGGTGGGCGCCCCTTCAGCGCAGCGCGGTCACCGCGCCCGGTGCCCTGTTCGGTGTGATCAGCCACTACTGATGCAGCCGGTCGGGCTAGGTCGATCAGGTCAACCCATGACCCCCACTCCCACACCAAACCTCCCGGGCCGACAGCCTTTCGACGGCTGGAAAATGGTCACCGTCGCCTTTTTCAACGACTTCATTTCGGTGGGCTTTTTCTTTTATTCGTACGGGCTGTTCTTTTTGGCCCTGGCGAATGACTTTGGCGGTTCACACCTCGGGCTGTCCGTCGGGTTTATGCTCAGCAATGCCATGGGCGCGGTCATGGCACCCTTCCTGGGTCAGGCACTCGACCGCTTAGACATCAAATGGATCATGGTGTCAGGCGCGGTCTCGCTTTCGATCGGCTATGCCTTGCTGTCACAGATCAACTCCCTGTGGCAGTTCTATTTGATCCTCGGAACCTTTCTCGCCTTTGGCAGCTCAGCCATGGGCGGGCAGTCCTCTTCCAAGCTCGTGGCCAACTGGTTCCATCGCCGGCGTGGCCTCGCACTGGGAGTGGCCACCATGGGCATTTCCGCCTCGGGGATTGTGATGCCAGGGATCGCCGCCTGGTTGATCGGTATGGTCGGGTGGCGAGGCGGATACCTGGTGTATGCCATCGCGGCTCTTGCGTTGGTCACGCCGGTGGTGTTGCTGTATGCACGCACTTCGCCCGAATCCGTTGGCCAGTTTCCCGATGGAGTGGCCCCCAGGCCCACCACTTCCGACCAGCCGGTCACTGTGGAGTCGGCTTTTACTTCGCGCATGATCCTGAGTTCGGGTGACTTCTGGTTCACAGCCCTCACCTTTGCCATTTTGGTTGGGGTGTTTCAGGCCGTGCTGGTGCACATGGTCCCGCAACTGACCAGCCAAGGCCTCGGCGCGGGCCATGCAGCTGCGGTATTGTCGTTGTCGGCAGGGCTTGGTGTGTTGGGTAAGTTGGTGTTCGGCTGGCTCACCGACCTCAACGAACCACGCATCGCCGTCTGGCTTTGCATTGGAACACAGCTGGTGGGCGCCTGGATGTTGATGTCGTTCAGCTCGTTGTCTTGGCTGCTGTTGGCAGGCGCGGTCTTCGGTTTCGGCATGGGCGGCGTGGTGCCGTTGCAAAGTTCGGTCATCGGCCAGGTGTTCGGGCGGCTTTCGTTCGGTCGTGCCGTAGGCCTGCTGCGCCCGGCGATGCTGCCATTGCAGGTGATTCCAGTGCCGCTTGCGGGCTGGATCTACGACCTCACGGGAACCTACCGGTTGTCCTACATTGTCCTGATGCTGGCGCTGGTGTTTGCGGCCTTCAGCATCGCCATGGTCCGCATTCCCCAACCCGAATAGCCGCCTGGCAGGCTCAATTGACCGGTTTGCAAGCCCGGTGATACCTTGTGCGCTCCTTGCTGCGGCCCTGCCGCCTGGACTCCGTCGGCCACCGGCGCGACGCCTGTGCACCACGCCGGGCAACGGAGAACCTCAAGTTGTCTCCAATAGACATCGAGTTGCAATAACAACCTTCAAGGAGAATGAAGGCTATGGCCAAGATCAACCCGCCAGGGTTTCCGATCGAGCGCGGCAAAATCCACGAATTTGCCAATTCGATCGAAGACGACAACCCACTTTTCCACGACCTCGAAGCGGCCAAGACCGCCGGACTGCCTTCGGTCCCCGCACCCCCCACCTTTACCGCAACCGCCGCCCACTTCTCCGGACCTGAGGAAGGCAGCGCGATCCAAAGCCTGGGCCTGGATCTACGCTTCGTGTTGCACGGCGGCCAAGAGCTCGAATACGTGCGTCCGGTGTTTGCTGGCGATGTGCTGACTTCCCGTCAAGGTGAAACCAAGTCGTTCGTCAAAGAAGGGCGCCGCGGCGGAAAAATGAAAATCTTCGAGATGCACAGCGAGTTCGTCGACCAAAATGGTGAAGTGGTCATCAAGATGGTCAACACTGTTCTGCAAACCGGGGGAGTGGTGAAAGATGACTGACAACGTATTCAACAGCATCAGCGAAGGCGACGAATACAGTTTCGTGGTCGAGAACTTCAACCGCACCCAATTCGTCAAATACGCCGGCGCCGGAGGTGATTTCAACCCGATCCACCACGACCAAACCTTTGCTGAAGCGGCAGGCTTGCCCACCGTGTTCGGGATGGGAATGCTCACCTCGGGCATGCTGGGCCGGGTGCTGACCGATTGGTTCGGCGCCACCTCCGTCAAGAAGTACGGGTTCCGATTCAAGCAGCGTCTCTGGCCCGGCGACGTGGTGACGTTCAAAGGCGTGGTTGCCAAGGTGTACGACGAGTCCGGCACCAAGCACGTGGACGTCAACCTGTCAGCCGTCAACCAAAACGGCGACGTGCTGGTTGAAGGAACTGGCACCTGCCGTCCCTGGAGCGCCTAGTCTGGAGCCTCTGCTCCACGGCAAAACCCGGCCCCTGCGCGGGGCCGCACCCAAGTGGCGGGGCTCCGAACCCGCCACTTGTTTTTACGCTATCCCACACTACCCATCCGCGTTCTGCTGTGAATCGGCAAGACTGCGATAAAACGCCTTGACTGTGTCTTCCCCGTGGATGCGCTCAAGGCGCCGCAGGGCGAAGTGGCCAGCAGCAACACGCTGGAAATGTTGAATAAACAACAGGTTGACGGTGGCTCCGCCGAAGGCACCGATCACCGGGATTGCCTGCGCCGCGACTTTTTGTGACAGGGTCACCCCAAACCGGCTGGCAAGCGCCGCCATCAATGCAACCAATGCTGGCGCCCCAGCATCACGCACCAACCCGTTGTGAGCGACATAGGCTGAGGCGCGGGTCAGACTCAGCGCCATCGACAAACGCAGCCCGTAGTAGCCCGTTTCCGCGGCATCATCGCCCCTCGGGTACCCGCCGAGTGCAAAGACCTGCAAACAGGCCATCCGACTCTCAACCTGGCTGAAGTCCTCGCCCTCTTGGACCGCAATGGCACCAATCGAGCGCATGGCCAAAGTGGTGAAAAAAGGCAACTCGACCAGCGCTCCAGCAAGCCCCGTGGCACCACCCACCGCACCGCTGCCGATACCCAGCCAGCGGTGGCTGTACCGGTCCCACCGGGGAATCCGAACGCGATCGCGGCGCGGGTCCAGGGTCACAACGGCGGCATGCAATGCCGTGCGAAGCGCGAGGGCCACGGCTCGATCGACTTCGGTCTGCACACCCGCGGGCAATGCCTCCACCGCCTGCTCAATGGGCCAACCCAACAGGTTGGAAAGGCGCATGGCCAATGCCGGCTGCTCAAGTCGAGCGTGCGCCAGCAGGATTTCTCCACGGGCCTCCTTCGGCAATGCGTTCATTCCTGGGGTCACGCGCATCAGAGATTGGGGCGTTTCGTTCATGGCCGCAGGGATCCAAAAGGCGAAAATACATGTTGACTCAACGCCAATTGGACGAGCCCACCGGCAGAAAGTTTCCTCAAACGCACCAGATGCCGTGGCTGGTTTGGCACCGTTTTCTGGAACCGGCCAATGCGATAGGCTTCACCGATCATGCGCCCTTTCACGAGCTGACTCAGATGCCCGATCACCCCCCCCCGCCACCCATTCCAGTCTGGGACCTGCCCCTGCGCCTGTTTCACTGGATCCTGGTCGGTGTAATCCCAATTTCATGGCTCACCGCTGAGGCCGGCATTGAGTGGATGCAGGTACACACTTGGGTCGGCTTGTTGGCGCTGGCGTTGCTGGTTTTTCGTCTGCTGTGGGGTTTTTGGGGCACCCCAACGGCGCGCTTCGTTCAGTTTGTGCGCGGGCCAAAGGCAGCTGCAGGGTATGCGCGGGGTCTGCTCCATGGCCGCGAAGCGCATCGAATCGGGCACAACCCGCTCGGGGCCTACATGGTGTTGCTGTTGTTGGTGCTGGTGGCCATCCAAGCCGCTACTGGCCTGTTTTCCAGCGACGATATCTTTATCGAGGGACCGCTCGCTGGCTACCTGAGTTCGGACGCCCGAGACTTCGTCACGTCCTGGCACCATTTCAATTTCAATCTATTGATCGCTGCGATTGGGGTGCACATCGCCGCGGCACTCTGGTATTGGATTGTCCGGAAGAACAACCTGATTGGGCCCATGGTGACGGGCCACTCGCGTGACCCTCAGCTTGAGGCCCCAGTCCAACATCAGCCACGTATGCAGCCTCGCATGTGGAGCCGCGCATTGCTGTGCGCGCTGGTTTCCGCGCTGTTGGCAGCAGGCATCAACCAGCTGTAGCTACAAACGGCCTATCAAAGCCGGACTAGTCTTCGCGGTATTTGTCGTGACAGGCCTTGCAGGTGTCAGCCACACCGATGAACGTTTTGCGCACCTGGCCCCAATCACCGCTGGTGCTGGTCTGGGCCAGGCGGCTTGCCGCCGCGGTGAAGTTTTCCATTTTCTTCTCAAAATCAGACCACTCGCGCCAGATCGCTGGCTTGGCTTCATCGTCCGGGCGGTCCGAGCCCTCTGGAAAGCCTTCTAGGGCCATCTGCGACATGGCCGCAACGCGGTCGGCTCTGCGGCTGAATTCTTCCGCGTCGTAGGGCACTTCGCCTTTGACCATCGCCGCCATCGGACCGAAATTCCAGCCAATCACGTTGAACACGGAATGGCGGTATTCCGCCGCTTCGTCGTCCGCCTGCCCCACCAACGGCGTCGCGGCGAGCGTACAGGCGAGCGAAGCCAGTTGAATGCCTCGGGACCATCGTTTCATGTGGATCTCCTTATGCAGCGCCAGCGCGAAAAAAAGGGGGGGTTAGGCCGGTTACAGCCCGCGTCCCTGTGTGTCGGGTCTCAGCGTACCAGCAACTCAAAAATGAATCACGGTGCGAATGCTTTCGCCGCGCGCCATCAGGCCGAAGGCTTCGTTGATGCGTTCGAGCGGCAAATCATGGGTGACGAATGGGTCGACCTGTAGGCGGCCTTGTAGGTACTGGTCCACGAAGCCAGGCAGCTCGCTGCGGCCCTTGACTCCCCCGAAGGCACTGCCCTGCCAGCGGCGCCCGGTCACCAACTGGAACGGCCGGGTCGATATTTCTTCACCGGCCCCTGCGACCCCAATGATTGTTGAGACACCCCACCCCTTGTGGCAACACTCCAGTGCAATCCGCATCAAGTGCACATTGCCCACGCACTCGAAGGAATAGTCGACTCCCCCGTTGGTCATGTCCACGATGGCTTCCTGCAGGGGCGCCGAGACGGCGCTCGGATCCAGGCAATCGGTTGCACCCAGTTGCCGGGCAAACTCGAACTTGCCGGGATTGCGGTCGACGGCAATGATGCGCACTGCGCCTGCCATCACCGCGCCCTGCACCACGCTCAGACCCACTGCACCGAGCCCGAAGACAGCCACAGTCGATCCCGGCTCGACCTTGGCGGTGTTGAGCACGGCACCCACGCCTGTTGTGATGCCGCAACCCAGCAAGCAGACCTTGTCGAGCGGCGCAGACGGGTCAATTTTGGCCAGCGCGATGGCGGGCACCACGCTGTATTCTGAAAAGGTTGAAACACCCATGTAGTGGTGGATGGCCGTACCCGAAAGGCTGCGAAAACGACTGCTTCCATCCGGCATCAGTCCCCTTCCCTGGGTCACGCGGATCGCTCCGCAGAGGTTGGTCTTGCCCGAGACACAGAAGGTACAAGCACCACATTCAGGGGTGTACAGTGGGATCACATGGTCCCCGACGGAAATTCCCTCGACACCTGCCCCCAGCTCCACGACTTCGGCGCCGCCTTCATGTCCCAATATCACTGGAAACAGGCCCTCTGGGTCGGCTCCGCTGAGGGTGTAGGCATCGGTGTGGCACACACCGGTCGCGTGATTGCGAATCAACACTTCACCGGATTTCGGCGAAGCGACCTCGACTTCAGTCACTTCCAGGGGCGCTTTTGCCTGCCAGGCCACTGCTGCTCGGCTTCTCATTGCCTTGTTCTCATTGCTGCGCTCGCTAGCCTTGTTTCTGAGGGTCCAATAC
This sequence comes from Gammaproteobacteria bacterium UBA5338, assembly GCA_002408105.1. Taxonomy (GTDB): domain Bacteria; phylum Pseudomonadota; class Gammaproteobacteria; order Pseudomonadales; family UBA5862; genus UBA5862. The sequence continues at coordinate 1,114 of DHQM01000135.1, read as the reverse complement.
CCGACGGCGGATGACTTTTCATCCTTGAGCCCTTAGGCTGGAGCACAACAATAACAACTTACATCTTGAGGTGTCATGATGCGATCCAGCGAAATCGATGCCGCCAGCGCACCCCACCTACGCGGGAAATACGCCATTGTTGGCGTCGGAGAAACCGAGTACACCCGGGGGTCGGGCCGCACGACCCGGGCCCTCGGCACCGAAGCGGTGCGCAATGCCATCCTGGACGCCGGGCTTACGCCTGCCGATGTCGATGGGATGCTGTCTTACGGATTCAACGATTCCACCCCTTCGACCACCATCGCAGGTGACCTCGGTGCCCGACTGAACTTTTACATGGATGTGGTCGGCGGCGGTTCCAGCACCGAGGCACTGATCGGCATCGCGATCGGGGTGATCGAAGCGGGCATGTGCAACACCGTGGTGGTGTTTCGGGCGATGAACGGGTACAGCCAGGTGCGGATCGGCGGCACCAACCGGCAGGGAACCGTTGCACCCTTGAACGGCGACGACCTGTTTGCAAGGGGCTACGGCTGGATGAGCGCCGGGCAGATGTTCGCCCCGTCCTTCATGCGCCACATGTACGAGTACGGCACAACGCCCGAGCAGGCGGCGATGGTCAAGGTGATTCACGCCGAGAATGCCTCAAACAACCCGAAGGCGTACTACAAAAAACGCGTCACGGTCGAGGACGTGTTGAACAGTCGGATGATCGTCAAACCGCTGCACTTACTGGACTGCTGCGTCGAGACGGACAACGGCACGGCCATCGTCATTACCCGCATCGACCGGGCGCGGGACCTGCGTCATCCCCCGGCCAAAATCCTCAGTGTGGTTGGGCGCTGCTGCAAACCGCGCGGCGACAACCACTTTCAGCACGGGCCCATCAGCCGGGTGGCCGGGCACTACGCCAAGGACATCCTTTGGCCCAACGCCGGTGTTGGGCCGGAGGACATCGATGTCACCGGGTCCTACGACGCCTTCACTTTCACCACCTTGATGCAACTGGAGGACTACGGCTTCTGTGCAAAGGGCGAAGGCGGAAACTACGTATCTGATGGCACCATGCGCTTGGGGGGCAAGCGCCCCAACAACTCATCGATGTCCGCGCGCA
>DHQM01000167.1 GCA_002408105.1 Gammaproteobacteria bacterium UBA5338 | reverse complement strand
ACGGTTGTTGGGCCTGGCACAGTCCGGCGCACGCCAGCTTCGGCATGCGCCGGGCCGCTGGAGGCGGGCCGTTAGTCGCGCCCCGGGTTGATCTCGAGCAGTTCCATTTCGAACACCAGGGTGGCATCGGGGCCGATGGCCTGCCCTGCGCCCTGGCTGCCATAGCCGATCTCGGGTGGGATAACGACTTTCCAAAGGGCGCCCTCGCGCATCATTTTGAGCGCTTCAACCCACCCGGGGATCAACCCATCCACGGGAAACACAGCGGGCTCACCGCGGCGGTGGGAGCTGTCGAACTCAGTGCCGTCCACGAGTTGGCCACGGTAATGCACCTTGACCTGGTCGCCCGACTCGGGGCGCTCACCGCTGCCGGCGTCAATCACCTTGTACAGCAAGCCGCTGGCGGTTTCCTTCACCCCGGATTCACCCCGGAACTTGTCACGATAGGCGTCGCCAGCGGCGCGGTTTTCAGTGGCTGCTGCATTGGCTGTGGCGTCGGCCTTGGCGGCGCGGGTGGCGTTCCACTCGGTGAACAGGCGCTGCACTTCTTCTTCGGTTATGCGTGGGTCGCGCCCGTCCATGCCGTCTTCAATGCCAAGGCGCAGGGCCTGCATGTCGATGCGCTCAAAGTCCACGGCCAGGCGCGATCCGAGCCCCAACCCCACGGCATAGCTCAGTTTTTCTTCATCCGACTTGAGGTCCGACTCGGGCTCGGCATACAGGTGGCCGACAAAGACCAGGGCAAGCGCTGGCAGCCAGCGGGGCAGTTGGGTTCGCATGCAGATTGTTCCTCAGGTGCAAGAGGCGGTGCGCCTCGGGTGTTTGGAGGCCTCGGTGGTCTTAGACCGGTCGAGGGTGCAGGGTTCCTTGCAAGGCGTCGCGCAACCGGCCACACCAGGTGTCCAGAGCGGGTTGGTCCAGCCATTGGATGTAAGTGGCCAGGTTGTCGTTGGCACCGCGCCGTGTCTGTAGGCGCGCCAGCCGCCGCAGCTCTTCGCGCTCACACAGCAACTCCGCGCGCAGCAGCCCTTCGCGTTGCGGGCCTGGGGCAGCGCGGCAACGCAACTGCCGCCAGGGCACGATGGCGCCAGCATACCAGCTATCGGTGTGTGCCGCCGCGGTGTCCAGCAACTCAGGGTCCGCGACTTGGTGACGGTGCTCCAGCCACAGCAGCCACAGCAGCCAGTTGACGCGCAGGCCGTGCTCGCGTTGGCCCTGCAGACACAAAGGCGCAACGCCGGCCTGGGCGTAGAGCGCCACGGCGTGGCCCCAAAGCGCGGCTTCGGCCGCCGCCGGGCCCAGTGCCGCAACTGAACTGCTAGAATCGCTCGCCATGGTCGTTCTTGAAAACCTCAGCCTCTACCGGGGCGGCGCACCGATTCTGGTGGACGCCAACCTGCGGGTCAACGCGGGCACCCACCTGGGACTCGTGGGTGTGAACGGGGCCGGCAAATCCAGCTTGCTGGCGGCCCTGCGAGGCGAACTCGCACCAGACACGGGGACCCTCAGCACGCCGCCACCCGGGCGCATTGCCCACTTGGCGCAGGAACTCACGGCGGGTGGCTCAACCGTGCTGGACGTCGCCATGAGCGGCGATTTTCAGGCCCACGCCCTGCACCAACGCATCCAAGCTGCCGAGGTCACGCAGGATGGCGCCTTGCTGGCCGAACTCCACACCCAGTTCGAGCTGGTCGACGGCTACCGGCTGGAAAGTCGGGCGGCCACCATCCTCACCGGCCTTGGCATCACCACGGAATTGCACCCCCGGCCCTTTGCGGCGCTCTCCGGTGGACAGCGTGTGCGCACGGCCCTGGCCCGCACGCTGATGCAGCCAGCGGACCTGCTGCTCCTCGATGAGCCCACCAACCACCTGGACCTCGACGCCCTGCTGTGGCTGGAAGGGTTTCTGAATCGGTTCCCCGGCACCTTGGTGCTGGTCTCGCACGACCGCGATTTTCTCGACCAAACCACCACCCACACGGTGCACATCGAGGCCCGACAGCTGCAGCTCTACACCGGCAACTACAGCGCGTTCGAACAGGCCCGCGCGGAGCGGCGGCGACTGCAGACAGCGGCCTTTGCCCGCCAGCAAGACCGGATCCAGCACATGGAGCGGTTTGTGGAGCGGTTCCGGGCCAAGGCCACCAAGGCCCGTCAAGCACAGAGCCGGCTGAAGGCGCTGGAGCGCATGGAGCGGATCGTCGCGGTGCAAAGCGAGAACCCGTTCCGGTTTTCTCTGCCCGCGCCCAAGCGGCTGCCGAATCCGTTGCTCAGTGTGGAAGACCTGGTGGTCGGCCATGGCACGCCCATGCTGGCGCCACTGTCGCTGTCCCTGCTGCCCGGTGAGCGCATAGCGCTGCTCGGCGCCAACGGCGCTGGCAAGTCGACCCTGCTCAAAACCCTGGCCGGCGTACTGCCGGCCTTGGCCGGCTCCCGCTCGGAGGGCCACGAACTCTGCATTGGCTACTTCGACCAACAGCAACTGGAAGTGCTCGACCCCGCCGCATCGCCCTTGCTACAGCTGCAACGCCAAGACCCAAAAGTGAGTGAACAGGCGGGCCGCAACCACCTGGGTGGCTTCGGGTTCAGTGGCGATCAGGCCTTGGCACCCATCGAGCACTGCTCCGGCGGAGAGAAAACCCGCCTTGCACTGGCACTGATCGCCTGGCAGCGCCCGCACCTGCTGCTGCTCGATGAGCCCACCAACCACCTGGACATCGAGATGCGCCAGGCGTTGGTCGAAGCCCTGCTCGACTACCCGGGCACCCTGGTGCTGGTCTCTCACGACCGCCACCTGCTGCGCACCACCGTGGACCAGTACTGGTGGCTGAAAGACGGGCAGCTGATCCGACTGGAAGGCGACCTCGATGCCTACGAAGCCGAGCTTCAGGCAGCCAAACCCCGCGCATCCCTGGGGAATGGCGCGGCAGGCGCCATGCCCGCCACGCCCCGGGCACCCACCCCCCCCACCAAGGGCCGCACCAATGACCGCCCGGCCAAGGAGCTGCGCCGCATCGAGGCGCAGCTGACTGAACTTGAGGGCCGGATGGGTGTCATTGAATCCGAACTGGCCGACCCCGCGCACTACCAAGCCAACGCAGACGAGGGCAGACTGAACAGGTTGGTCACCGAGCGCGAACGGGCCGCAACCGAGATCCAGCAGCTCGAGGCACGTTGGCTCAGCCTCGCAGAATCCATCGACAGCTAGGGGCGCAGCCACTACCTTGGTTGCCCTGCGCCACCTCGACCCTCCACCACAAGGAAGCCCCATGCTCCATACAATCCAGGCCCGCACCGTGCTGACCCTGATGCTTGCCACAACCTTGGCGGCGTGCAGCACCGTGTACTACGAAACCATGGAAAAGTTCGGCGTCGAGAAACGCGAGATTCTGACCGACCGCGTGGAATCTGCCCAAGAAGCGCAGGTCGCCGCGAAAGACCAGTTCTCCTCGGCACTGGAGAAATTCCGTTCGGTGATCACGGTCGATGGCGGTGACCTGCAGGACAAGTACAGCCGCCTGAACAAAGAGCTGAAAGCTGCCGAGTCCCGCGCCGAAGCCGTGCATGAGCGGGTCGAGGCGGTCGAAACCGTCGCCGAAGATCTGTTCGACGAGTGGGCCCGCGAGATCAAGCAGTACGAGAACCAGCGCCTGGCCGAAAACAGCCGCAACCAACTCAAGGCCACCCAAGCCCGCTACGCCAAACTCATCGAACAGATGCGCGCGGCCGAATCACGCATCGACCCCGTGCTCCAAGTGTTCCGCGACCAGGTGATGTACCTCAAGCACAACCTGAACGCACGCGCGATCGCCTCGATCGAGACCGAGTTGCGCGGAGTGGAAGCCGATGTCGGTGCGCTGATCATCGCCATGGACGCATCCATCGCCGAAGCCCGAGAGTTTTTGGCCGCAGAAAACCTCTAACGCAGCCGCCTCTGGTGCAGCCAGGCAAGCCCCTGCAAGACCCGCTCGGGCGCGTGGGACTTACGCCACTGCGAAGCAACCAACTTGTTCGCCTCGCTCCAGGTGGGGTACGGGTGCACAACCGCCAGCATCCGGGTGAGTCCGGCGTCCGATTTCATCGCCCAGACCCACTCGGTGAGCATTTCTCCAGCGTGCTCGGCCACGATGGTCACACCCAAAATGCGGTCCTTGCCGGGCGGGGTGAGTACCTGAACGAACCCTGAGGCGGCGCCGTCCGCGATGGCACGATCCAGTTCGGCCAGTTCGTAGCGCGTCGCTTCGTAGGCAACGCCTTGGCGGTTGGCCTCGCCAATCGATAGCCCGACCGAGGCGACTTCCGGGTCGGTAAACACCACCTTTGGTACCAACCGGCCCTCGCGCTTCAGGCGCCAGAAAAAGCCGAAAAGACCATTGACCGCCGCGTACCAGGCCTGGTCGCCAGCCATGTGGGTCAGCTGGTGCGGGCCGACCAAGTCGCCACAGGCATAGACCGTGGGGACCGTGGTGGCCAGGTGATGGTCCACCCGCACAAAGCCGCGGTCACAAGTCTCGACGCCCAGGGCCTCGAGCCCCAGCGATGCCGTGGCGGGCTGCCGCCCAAGGGCAATGAGCACCTGATCGAACTCGATGGCGGCATCCGTCCTCGCCCCCTTCTCCGCCTCACCGTCCAGGGCGCATAGCAAGGCCCGGCCAGGGCTCGGCCCGCCCGATTCGAACCGGCTCACCTCGCGACCCAACCGCAGGTCCACTCCATCGGCCACCAAGGCCCGCTCCAGCTGCGCCGAAGCTTCGGGTTCGCTTTGGTGCAAGACCCGCGATGCGCGGTCTACCAAGGTCACCTGCACACCCAGACGGGCACAGGCCTGGGCCAGTTCGCAACCAACTGCTCCGGCACCGAGCACCAGCAGACGCTCGGGGAGTTGCTGCCAGTTCCACAGGGTGTCCGAGGTCACATGCGGAACTTCACTGAGGCCCGGAATGGCGGGGACAAACGGGCGCGCACCAGTCGCCAGGACAATGGCCCGCGCACTCAGCACCTGGCCGTTCACCTCGACTTCCCAGGGCGAGCGCAACTTGGCTGTGCCACGAATACAGCGAACCCCCATCGATTCGTAGCGCTCAACCGAGTCGTGCGGTTCGATGCGCCCAATCGCACCGCGCACATGGTCCATCACCGCGCTGAAGTCCACCTGGGTGTTTCCGGCCCGGGAAACGCCCCAGGCTTCACCTCGCCGGTACTCGGCAGCACTGCGCGCCGCCCGGATCAGCGCTTTGCTGGGGACACAGCCTGTATAGAGGCAGTCTCCACCCATACGCTCGGCTTCGATCAGTATGGTCTTGGCCCTCAGTGTGCTGCCAATCACCGAAGCGACGAGACCTGCCGCCCCGCCGCCAACCACAATGAGGTTGGCGTCGAAGCTCGCGGGTTTGCTGAAGCGCCGCAATACCCGGCGCCGATCAAACGCGTTAAACAAAAGGCGTGCCGCCAAGGGAAAGACCCCGAGTAAGGCCATTGCCACCACCAGTTCGGTCGACAGCACCCCTGCCAGGGAAAACTCCTCGACCCCGCGCAACGCCTGACCCGCATTCACGTAGACCGCAGTCCCCACCAGCATGCCCACTTGGCTCACCCACACGAAGGTCCAGGTATTGAGCCGCGTCAAACCCATGACCAGATTGATCACGAAGAACGGAAACACAGGAACCAGCCGCAAGCCGAACAGATAAAACGCCCCATCCCGCTCCATGCCACGGTCCACCGGTGCCAGGTAGCGCTGAAACCGTGCGTGCACCCAATCCCGCAGCACGTAGCGTGAGAGCAAAAAGGCCAGGGTCGCGCCCAGGGTCGATGCGAAGGAGACAAGCACCAACCCCCACCAAAACCCGAAGAGCGCGCCACCGGCGAGCGTAATGGCCGCCGCCCCAGGGATCGACAGCGCAGTCACGCCCACATACAGAGCAAAATAGGCTGCCGAGGTGCCAAGCGGATGCGCATCCCGCAACCCAGCCCAGCGCTCGAGCTGGGCACGCACGGTGTCCACACTCAGGTACTGACCCAGGTCAAACACCACAAAACACAGCGGGGCTCCAACCAGCAGAGCGGCCAGCAACCAGCGGCTGACAGGCGGTTTCGATTCCATTGTTTGCCTCGTGTTGATCTGTCCAACGGGCTGAGCCCAGTGGGCGAGTCTAGGCGATGGCGGCCTTGGTGATCACCTTGGATGCCGCTACCATTGCGTTGTTGCACCACCACTTTGAGCACCGCATGCCACCGATCCCTTCCCGCCCGCATCCGCTTCACCGCCCGCGCCGGCTTCGCGCTCAAGCCTTCAGCCGCAGGCTGATGCGAGAGAATGGGCTCTCCTGCGATGACTTGATTTACCCGGTGTTTGTGCTGGAGGGCACCGGCCGCCGCGAAGCCGTTGCGTCAATGCCGGGAGTGGAGCGGCTCAGCATTGATGGGCTCCTCACTGAGGCGGAAACCTTGGTGAAGCTGGGGATTCCCGCCATCGCGCTGTTCCCGGTGACACCACCCGAACTCAAGTCCGCAGATGGCGCGGAGGCCTGGAACCCGAACGGGCTCACCCAAAAGGCCCTCAGGGCCCTCAAATCGCATTTTCCCGAACTCGGCCTGATCGCAGACGTCGCCCTCGACCCCTTCACCAGCCATGGACAGGACGGCGTCATTGACGAGAACGGTCGAGTCCTTAACGACCTGACGGTCGACATCCTGGTGCGCCAGGCGCTGTCACAGGCCGAAGCGGGTGCCGACATGGTGGCACCCTCGGACATGATGGACGGGCGCATCGGCGCCATTCGCCTGGCGCTTGAAGACGCCGGATACTCAGACACCGCCATCCTCGCCTATTCCGCCAAGTACGCGTCCTCGTTCTACGGGCCGTTCCGAGAGGCGGTCGGTTCGGCGGCCAACCTCGGCGCCAGCGACAAGCGCAGCTACCAGATGGACCCAGCCAACCTCAATGAGGCGCTGCATGAAGTCGCGATGGATTTGGAGCAGGGCGCCGACATGGTCATGGTCAAACCTGGTCTTCCTTACCTGGATGTGGTCCACGCCATCAAGCAGGAATTCGCCGTGCCGACAGCGGTGTATCAGGTCAGCGGCGAGTACGCCATGCTGCAGGCGGCGATCGGCAATGGCTGGCTCGGCGAGAGCGCCGTGCTTGAGTCCCTGCTGGCCATGAAGCGCGCCGGAGCGGATGCGATTCTCACCTACTTTGCCAAGTCGGTTGCCGAGCGGCTGCACGACCTGAACGGCACAAACAGTTGAAATTGACCGTCAAAGCCCCATAATTAGCGGGATCGCTGCTTCTTACTCCGAACACCCGCGCCCGCACTGCCCGCCAGCGCACCTTGGCGGCTCGCCGCAGATTTCGAACCGATGGAGACCCTTCGACATGAGCGAACGCATCGTGCATGTGACCGATAGCACTTTTGAGACTGAAGTCCTAAAGTCGGACGTGCCCGTCCTGTTGGACTACTGGGCGCCCTGGTGCGGACCGTGCAAGATGATCGCCCCGGTGTTGGACGAAATTGCCGACGAATACGCAGACAAGCTGAAAGTGTGCAAAATCAACATCGATGACAACGAATCCACCCCGGCCAAATACGGCGTTCGTGGGATTCCAACACTGATGCTGTTCAAAGGTGAGAACGTGGAAGCCACCAAGGTGGGCGCGATGTCGAAGTCCGAACTCTCGACGTTTGTCGATAGCAACCTATAATTTGCCCCGGGTGGGCGGCGCAGGTTCAAGTGGACGCGCCGCCACTGCGGTGATACATTTTCGCGTAAAACTAGCCTTACCCGTTTTCTACTCCTAATACCACGCCGTCCAGACCGGGCCTCCGCCCGTCGGTCATCTCCTGCCGACGTCTCCGCTTCTTCTAATCCTGCATTTTCCTGCTTATGAATTTAACTGAACTCAAGACCAAGCCCATCCCTGAGCTGCTGTCCATTGCCTCCGGCATGGGCCTGGAAAACCTGGCACGCTCACGCAAGCAAGACATCATCTTCACCATTTTGAAAAAACACGCCAAAGGCGGTGAAGACATCTACGGCGATGGGGTTCTGGAAATACTGCAGGATGGCTTCGGCTTTCTCCGCTCGGCAGACTCCTCTTACCTTGCAGGTCCCGACGACATCTACGTGTCGCCCAGCCAGATCCGGCGTTTCAACCTGCGCACTGGCGACACGATTTCCGGAAAAATCCGCCCGCCCAAAGACGGCGAACGCTACTTTGCCTTGCTCAAGGTCGATGAAATCAATCTCAGCCGGCCCGAAAACTCCAAGAACAAGATCCTGTTCGAGAACCTGACCCCGCTGTTTCCCGATGAACGGCTGATCATGGAAAGCGGCAACGGGAGTACCGAAGACATCTCCGGCCGCATCATCGACCTGGTGTGTCCGATCGGCAAAGGTCAGCGGGCGCTGATTGTGTCGCCCCCCAAGGCCGGCAAGACACTGCTCCTGCAAAACGTGGCCCATTCAATCGCCCGCAACAACCCGGAATGCTATCTGATCGTTCTGTTGATCGACGAGCGCCCCGAAGAAGTCACCGAGATGCAGCGGATGGTCCGTGGCGAGGTGGTTGCCAGCACCTTCGACGAGCCACCTGCACGCCACGTCCAGGTCGCCGAAATGGTGATCGAAAAAGCCAAGCGCCTGGTTGAGCACAAGAAAGACGTGGTCATCCTGCTCGACTCGATCACCCGACTGGCCCGCGCCTACAACACCGTGGTGCCCTCCTCTGGCAAGGTACTCACCGGTGGGGTCGACGCCCACGCGCTCGAGCGACCCAAGCGCTTTTTCGGCGCCGCAAGGAACATCGAGGAAGGCGGCAGCCTCACCATTGTCGCGACCGCCCTGGTCGACACTGGGTCCAAAATGGACGAGGTGATTTACGAAGAATTCAAGGGCACCGGCAACTCGGAGATCCACCTGGATCGGCGCTTTGCCGAGAAGCGGGTCTATCCGGCGATCAACATTCGCCGCTCTGGAACCCGCCGGGAAGAGCTGCTCACCACCGAAGAAGAGCTGCAGCGCATCTGGATTCTGCGCAAGCTGATCAACTCCATGGAAGACATTGACGCCATTGAGTTCATGATCGACAAGCTCAAGCAAACCAAGACCAACGACGAGTTTTTCGCTTCAATGAAGCGCAAATAGCGCCGGATGCGCTACCGGGACCTGCGCGAGTTCATAGACGCCCTGGAGCGCCGGGGAGAACTCACACGCATCTCCCATGAGATCGACCCGAACCTGGAAATGACGGAGATCTGTCGTCGCACTCTGGTGCGCGATGGACCGGCCCTGCTGTTCGAAAATCCCCGCGGATACGAGATTCCTGTACTGGGCAACCTGTTTGGCACCGTCGGCCGGGTTGCACTCGGCATGGGCGAAGAAGATCCGAACGCGCTGCGCACGATCGGCGAGGTGCTCGCCAGCCTGAAGGAGCCGGAGCCACCCACAGGGCTGAAAGACGCCTGGGAGAAATTCCCTCTGCTGCGCCAGGCGATCAACCTGGCACCCAAGCAGCTGCGCAGCGCCCCTTGCCAAGAGGTGGTGCACACCGAGACTGAAGTCGACCTCGGGCAGCTGCCAGTGCAAACCTGCTGGCCGGACGACGCCGGTCCACTGATCACCTGGGCCCTGGTGATCACGCGCGGGCCGAACAAACCCCGCCAGAACCTCGGCATCTACCGCCAACAGTTGATCGACCGCAACAAGGTCATCATGCGCTGGCTGGCCCACCGCGGCGGCGCGCAGGACTTTCAAGAGTGGCAACGGGCCCACCCCGGGGTGGGCCC
>DHQM01000219.1 GCA_002408105.1 Gammaproteobacteria bacterium UBA5338 | reverse complement strand
GTAGGCTTTCTTGAACAGCTCATGGTCCACAGACATCGCCAGCATCACCAGTGGGGGTGTACTGGGTGTGGTGACCGGCGGAAGTGCGACAAAGTCAGCGGCCTGATCTGAGGACACCTGCGCGAATCCAACGCTTGGTGCAAGCAAAGCCCCTAGCAATGTGCCGGCTCCAATTCGACGAAAGAACGCTTTCATGGTCAGAATCTCCTTCGAACTAGAGGGGCTTGCGAATGGTGCTTTGCAACACCACGCGTGTCGTATCGGCACCGCCGGTGCCAAGCGCCGTAACGCGGAACACATCTGGGCAAATGTCGGCGACCAGGGGGTCAGGACAGGTGGTGATGTCATTGGGCGGTTCGATGAAGTTTCCAACGAGCTCAACGATATACCGTGCCTGGGTACTCACCTCGTTGATCACCGTGTTGGAGTACACGCGGTGGCGCGCCGCGTTGGACCACACATTGAGGCTTCCCGTACAGCCGGCAATGTCGACCCATCGGTCTTCCAGATTGTTGGCATTCGCGCAGTCATCAATCCCGATGCTGGCAGCATAGGCTGCATCGAGTTTTCTGGCCGTGCAGTAGCCGTTGGTGCAGTCATCCGCGACCAGCCCCTGCCAACCGTTGGTCGCCAACACCAGGCGCTCACCTTCGCGCAAGGCGGCCTCGGCTGCTTGAAACGCGATTTGCCGCTCTCGGTAGTTTCCAGCCATGCGCTCACCCATGGCATTTCCGTCCATGACTGCCACGCCAATGATGGTCATCAACAACAGCACCACCAGACCGACGAGGAGAATCGCACCCTGTTGACGGTGCAAGTCCAGCGGAGTGTTTCGTTGCATGCGGTTCATCAAAGTTCACCTCGATTGCGCAGCTTGATCGTCGAGCTCAACAGGCGTCTGGCGCGCCCATCTGCGGGGGTTACCACGTCAGTGCCGAGCAGGTTGAACGTTTGCGAAGTTGGATTGGTCGGATCCACCGCAGCAAGCGAGCGCATGAGCATGGCCACTTTGACCGCAACCACCTGGTCGGTGTTGGCGCCGATGCCATCGGCAGTGACATAGCGTTCGGGAACTTCATCTCCCGACAGATCCAAGCCGTAGAGCACTTGAAGATTCTCGATGCCCTGAACGATGGCGACCGGTGTTCCCGCCGAGCCGGAGTTGTAATCGATGCGGTACAGGGTCGGCTCATTGCCGGCACCAACGCCAACGTAGAAGGTGGTCACCGCAACTGTGTAGATTTCCGCGTCGGCCTGGTACCTGTGACTGAACTGGTTGGCCCCCGGGTTCACGTTCCCCGGCCCCGGGTTGTTGTTGGATGCGCCACGGGTCACGTTGTTCGCTGAGGCGTTGGATCGATTCTGAAAAACATCCGCACCCGAACAATCCGAAATCATCAATATGGTGCCCTTGGCGATTCCACTCGCGGACGTCAAGTTGATGGTGTTGGCATTGGCTGGGGTATTTCCACTGGCAGTCACCCCTGCCAGCGCGGCAGCTCGTTTGACGACGACCACATCGGTTCCGGGAACAACCAGGTCTTGCAGACTCGCATCAAGGTCGCTCCCTGCCGCGTCATCCCAGCTCGATACGCCCACACCAACAGGGTTAGTGGACGCCAGACTGTAGGTATCGCCGCTGGCGGTACCACCAAACTCCCACCCCGTGGCCGGTGCATTCAACTCGAACAAAGTTGGGGTGTAACCCACACCGGCTGGGTTCAGCAGGTTCGTCACAACAGGATTACACCCAGAGTACCCCGCCTCGCGAACCTCTTGCCGCAACAGGTGCAGTGCGAACCGTCCATTCTCTTGAATTCGAGCGAGCTCTTCCTGCCAGCGCATGCCGTCTTTCGAGCCCATCAGGATTTGGATGACACCGGTCATGAGCACCAGTCCCACCACCATCGCGACCATCAGTTCAATGAGAGTCAGGCCTTTCTGTGACCCAGGACCGGGACGATCAAAGTGGCTAGGACACATTAGATTTCACTCCGCAACACAAACTCTTTGACCGGGCCGGAGCCCCGCTCCTCATCCCAGCGCACGCGAATCGCATAGACCGGGTTCGGGCCCGCCGCAACGACCGCAACCGAGCCTGTTCCGGCTGGCAGTGCCGCTGCCAGGGCGGATTTCCATTCGTTGAGGTCGTTGTCCGCGACAGCGGAGGCACTTGCGCACACCGAGCAGGCGGTGAAGTCCGCTGCCACGTCACCGAACACGTTGAGGTATGCATTGCTTCCGAGCGCTTCGGTCCGATTGGCTCGCATGCGATCGACCAGATCATGGGCGAGTATGGAGGCCTGGGTGCGGTAAAAGGACTCGCCATTGAGCCGGATGGCGGTGGCGTGCAGTGCGGCGAGACCGAGCAGCCCCACTGAGAAAATCACCAGAGCCACCAACACCTCAATGAATGTGAATCCCACCGCCACCCGGGGCCTGCGGCTGTTGCAGCTGGTGGCGAATTGCGTGATCAGGGACATGTGAGTGCGCCTCCTGTGCCTTCGTGTACGCCATCCGCGTCACCGTCAACTGTGCGCCGCAGCAAGCCTGAGTTCTCGACCACGAGTCCCCGTGCCTTTTCAGCCCCACCAGTGTTTGGACAGACCGTCCAGGTCGCTGACTGATTGGAGAACCCATTGCTGGAGAAGAGGACAAATGCTGTCGAGACGGGCCCGGCCATCGCGACATTGGTCTGCCCTTGTCCTGTCCCCACACGAATGACTTCCTCGCCTGCATCGACAGTGCCGTCGCCGTCCGGATCGAAGAACACCAGCCAGCCCTGGGACCAGGATCCACCACAGCCAACCTGATCGGCGCTTTGACACACGGACACAGGGCCGCCACGTCGCGCGGCCTCGCTGCGGGCCAAGGCCAGCCCCCGTTGCAATGCCATGACCTGGCTCGTGATTTGGTTGCGCTCGACACTCTGATCAAACGCGGGGACCGCCACCACCGCCATCACGGCGACGACTGCCAACACCAACATCAGCTCGATGATGGTGAACCCCTGAACCTGCCTGTTTATTGGACTGATCATCCAATGGCTCCTCCTACTTTCGACCTAATGCAAACTTAGGCGGAGCCCGAGGCGTTGACCGGTGCCCCGCGACCGGCGGTACAACATTGCAGACCAGTGGCGAACGAACGCCGGACTGCGTGGGGGTTTTGTGACCTTGCGCACACTGTGGATCCGCCCATCGGACTGTGTTGCAATGCCGAACTCCCGTTTTCGCAGGACAGGCACAATGACCCAAACCACCCAGGCCACCATCGATTGGCTCCTCGCCAGCGCCTGGGGCACGATGCCCGCAGGCGACCTGCCGGCTTGGTGGTCCCAGTACTGTCAGGCCTTTACGCAAGACAGGCTGCCCGCATGTGACCCGATCGCCGCCGCCGTTGGAGGCGGTGCCATGGCCGAGTGCGTGGCCCATGCCTTTGCTTCCGGTTACCAAAACGCACTGCGGGCAGAGTTCACCGCGCTGGACGGAATGCAATGGAGGGCGCTGCTCGTCAGCGAGGCCACCGGCAAGAGTCCGAAACAAATCCATACCCGGTTGGAGCCGAACGCCAACGGTGGCTGGACGCTGAACGGAACCAAGAGCTACGTATCAGGCGGCGCGTTGGCGCAGCAGCTCCTGGTGCTGGCCCATGCCGGAGAGCTCGCGGACGGGCGCAAGCGCATGCGCCTCGCCCATTTTTCCGCCGACCGGACGGGGGTTTCCATCCAGGCGCGTCCACCCGCAGCGGTCATGCCCGAGTTCCAATACGGGACCGCTGTGTTCAACGAGGTTCCACTGGCAAACGAAGAGTTGATTCCCGGCGACGGCTTCGCCGGGAATCAACTCTTCGT
>DHQM01000113.1 GCA_002408105.1 Gammaproteobacteria bacterium UBA5338 | reverse complement strand
ACGCAGAGCCAGCGGAGCACAGCAGATGAGCAGGTCAGAAGAAGGCACCGCCAACCCCGACCACCGCCTCGACATTCAAATTGACGGCCTTGCCCTGGCACAGGGACCCGGTGGGGCCACCCACCAATCGGCCGGCGAGGATCAAACCGCACTCACCACCCAGCAAGGCACTCCCGTTGCCGATAACCAAAATACCCTTTCGATCGGGGTTCGAGGCCCCAGTCTATTGGAAGACTTTCATTTTCGAGAAAAGTTGTTTCATTTCGACCATGAGCGCATCCCGGAGCGGGTGGTGCATGCGCGGGGGTACGGCGCGCACGGTCACTTTGAGAACTACACGAGCCTGCAGGACTTGACCTGCGCAGATCTGTTTCAGCGCCCGGGAGAAAAGACGCCGGTGTTCGTGCGTTTCTCGACGGTTGCGGGAAATAAAGGCTCGTTCGATTTGGCGCGGGATGTGCGTGGCTTCGCGGTTAAGTTCTACACCCAGACCGGCAACTGGGACCTGGTTGGGAACAACATTCCGGTGTTTTTCATCCAGGACGCAATCAAGTTTCCCGATCTGATCCACGCTGCGAAAGTGGCGCCGGATCGGGGGTTTCCCCAGGCCCAGACTGCCCACGACAACTTCTGGGATTTCGTTTCCTTGATGCCAGAAGCGATGCACATGGTGATGTGGGCCATGTCCGACCGGGCGATCCCCAGATCCTTTCGCTTCATGGAAGGTTTCGGGGTGCACACGTTCAAGTTGGTCAACGCCAAGAATGAGGCCCAATTCGTGAAATTTCACTGGAAGCCGCTGCAGGGCCTGCAGTCTGTGATGTGGAACGAGGCCATGAAGATCAACGGTGCAGATCCGGATTTCCACCGACGGGACCTCTGGAATGCCATTCAGTCCGGCCAGTTTCCGGAGTGGGAGCTGGGCGTGCAGGTGTTCGACGAGGCGTTTGTAGACCGTTTTCCCTTCGATGTGCTGGACGCCACCAAGCTGATTCCGGAAGAGGAGGTGCCGGTGCGACCCATCGGGAAAATGGTGCTGAACCGATGTGTCGACAACTTTTTCGCCGAAACCGAACAGGTGGCTTTTTGCACCCAGAACATTGTGGCAGGGATCGATTTCACCAATGATCCTCTCTTGCAGGGTCGGAACTTCTCCTACCTCGACACCCAGTTGAAACGCTTGGGAAGCCCCAACTTCACCCACCTGCCCATCAATGCCCCCAAGTGCCCTGTTCACCTGTTTCAGCAAGACGGCCACATGGCCATGCGCAATCCGACTGGAAGGGTCAACTACGAGCCGAATTCATGGGACGCCGATGTGGGTCCGAGGGAATCCCCGCGTCAAGGCTTCCGCCACCACAATGCGCCGGAAGGCGGTGACAAAATGCGGGTGCGCCCCGAGCGATTTGCGGATCACTACAGTCAAGCGCGTCAATTCTATTGCAGCCAAACCCCGGTCGAGCAAGGCCACATGCGCGATGCCCTTGTGTTTGAGTTGAGCAAAGTGAACACCTTGGCAATCCGTCGGCGCGTGGTTGCTCACCTGCGGGTGATCGACGCAGCGCTCGCTGAGGGCGTTGCTGAGGGCCTTGGAATCGACGAATTGCCTCCTCCTGCAGAGCCGGCACGTCAACCCATCAGGGACCTCAAGGCATCTCCTGCGCTCAGCATCTTGAACAATGGCCCATCAAGCTTTGCAGGTCGGAAGGTCGCAATTTTGGTCAGTGACGGCGTGTCGGCGGACCAACTCGGCTGGCTGCGCAAGGCTGTAAACGATGAAGGCGCCGAGGTGGTTGTGGTCGCCCCGACTGTGGGCGGGGTGCATGACAGCAACGGGGAGCGGGTTGCAGCCGACGAAAAGGTCAATGGTGGCCCATCGGTGTTATATGACGCTGTCGCTGTGCTGCTGAGTGCATCCGGCGCGAAGACGCTGGCCCAGGAAGCCACGGCGCGAGACTTCGTGTCCGACGCATTCGCGCATTGCAAGTTCATTGCGTACGCACCGGATGCCATGCCGTTGTTCCGAGCCGTTGGGCTTGTCGAGGCGATGGACGCTGGCTGCATTGCACTTGAGGACGAGTCGTCAGCGGACGACTTCATTCAACAGTGCCGCGCGCTGCGGTTTTGGGTGCGTGAACCCAAGGTGAAGCAGATCTGACGCCGCTGCGCCCGGCACCTATTTCGCGTTTAGATCGCCATTTAGTGGCGCTGGGCCTTGCGGCGGCGGACCCATCCAGCGCAGCCGAGCCCCAGCGCGAACAAACCGAGTGCATTGGGTTCGGGCACGCTGTTGTCGCAGGGCGGTTGCCCGGGGTTTCCACAGGTACCAAAGGTGGAGCTGCCCAAGGTAGAGGAGATGGCAGCATTCGCCCAGGCGTCGGATACCGTGCCATGGTAGGCGACCGGCGTCAGCGTTTGGCCGTTGGGTTGCAGGCCTGCGGGTGCATAGCTCGGGCTCGAATTGTCCCTGACGCACTGCTGACCTGGCCCACAGCCAAACACGCCAGCCGCAGTGTAGAGTGGCGAATTGGGGTCGACCACAGCGACCTGAGAGCTCAGATTCCCGGCAAATGGATTGATGTCGATGGTGGCGTTGATTTCATTGATGCCAGCCACGTAGTAGTCGTGGTCTGTTCCCAAGACCAAGCCACCGGTTCGACCGTTGTCCATGAGCTCCAAGGCATAGTTCTGAATCCAGGCACTTTCGTTTGCCCAGGCTGAGGATATGATGCGCCCGTCGGCGATCAGGTTTTTCTGAGCCGCATCCAACCCATTGTACCAGGCTCCAATGTTGGCGTAGTTGGCGGCTTGGGTTGCGTTGTTGTTGGCCCCCCCGTACAAGTCGTACACCCAGACTTGATCAAAGCTCGCGTAGTCGCTGTACACCGCATCATCCAGGTTGCGGATGGTGACGTTGTACCCAGCAAGCGAGTTGACGTAGCCGGCGAGCTCGTTGCCGTCGTTGTGGTAGGGGTGGGAGAGGTTAAGGGTGTGGGCGAACAAGACCTCGACCGCTTGGGCGGAAGTGGCCAGGGTGAGTGTCGTCACCACCAGAGCGATGCGCAGGCGCTGAGTGCGGTTCTTCATGGGACCAATCCCTCGCAAAGAGTGAGGTTTTTGCTTGAAATCAAGCCGAAGCAAAACTCATACCATTTAATAATTGCCATTGGGTTCAATGGGTTGTCGGTGACAGCCACAACCGGCGGCAGGCAACTGTAAAAAAAAATGACAGCTCAGCACCCGGTTTGCGGCCTGCTGCGGTCGCGTCGACTGTATCCGCGCGTGAATTTCAGGCAGTGTAGGCAGATGGTGGCGTTGAGCGCGCCAGCCGGTATCGATTTCAACTGCACCAGAGGAGATTCGCCATGGCACGTTCTGTAGGAGACCAAATTCCAAGCGCCACGGTCACATTGGCCACCGCCGAGGGGCCAAAGCCCGCGCAGAGTGAGGAGCTGTTCAAGGGAAAGAAAGTGCTGCTGTTCGCGGTGCCGGGTGCCTTTACGCCGCTGTGCAGTGGCCAACACCTGCCGGGTTACATCGCCAAAGCCGATTCCATCGCCGCCAAGGGGATCGACGAGATTCTCTGCCTGTCGGTCAACGACGCGTTCGTGATGGATGCTTGGGGCAAGGCGCTCGGCGCGGCCGGAAAGGTGGGTCTGGTGGCCGATGGCAACGCCCAGTTCACCAAAGCAATGGGACTGGAGCTGGACGCGACACCGATGCAGATGGGCGTTCGCTCGCAGCGCTACGCGATGCTGGTGGAAGATGGCGTCATTAAAGACCTGCAGGTCGAGGAAGGGCGCAGCTTCGAGGTCAGCAGCGCCGAGCACATGCTGGATCGAATCTAGTCAAGGGAGCTTGGCCCAGGGCGCAGGCGCGGTAGCAGTTAAGGGTGTTCCCGCTTTACGACGAAAACCCGAGTGTGCGCACACCCTGGGTGACCATTGCGCTGATCGCGCTGAACCTGATGGCGTGGGTAGGTCTCCAAGGATTTGGAGCACAGCGCGATCTGGCGGAATCTGTGTGCCGGTTTGGGTTAATTCCGGCGGCCCTGTTGGGTGATCTGCCTGCTGGTGTGCCCATAACAGTGGGCAGCCAGTACCTCTGTATGCCACCGCTGGACACCGCGTGGCTCACTCCACTTACCTCCATGTTCATGCATGGCAGCTGGCTGCACATCGTGGGCAACCTTTGGTTTCTCTGGGTGTTTGGTGACAACGTCGAGGATGCCATGGGCGCCAAGCGCTTTCTTGCGTTTTATTTGCTGGGTGGGCTGGCCGCAGCGGCAGCCCAAACCTCGACCGATCCGGGCAGTGCGGTGCCGATGGTGGGCGCATCCGGTGCCATCGGAGCGGTCATGGGAGGCTATGCGGTGCTTTATCCGAAGGCCCGCGTGCAAATGCTGGTGGTGCTTGGCTTCCTGATCACGCGGATTGGCGTGCCCGCGGTCTTCATGCTGGGGTACTGGTTCTTCCTGCAGTTGCTCGGTGGGTTGCCGTCGCTATCAGGAGGTCAGGCTGGAGTGGCGTTTTGGGCCCATGTGGGAGGCTTCATCGCGGGCCTGGTGCTGGCGCCCCTGCTTGCACGAAAAGGCTATGTTCAGCAGCACCTGGAACAGCCCAGGCGCCAAACCCGGCAGTGGTTTTAACGCCTCACCCCCCGCTTGCGCTGAGTCTCTACCATGTCAACCTTTGATCCGAAGCCAGCCGACGGGCGCCGGTCGGTGCAGCCCGAGCAGATTCGGTGGGCGCTGTACGACTGGGCCAACTCCGGTTTTGCTGTCGTGGTGCTCACCGCCTTGTTTCCAGTGATGTACAAAGAGGTGTGGAACCAAGGCGTGCCGGCCACGGAGAGCACGTTTCGGCTCGGGATGACCAATGCGGTGGCCACCCTGGTCGTGGTCAGTGCGGCACCGCTGATCGGTGCTTTGGCGGACCGCTGGGCGGCAAAGAAACGTTTGCTTGGGTTGTTTTTGATGATGGGCGTGGGCGCATGCATTGGCCTGGCCCTCGCCGATGCGGGGTCCTGGTGGGCCGCGTCCTGCTTGTTTGTGGTGGGTTACCTGGGCTTTGCCGGCGGCAACATTTGCTATGACGCCCTGCTGGTCGATGTGGCTCGGCCCGCGGAATACGATCGGGTGTCCGCGCTGGGGTACGCATTCGGATACCTCGGTGGAGGGCTGTTGTTCGCCTTTGATCTTGTGCTGATCGCAAAGCCCCAATGGTTCGGGGTCGGTTCGGCGGATGCCGCCACGCGCTTGGCGTTCGCAAGCGTGGCGCTTTGGTGGGGGCTCTTTGCCGTGCCGCTTTTTCTGCGGGTGCGCGAAGCCGCCCCGCTGCCCGTGCGCGCCACCGTCGGGGTTTTCGGACAGTTGGCCGATACCTTGCGCGACCTGCGCGCGCGGCCGGAGGTGTGGGTGTTTCTGCTCGCCTACTGGCTGTACATCGATGGCGTCGATACGGTCATCCGCATGGCCGTGGACTATGGGATGGCCCTCGGCTTGGCCTCGCAAGATCTGGTGCTGGCGATTTTGATCACCCAATTTGTGGCCTTCCCTGCGGCGCTTGGTTTCATTGTTTTGGCGCGTGTGCTCGGCACGCGGGGCGGGCTGTTTCTGGGACTTGGCGTGTACCTCGCGGTTACGCTTTGGGGCTACGTGCTCGATTCAGCCACGGAGTTTTATCTTCTGGCTGCGGTGGTGGGGCTGGTCCAGGGTGGCGTGCAGGCGCTTAGCCGCTCGCTCTATGCCCGGCTGATTCCAGAGGAGCGTGCGGCTGAATACTTCGGTCTGTACAACATGCTGGGTAAGTTTGCGGCGGTCATTGGGCCAGCACTGGTCGGTGCCGTCGCCATGTATTCTGGTGACAGCCGGCTCGGAATGCTTGCGCTTCTGCTGCTGTTCGTTCCCGGTATGCTGCTGTTGGCCCGGGTGCGGCTCGACCCCGCCGGGCGTTGAATCGGTGGTTGTTGCGCGAAAAAAAACCCGGCGCTGGGCCGGGTTTTTCAGTGCTTTCCCCTGCGCTAGGCAAGGGTAAAGCAGGGCAGCTTCGCGTCGCCGTCGGTTTCTTTCAAGACCAGCTTCACCGGCTTGCCGATGGCCACCTGCTCCAGGTCACAGTCCACAATGTGGGTCATCATGGTCGGGCCTTCATCCAGGGTGACGTAGGCCAGGCAGAAGGGGACCGGTGCACGGCGCATGGTGCTGTGGGTGTACACCGTGCCTGTGCCTTTGGACTCGACCCATTCTGTCTTGTCGCTGAAGCAAAAGGGACAAAGGGCCCGCGGGTAGTAGTGGAACTCGCCGCAGTCGTTGCACTTTTTAAGTAGGAACTTGCCTTCGGCAGTGGCGTCCCAGAATGGCTTGGTTTCGGGGTTGACGACAGGGCTTTGGTATTTCATTTCGCTCATGATTATTCTCTCCCCAGGATGACGGTGGCGCTGCCCATGCGGGTTCCGATCGAGCCGCCTGTGCCGTGGGCGAGGGCGATTTCACAGTTGGGAACCTGAACTTTCGGGTGGGCTTCGCCGCGCAGTTGACGCACGGCCTCGATCACCTTGGTGATGCCGCCACGGTTGGCAGGGTGGTTGTTGCAAAGCCCGCCGCCGTCGGTGTTGAACGGCAGCTTGCCGACACCTGAGATGAGGTTGCCGTCAGACACGAACTTACCGCCTTGGCCTTTCTCGCAAAACCCGAGGTCTTCCAGGGTTTCCAGCACGGTGATCGTAAAGGAGTCGTAGATCGACGCGTAATCGATGTCGGCATGCTTGACGCCGGCTTCTTCGAACGCGCGGGGTCCGCTCCACACCGCACCGGTGTAGGTCAGATCGACGCGCCCGCCACCCACGTGCTTGGGGGATTCCCCGTGGCCCAGCACCTTGACGCTGTGGCGTTTGAGGTCTTTCGCAATCTCGGGGCTGACGATCACCATGGCGCCGCCGCCATCGGTGATGACACAACAATCCAAACGGTGCAATGGATCGGAGATCATGGGCGAATTGACGACGTCCTCCACCGTGACCACGTTGCGCAGCAGGGCATGCTCGTTGTACTGGGCATGCTGAGAGGCCGCGACCTTGATCCAGGCGAGCTGCTCGCTGGTGGTACCGTATTCATGCATGTGGCGCATTGCGGCCATGCCGTACATGTTTGCAGTGCTGGGCCAGAAGGGGGCCTCAAAGCCGATTTCGGGAGCATCCGTCCCACCCATTGCGCGGGAGCCGGTGCCCACCTTCATCTTTTCTGACCGCGGCTTGCCAGCGAGGGTGACCAGGGCCACCTTGCATTTGCCGGCGGCGATCGCGGCTGCGGCGTGCCCGATGTGGCAGATGTAGGACGAGCCACCGGTTTCAGTGGTGTCCGTGTAGCTCAGCTGCAGGCCCATGTAGTCGGCAATGGAAATGGCGCCGAGACCGGGGACGTCGCCGGCGCAAAAGTACGCGTCAACATCGTCTTTGGTCAGGCCGGCATCTTCGAGCGCGCCTTTGGCGAGCTCGGCGTGGATCTGCGCGAGCGACTTGTCGGGCAGCTCCCGGCCAGGGTGTTCGAAGACCCCGGCAATAAAGGCTTTCCCTTTGATACTCATCGGGTGTGCACTCCTTATTAGGTGGATTGTTATCAGTTGAACGACCCGGCAGGCGTTGGTGCTGGGCGCCACTCGAAAGGGCGCGATCACGCTGGGTTGCAGCGAGGGGCACTGGCCCGCAACCGGAGGGCAGGGCCCTGGTCCGGTCGGTCTGTTGCAGAGTGTCGCAGAATACGTCGACGGCGCATTGTAACATCGGCCCATTGGGCTGTCTGTGCGCACAGATCTCGCATCGACAGGGGAATGGCCACGGGTGATGGATCAGCAACTCCGTGGTCCTTTTGCGGTAGGATGGCGGGTTTGTCGACAATACCGGTGGCGCAATCGATGGGCGATTTTGCAAGGCGGGCAGCAGCCGTACTCTGGGCGGATTGGGTTTTCGCGCTGCTGGCCGCAGGGCCAGCGCTCGCTGGGCCGGAGCTGACCGTGGCCATGAGCATTGCGCCGCAGCGGTGCCTGGTCGAGCGCATCGCAGGCCCTGAGGTTCGCGCCCTGGTTGTGGTGGCGCCAGGCCAGAGCCCCGTCACCTACGAGCCGAGCGCGCGCCAGCTCGCTGAAGTGGTGCAGGCAGACCTGTATTTTTCCATCGGGGTTCCCTTTGAACGCCACTGGCTGGCACGGCTTCGCGAACTGGCGCCGGAGTTGCCTGTCGTTGACCAGGGGGAAGGGATACAGCGCCGTCCGATGGACGCTGATCATCGCCACGAGCATGCGGGTCACCACGGTGAGGTCGAGGCGCTTGACCCCCACATCTGGCTTGCGCCCCAGCTTTTGCGCCAACAGGCAGACCGGATCCTGGTGGCACTTGAAACGCGCCATCCGTCAGCAGCCGCGGCGTTGCGTGCGCGCCACGCTGCCCTGGTGACTGAACTGAATGCCCTGGACGAAGCGTTGCGCGAGCGCTTGTCGCTCCACCGCGGCCGCAGCTTCGTGGTGTTTCATCCAACCTATGGCTACTTCGCCGATGCCTATGGGCTCCACCAGTTGGCCATCGAGCTGGACGGAAAGGCTCCAAGCGCTCGCCACCTTGCCAGCCTGCTGGATCGACTGGAACAACTTGAGGACCCCGTGGTGCTGGTCCAGGCACAGTTCGGTGCACCTGTGGCGCGTAAAGTGGCCGCCGCTGCCGGGGTGAGAACCCTTGAGGTGGACCCGCTGAGCCCTGATTGCATTGCGAGCTTGAGCCGCCTCGGCGATCTGTTGACAGAGCACTTCGATGCGCGCTGAGTCGCCGGTCCTGGTGGTCGAAAATCTTGATTTCGGCTTTGAGGGCCGGGCGCTTCTGGAGAGCATCAACTGGCAAGTGGGTAGCCATGAATTCGTTGCTCTGGTGGGCCCCAATGGGTCGGGCAAGAGCACGCTCTTCAAGTTGTTGCTGGGACTCCACCGCCCATGGCGAGGCCGCATCCGCATCGACGGGCGGACACCGGCGCAGGCGCGGGATCTGGTGGGCTATGTGCCCCAATTCCCGACGTTCAGTCGAGATTTTCCCATCACTGTCGAAGGGGCGGTGTGCACCGGGAGTTTGGGTTCGCGCCCGAGCCTGTTGGGTTTCACGCGCAGGGATCGCTTGGCCGCGGCGCAGGCACTGCGGGAAGTCGGTCTGGCGGAGTTTGCCCGACGGCCCATTGCGCACCTGTCGGGGGGGCAGCTGCAGCGGTTGTTGATCGCCCGTGCCCTGATGAGCCGGCCGCGCCTGATGTTGCTGGATGAACCGACGGCCAACGTGGATCAACCCGGTGAAGCCTCCTTGTTTAAACTGCTCCGTCGGCTGAATGAACGCATGGCGATCATTGTGATTTCCCACGACGTCGGCTTCGTTTCGGAGTACGTGACCCGGGTGGCCTGCCTGAACCGCAGCTTGGTTTGCCACCCAGCCGGCGCGGTCACCGCAGACGACATCGAAGCCATGTACGGCCGCCCCATGCACATGGTGCACCACCACACACAGGCGGAGGGTCCGCATTGATGCTGTTGTTCATTGATGCGCTCAAAACCCACGCATTCCTACAGCATGCCCTGATCGCCGGGTTGTTGGTCAGCGTTGCCTGCGGCGTCATTGGCAGTTACGTGGTGGTGAAGCGGATCGGCTATCTGGCCGGGGGGATCGCCCACGCGGTCCTTGGCGGCATGGGGGTGGCGTATTTTCTCGGTGCCGACCCCATGAACGGAGCGCTGCTGTGCGCCGTGTTGGTGGCGCTGCTCATCGGAGTGGTCAAGTTGTACTGGGGACAGCAGGAAGACACTGCGATCGGTGCGCTTTGGGCGGTGGGCATGGCCCTTGGGGTGGTGATGATCAGCCAGACCCCAGGGTACAGCGTCGACCTGATGAGTTACCTGTTTGGCAACATCCTCATGGTTCCAGCCAGTGAGCTGTGGCGAATGGGGGTGTTGGACCTGTGCATACTGGGCATCGTGGCGCTGTTCCAGAAGCAGTTCTTGGCTGTCGCGTTCGATGAAGAATTCGCTCGCGTGCGCGGCCTTCAGGTCCCCTTTTTCTACCTGCTCTTGTTGGTGCTCATCGCTCTGACGGTGGTGCTGTTGATTCAAATGGTCGGCTTGATCCTGGTGATTGCCATGCTCACCCTGCCAGCTGCAATTGCGGGCCAGTACGTGCGCACGCTGGGGTGGATGATGGCCCTCGCCAGTCTGCTTGGGCTGGCGTTTAATGCGGCCGGGTTGGCGTTGTCCTATGCCCCTGGGCTGCCCGCCGGAGCCACCATCATCCTGGTCGCGGGTTCAGCCTATTTACTCTCTGTGTTGATCCGGGGCCTGGTGCAGCGGCGCCACTAGGGGCGATGGGCGCCCGCGCTTCTGGGCGCGGTAACCCGTTCGTGAAATTGCCATCGAATACGCCCACCATTCATCCGTCGGGGGTGCAGTGCCCCCTAACCGGATCCAATGGAGAGCGCCGGTGGACCCTGGTGTTGCAATTATCGACTTCGAGGCTTCTGGCCTCGGCGCGCCCGGCTACCCGATAGAGGTGGCGGTGGCCCTGCCCGATGGCCGAGATTGGGCGACCCTGATTCGTCCAGAGCCCGACTGGATCGCTTGGGACCCGGCCGCCGAGCGCATTCACCGCATCCCCCGTGGCCAGGCGGTGCAGGAGGGAATGGCGCCCACCGCAGTGGTGGCGCAGCTTGACGCCTTGCTGACTGGACAAACCCTGTATTGCGACGCCTGGCTGCATGACCACCGTTGGTTGCACCGCCTGTACGCTGCAGCCAGCCGGTACCCGAGCTTTCGGTTGGAATCGGTGTTTACCTGCTTGAACGAGCATCAGCAGCTGCGGTGGCGCTGGGAGAAACAGTGTGCTGCCCGCCGGTTGGGGCTGGCCCCGCACCGCGCGCTGGCCGATGCCCGCATTGCCCAAGCTGCGCTCGCTCGGCTGTGCGCGCCAGCTGTCGCGGCTGCCGAAATGGCGACAACACCCGTGGCTGAGGGGTGCTGACGGGGCCGCTTACCCTGGAACTCTAGCCCGGTTTTCTGTAACAATTTGATTACATTGTGGGCAATGCTGTGACCTGTGTGCGCCCGTCGCTTTACCGACCGTTCGGTCACTCAGGTCCTCGTGGCCGCTCGAACGCGCTGAGTAAGCGCCGTTTTGTAGGCCGGTCACTTCCGGCGTAGGCCTGTGCGCAGCTGCAAGTGAGGAATTGCGTTGAGCTGGTTTAAGACCGCTGCGTTCTGCAGCTTTTGGGCGTGCGCGGCGATGCCCGCGCTCGCAGACGCCGACTGGCTGATCGGCATGGGCGCGGCTGGGGTGCTGGACGAGGACCAAGACGTGTTCGGTGTCGTTGAGCGCCGCGCACTTTGGCAGGACAGTCCCCTGGACTGGCTGGCGACGGTGAAGTTCAGTGACGATACGCTCTACGCTGGCGCCGGCCTGTACCGGGACTTTGAACTCGGCGCGGGCTGGGTGTTGACACCGAGTTTTGCGCCAGGCCTCTACACCTCCGAGGACAAGTCGGACCTCGGGCATTCCATCGAATTTCGCAGTATGCTGGAACTCAGTTGGCGTGGCCCTCGCTTTGGTGTTGGCCTGTCCTTTGCGCATTTATCGAACGCTGGGCTTGGCGACCGCAACCCTGGCACCGAAACCCTGACCCTTGTGTTGGTGATTCCCAGCGCATAGCGCACACAACCTGATCCGCGAGGCGCCCAGTGGCAAGTTGCTGCGAGACCGAAGCCCGTGATGCCAGGCAGCGCCGTTTGCTGTGGGCGGTGCTGGTGGCCAACGCGCTCATGTTTGTGATCGAGTTCGCGGTGGGGTGGCTTGCCCAGTCCACCGGTCTGATCGCTGATTCATTGGACATGCTGGCTGACGCCGCGGTCTATTCAATCGGACTCTACGCGGTGGGCCGTGCTCCCGTGCACAAGGCCCGTGCCGCGTTGGTCAACGGCGGCTTGCAGTTTGTGTTGGGGCTGTTGGTCTGTGCCGATGTGGCCCGGCGTGCATTGACGGGGAGCGAGCCCAATGCCCTCGCCATGGGCTGGATGGGCGCGCTGGCATTGGCAGTCAACCTGTTTTGTTTTGCTGCACTCACGCGCCAGAAGGGGGACGACATCAATCTGCACGCCAGCTGGGTGTGTGCCCGCAACGACATGGCGGCGAATCTGGGGGTGATGCTTGCTGCTGGGCTGGTGGTGTTGGTGGGCGCTTCCTGGCCCGACCTGCTGATCGGTTTGGGGATCGCTGGATTGATTCTGCACTCGTCGTTGGGAATCATCCGTGCGGCGAGAACAGCGCTCCGCGAAGGCACCCCAGTGGCGGCGGGTTGTTGCGAACCACCAACGGACGCCCATGCTGCGAAGTTTGAGCGGGAGAATTTGGTATGAAGAAAACCCCCTACAAAGAACAATTGAAAAAGCTGCACGTTGAGTTGGTCAAGGCCCAGCGTGCGATCATCGCTTCAGAACGTAAATTGCTGGTGGTGTTGGAAGGGCGCGATGCTGCCGGCAAGGACAGCACCATCAAACGGATCATCACCCACCTGAGCCCGCGGGAAACTCGGGTGGTGGCACTGGGCAAGCCATCCGACAGGGAGCGCACAACCTGGTACTTCCAGCGGTTCGTGCCGCACCTGCCTGCGGCTGGGGAGTTCGTGCTGTTCAACCGCAGTTGGTACAACCGCGCGGGTGTTGAGCGGGTCATGGGGTTTTGCAGCGACAGGGAGTACCAGGAGTTCATGGAAACGGTCGTTGATTTCGAATCCATGCTGGTGCGCTCGGACATCCAGTTGGTGAAGTATTACCTTGATATCGACAAAGACACCCAGCGCGAGCGCCTGGCGGAGCGGCGCAAAGACCCCCTCAAGCAGTGGAAACGCAGTCCGATTGATGACCGGGCCCAGGAGCTGTGGGACGAATACAGCGCGGCGCGCAACGCGATGCTTGCGCGCACCGACCACATGCTGGCGCCTTGGGTTGTGGTCAACGCCAACAACAAGCGTGTGGCCCGCTTGGCACTGATCAAAGACCTGCTCTCGCGGCTGGAATATCCAGACAAAAACGAGCAGTTGCTGTTGCCCGACCCGGCCGTACTCTTTGGTTTTGACCCGGCCTATCTGGATCAGGAATTGATTGCACCCTGAGCGGTGCGGGCTGTTGCCTGCAGGCGCTGGTAGAACAGACCCTGGGCGGTGCCGACGATCAGGGCATCCTGGATCAGCCCATCGATGTCCACCTCCCTGGCTTGGCGGAGCAGCTTTTCGAAGGCGCACATGAAGTTCTCCGCGTGTTTCCGCCGGACCTCTGTGCCGAAGTACAACTCGCCATATTCGTTGGGCTCGAAATTCGCGGCGTCCATCTGCAGAAGCAAAATCAAGAACACCGCGTCGTTGCCCGCGGCCAGCTGGTTCCACATCCCGTTGAGTTCGCTGTCCGTGTGCCGGTTGCTGCCCGTCGGGCCTTGGCTTGAGATGTACAAGAATCCCGCGATCACCCCAAGTTCGCGCATGACCAGATTGGACGTATTGACGAAGCTGTCACGGTGCGACTGACGGGCTTGCTGCTCGATGACCTTGGTGTTTTCTTTGAGGGCGCGCTGTTGGATGAAGTACCCGACCACGAGCCACAAAAAGGCCAGGGGTGCGAAACTGCCTTCCAGAAACCCGCCGATGGCGTCAGCCGGCTGCTGTACGAACCGGGCCCAACCGACGACGTTGATGATGTAGTGGGCACCGAGCAGCAGCCACAGGGCAGTCAGTGTCAGTGCGAGGCCGATTTGCCAGTGGTTGCGCAACTGCGACATGCCTCCATTCTCCATTCAATACTGTTTGGCTGCGCACTAGCTGAGTGAAAAACCCGTGTAGCCGCCTGCGGCTTCGGCGTCACACTGCGTTCGGTACGCGGGCGCGCCGCCCGGGTACACCACGCAGCGCGGTTGTTCCTTGCCAGGCACGTTGAGGTTGACGCCGGAGATCCAGGAGTTGACCTTCATGAACAGCGACATCTGCATCATGGCTTCGGCGGTACAGGTCCATTCCTCTTCCGACTCGGCCCTCGGCTCCATCTGCCGGTGGCCGTGTTGGCGCAGGTGGTCCACAGCCGCTGTCACCCAGTCCACATTTTGTTCGATGCAGCGCGGGATGTTGCAGAGGGTGGCCGTGTTTTGCGGACCCACCAAGGTGAACAGGTTGGGGAATCCCCGGGTTTGGATGCCCAGGTAGGTGCTGACGCGGTCAGCCCACTTATCGGCCAGTTTGACGCCGCCGCGACCACGGATGTCGATGCGGTCCAGGGCACCGGTGACAGCATCGAACCCGGTCGCATAGACAATCATGTCGAGCGGGTAGTGGGTCGTGCTCGTTTGGATCCCTGTGGCTGTGACACACTCGAGTGGGGTTTGCCGCAGGTCCACCAGATGAACGTTGTCCTGGTTGTAAACCTCATAGTAGTTCGTTTCCAGGGGAACCCGGCGGGTTCCGAAACCATGGTTGGTGGGGATCAGTTGTTCGGCAACTTTCGGGTCCTTGACCCGCGAGCGAATCTTATCGGCGACGAATGCGCTCATCTCAGCGTTGGCTGCCTCGTCGATTAGGGTATCGGCGAAACTGCCCACCCAGATGCCGAACCCTGGCGCTGCATACAGTGATTCATAGTGGGCAAGGCGCTCCTCCGGACTGACCTCAAAGGTGTTGCGTGGGTCCGACTGGTGGAGAAAACAGCCGTTGGTTTGACGGCACTTGCGAAAGATCTCTGGATAGCTGGCCTTGATGTTCCGTTGTTCTTCTGTGGTGATTTTGCTGTTGTTCAGCGGCGCACACCAGTTCGGGGTGCGCTGAAACACATAGAGCTTGGCTGCGGTCTTTGCAACTTCCTGAATGGTTTGCACCCCCGAGGCGCCGGTTCCGATCACGCCGACCCGCTTGCCGCCAAATTCCACCGGTTCCTTGGGCCAACGGGCGGTGTGGCAGGAAAACCCGCCGAAGTCGTCGATGCCCTCGACGTTGGGGAGTGTCGGGGCTGAGAGCGGACCCACCGCAGTGATCAGAAAGGGGGCCGAAGCCCGCTTGCCATCCTCGGTGGCGATTTCCCACCGGGCTTCAGGCTCGTTGAACACGGCCTCGGTCACCCGAGCGTTGAATCGGATGTCTTTGCGCAGATCGAATTTGTCCGCCACGGTGTTCAGGTAGCGCAGCGTCTCGGGTTGGGCGGCAAAGTGCTCGCTCCACTCCCACTCGTCGAGCAGTTCGGGGGAGAAAGAGTAGCCGTAGCTGTAGCTCTCTGAGTCGAAGCGCGCCCCCGGATACCGATTCCAGTACCAGGTGCCACCGACGTTGTCTCCGGTTTCGAACACCTGCACCTGTAGGCCGAGCTCGCGCAGCCGCAGCAATTGGTACATGCCGGCGATGCCGGCGCCGATGATGATGGCGTCATGGTGTGACAGGTTGCCGTTCACGGGCTGCTCCTTGTTGTTGTTTTTGGTTGGTCAACGCCTGGGTTCTAGGAAATAGTGCGCTCTGAATGGGTTCAGGTCTACCTGCGGTTATTGGGTTTGTTCGGCTGCTGCTTCTGGTGGCGAGCTGGGCCTGTGCTAGGTTTGATGGAGGTCAGATTATCTTGGCCGTTCACGTTCCTAGGAGAGCCTTGAATGTCGCTGCGAAAAAAAATTCGCGTCGGTGCGGTGTTGATGTTTTGTGTTCCCGCCTTGATCGCCAGCATCACGCTTGGACTTTTGGCGCAGCGCTCAAGTGACGCCGCCCTCGTTGAGTTGACCGAAGCCCGCCTCATCGCTGCACGTGACTTGACCAAAGACCAGATTGAAGACTACTTCGGCGAGATCCGTCAGCACGCGGCGCACCTGGCAACAACCGAAGAGGTGATTCACGGTCTATCAACGTTTGGGCCCGCTTACGATCAGCTGGTGGCGTCTTCCGATTCAGGGCGTGGCGGGATGGAACCGATGGTCGCAAGCTATTATCAGGCGCAGTTCGCGCGCGAGTACCGGCGTCGTTCAGGTGGTGATGAGGCGCCGATACAGCAGTGGCTGGATCGACTTTCCCCAGGGGCGGCTGTGCTGCAGCGGCGGTTCATCGTGGACAACCCACATCCGCTGGGGGAAAAACACTTGTGGAATGGCGCCAATGACGGTTCTGCCTATGCAGCCGAACATGCCCGCGTGCATCCCACCTTTCGCGATTTCGTTGAGCGGTTTGGCTTCTACGACCTGTTCCTTGTCGACCGGAACGGGCGTGTTCTCTACTCGGTCTTCAAGGAGCTGGATTTCGCCACTTCCCTGGTGAATGGTCCCTTTGCATCCAGCGGACTTGGGACGACGTTTCAGTCGGTGATGGCGCTGCGTCCAGGTGGGGTTGCGATGACCGACTTCAGCGCCTACGGTCCGTCCTATGGCCAGCAGGCCGGGTTCGTCGGTTCGCCCGTGTTCGTCGACGGCGTCTTGATCGGCGCGCTGATTCTGCAAATGCCCCTGGACCACATCAACCAGGTCATGACCCACCATGCCCACTGGGACACCCGAGGACTCGGCGGCACCGGTGAGACCTTTCTGGTGGGTTCGGACGGCAAGACCCGATCGCTGGTGCGCCAGTTGATTGAGGCGCCCGGCGCCTTCGTTGCAGCGCTTGAGGCCGCGGATGCTCCAGCTGAAGTGGTCTCGGCAGTGGCTTCGCGAGCGAGCAACATCGGTCTGCTGGAAGTCGACCACGCGGCGGCGAATGCTGCGCTGCGTGGGGAAACTGGGGTGTTCAGGGTTACGGATTTTCGTGGTGTCGAGCGCATCTCCGCGGTGACGCCCTTGTCGATCGAAGGGCTTGGCTGGGTCATTCTGAGTGAAATTGACGCAGCCGAAGCCTTTGCGCCCATCGGAGAACTTAATCAACAGTTGCTGTGGAGCTCGGTGGTGGTCGCGGCTTTGATGGTGGTCCTGGGCCTCGTTGTTGGCGCCTGGTTCGCGGGCACGGTCACAGGGCCCATCGTTGCGCTCAGTGACGTCTTGAGACGGGTCGCCGCGAGTTCGGACCTGCGTCTGCGCGCCGAAGCAAAAGGCAATGACGAGGTGGGACAGGCTGCGAGCAGCCTGAACTGCACTCTGGACCGCATCCAGGCGGGCCTGCTGCAGGTGGCCGGTGCCAGCGAGCAGACGGGCGCTGCAGCGGAGCAATCCGCTGTGTTCGCAGAACAATCGAGCCGTGCCAGCCGGTCCCAACTGGAGCAAGCGGAGCAGATTGCGGTCGCCATGCAGGAGATGAGCACCGCGGTTCATGAGGTTGCTCACAATGTCGCCCAGGCATCCACCGCCGCAGACGAGGCAGAGCAGTGCGCGCAGCGCGGTTCGGTGTTGGTATCCGATGTGCGCCAGTCGATCGAGGGCTTGGCCGAACAGGTTGCCAGGGCGGTGGATGTGATCGCCACCCTGGAGCAAGACAGCACTGCCATCAACAGGGTGTTGAATGTAATCAATGAGATCGCTGAACAAACCAACCTGCTCGCGCTCAACGCGGCGATTGAAGCTGCCCGCGCCGGCGAGTACGGGCGTGGGTTTGCCGTTGTGGCCGATGAAGTGCGCGGCTTGGCACAGCGCACTCAGGAATCGACCAAGGAAATCGATCAGGTGATTCAGCGGTTGCAGGGCGGCGCCCGGCGGGCTGTGGAGATGATCGCTGAGAACCAGGCTACCGCGACGGCGGTGGTTGGAACCACCGAGTCGGTGGACGGGAGTTTCAGCGAGCTGACCGAGGCTGTGGTCCAGATCAATGCCATGAGCACCCAGATCGCCTGTGCAACCGAGGAGCAGGCTGCGGTGGCTGAGGAAATCAATCGGGGCGTGGTCAGCATCAATGACGTGGCCGCTCAGACCGCCGAAGCCACGGGCCAGGCCGCGGATGCGGCCCGCTCGCTCAAACAACTGTCGGCGAGCCTGTCCGACTTGGTGGGTCAGTTTAAATTGGTTTGACCCCGTGCCTCGCGGACGATGGCGTCCAACGCTCCCAGCAGCCGGTCGTGGGCTTGGATGAACTGGTCCACACCTGCTTGTTCGAGCTGTGCACAGGCGGCTTCAAGGTCGATTCCGCTCTCCGCCAACTCGCGCAGCAGGGCCGGCGCACCGCGTGCCTCGCTCGCCAGGCGCAATGCTGGATCGCCATGATCTCGATAGGCATCCAGCGTCGCCGGCGGGAGTGTGTTGACCGTGTTGGGGGCAATCAGCGCATCCACATACTTGGTGTCCGGGTAGTTTGGATTCTTGGTGGACGTTGAAGCCCACAGCAGGCGCTGGGGCATGGCGCCATGGTTGTGTTCCAGGTCTTGCCAGCGGGGCGACTCGATCATGGCGAGGTGTTCGAGGTACGCGCTTCCAGCACTGGCGATTGCAGTTTTTCCACGCAGCGCCGAGTCATTCGGAAGCTGTGGATCGATCAGGGCATCGATGCGGCTGATGAAGAAACTGGCCACCGAGGCCACGCCGTCGAGTGGCAAGTTCTGGTCGCGGCGATGCTCAAGTCCCGCCACGAAGGCCTCGTGCACTGAACGGTAGCGCTCCACACTGAACAGCAAGGTGACATTGACGTTGATGCCTTCGGCGATCAGCGCGGTCAATGCAGGCAGCCCCGCGGTGGTGCCGGGCACCTTCACCATCAGGTTGGGGCGATCGACCGAACGCCAGAGTCGCCGTGCCTCGTTGATGGTTGCTTCCGTGTTGTGAGCCAGGTGAGGAGAAACCTCCAAACTGACATAGCCGTCTTTGCCCTGGCTGGCGGTCCACAGTGGTCGAAACACATCGGCTGCACCGCGGATGTCGTCCTGGGTGATTGCGGTATAGAGGCCCTCAGCGCTGGAGACCCCTTCAGCCAGCAGGGCGGCGGTGGCCTCATCGTAGTGGCTGTGCCGGGTGATGGCGTTCTCAAAGATGCTGGGGTTCGATGTGACCCCTGCAATGCGGTCCTCTTCAATCATTCGCAATAGCTGCCCCTCTTGAATCAGGTCCCGGCGAATGTAGTCCAGCCACAAGCGCTGTCCGAGTGCATGGAGGCGCACCAGGGGATTGGAGGGTTCGGTTGACATACAGGACTCCGGTTGGGGGTTGGGGGGTAGACGCGGTGCTCGGTGCGCTTTTTGGCGCTTTATTCGAGCGTTTTGGGCCAACGCCACTCACGTATTTCTGGGAGGTCCTGGCCTTCGCTGCGAATGTAATCTCGGTGGTCGGTGAGTCGATCCCGCATGGCCTGACGAAGGTACGCAGCTTTGGAGCCGAGGCCCGGCACGCGGTCGATGACATCAATGACCAGGTGGAACCGGTCGAGGTCATTCATCACCACCATGTCGAAGGGTGTGGTGGTGGTGCCTTCCTCTTTGTAGCCACGCACGTGCAGGTTGTGGTGGTTGGTGCGCCGATAGCTGAGCCGGTGAATCAGCCAGGGGTAACCGTGGTAGGCAAACAGGATGGGCCGGTCTTGGGTGAACAGGGCATCAAAAGCCGCATCCGTAAGGCCCCGGGGGTGCTCCTCGTGAGGTTGCAGTGTCATTAGATCGACCACGTTGACCACGCGAATGCGCAGATCCGGCAGCGCCTTGCGCAGAATCGAGACTGCCGCCAAGGTTTCGAGCGTCGGTACGTCGCCTGCGCAGCCCATGACCACGTCCGGTGTGTCCCCTGCATCGTTGCTGGCCCACTCCCAGATTCCGATACCGGCCGAACAGTGGCGAACCGCTCTTGGCATGTCCAACCACTGGTGCTGAGGTTGCTTGCCCGCAACGATCACATTGACCAAATCGCGGCTGCGCAGGCAGTGGTCCACCACATGCAGCAAGCAGTTGGCATCGGGGGGCAGGTACACGCGAATCACATCGGCCTTTTTGTTGACCACGTGGTCGATGAATCCAGGGTCCTGATGGGAGAAGCCGTTGTGGTCCTGGCGCCAAACGTGAGAGCTCAGAATGTAGTTGAGCGAAGCGATGGGGCGTCGCCAGGGAATCTCTTTTTGCGTCACCTTCAGCCATTTGGCGTGTTGGTTGAACATCGAGTCCACGATGTGAATAAAGGCCTCATAGCAGGGGAATACCCCATGGCGCCCGGTGAGCAGGTAGCCTTCAAGCCAGCCCTGACAGCTGTGCTCTGAGAGAATTTCCATCACCCGACCGGCGGGTGCGAGGTGGTCATCTTCGGGCAGGCGCTCGCCAGCCCAGACCCGGTCTGTGACCTCGAAAACGGCGCCGAGCCGGTTTGAAGCGAGTTCATCCGGCGACACCAGCCGAAAGTTGGTGGGGTTCTCTTTGACGGTGTCGCGCAGGTAGGCGCCCAGGGCGCGCATCGACTCGCCGAGTCCCTTGCCAGGGTGGTCGACAGGGAGCGCATACTGGCGAAAGTCCGGCAAGTGCAAGTCGCGGAGCAATTGTCCGCCATTGCTGTGTGGGTTCATTCCCATGCGCAAATCGCCCTTGGGCGCCAGGTCCTGCAGGGGCTTTAGAAGCCGACCCTGTGTATCAAAGAGCGACTCAGGTTGGTAGCTGCGCATCCAGCGCTCGAGATCAGCCACGCGTTCAGGGTGTTGTTGAAGATCGCTGAGGGGCACTTGGTGCGAGCGCCAGGAGCCTTCAGTTTTCTGTCCGTCTACGGTTTTCGGTCCGGTCCAACCCTTGGGGGTGCGAAGAACGATCATCGGCCAGATCGGACGGGTGTCGGCAGCTGAACCCGAGCGGTGCTGTTGCCATATGTTGTCGATTTCGGCGAACACCCCGTCCAAAGTGGCGGCCATTTGTTGATGGACGGCCTCGGGAGCATCGCCCTCCACGAACCATGGCGAGTACCCGTAACCGCGCAGCAGCTGCTCGAGTTCCTCTTGCGGTATGCGGGCCAGTAGGGTGGGGTTGGCGATCTTGTAGCCATTCAAGTGCAAAATCGGCAACACAGCGCCGTCGGTCTTGGGGTTCAGGAATTTGTTTGAATGCCAGGCGGTTGCGAGCGGGCCTGTTTCTGCTTCTCCATCTCCGACGACACAGCACGCCACCAGGTCGGGATTGTCGAGCACTGCGCCAAAGGCATGGGCGAGTGAATACCCAAGTTCACCGCCTTCGTGGATCGAGCCTGGCACTTGAGGGGCAACGTGGCTCGGAATGCCGCCAGGAAAGGAGAACTGGCGAAACAGTGCGCGCATACCGTCGGCGTCCTGGGTGATGTTGGGGTATCGCTCGCTGTAGCTGCCTTCCAGGTAGGTGTTTGCCACCATTGCCGGTCCACCATGGCCCGGTCCAGCGAGGTAGATCAGCGAACGCGCATCGCGGCGTATGATTCGGTTCAGGTGGACATACACAAAGTTGAGCCCGGGCGTCGTGCCCCAATGGCCGAGCAAGCG
>DHQM01000109.1 GCA_002408105.1 Gammaproteobacteria bacterium UBA5338 | reverse complement strand
TCGACCACCCGCACGGTGGTGGTGAGGGGCGGACGTCTGGCGGCCGACATCCGGTTACGCCCTGGGGCGTGCCCACCAAAGGACACAAAACGCGTCGCAACAAGCGCACTGACGGCCTCATCGTTCGCCGTCGGGCGAAACGCTAAGCGGTAGACCATTCGGAGTTTAACGTGCCTCGCTCACTCAAAAAGGGTCCATTCTGCGACCACCATCTGCTGAAGAAGGTCGAAGCGGCCTCTGCCAATGGCGACAAGCGCCCGATCAAGACCTGGTCGCGTAGATCAATGGTTATGCCTGAAATGGTTGGCTTGACCTTGGCGATTCACAACGGACGCCAGCATGTCCCGGTTTTTGTGACCGAAGACATGGTTGGACACAAGCTTGGAGAGTTCGCGGCAACGCGCACTTACCGCGGACATGCTGCGGACCGCAAGGCCAAGCGCTAGGGCTGCGTCGATTTCGAGGAGACGACGATGGAGACAACTGCTCACTTGCGCATGGTCCGCATTTCGCCGCAGAAGGCGCGTTTGGTTGCTGATCAGGTGCGAAATAAGTCGGTGGATGAAGCGCTGAATCTGCTGGCCTACAGCCCAAAGAAGGCGGCGTTACCCATTAAGAAGGTGCTGGAGTCGGCGATCGCCAATGCGGAGCACAACGACGGGGCGGACATTGATGAGCTGTACGTCAAGTCGATTTTTGTGGACGAGGCGCCCACCTTCAAGCGCATTCAGCCCCGTGCCAAAGGGCGGGCGGATCGTATTTTCAAGCGGAACTGTCGCATCACTGTAAAAGTGGCGGAACGGTAGGTAGGAGCGGACCATGGGACAAAAGGTACACCCGACAGGCATCCGCCTCGGCATCGTTAAAGACCACAGCTCGGTGTGGTATGCCGGCAAAGGCCAGTATGCGAACCAGTTGTTGGCGGATATCCGGGTGCGGGACTACATCACCAAGAAGCTCTCGGGTGCATCGGTCAGCCGGGTCGAGATCGAACGCCCTGCACAGACAGCGCGAATCACGATCCATACTGCAAGGCCTGGTGTGGTGATCGGCAAGAAAGGTGAGGATGTCGAGCGCTTGCGTCGGGAGGTGGCGGCGCTGATTGGTGTGCCGGTGCAGATCAACATTCAAGAGGTTCGCAAGCCCGATCTCGACGCCAAGTTGGTCGCAGACGGTGTGGCGCAGCAGTTGGAGCGTCGCGTGATGTTTCGCCGCGCGATGAAGCGCGCTGTACAAAACACCATGCGGCAAGGCGCAGAGGGCATTCGAATCCAAGTGTCCGGCCGACTCGGTGGTGCAGAGATTGCGCGCACCGAGTGGTATCGAGAAGGTCGCGTGCCGCTGCACACCCTGCGTGCCGACATTGATTATGCGACCTCCGAGGCGCACACCACCTATGGCGTGATCGGAATCAAAGTGTGGATCTGCAAAGGTGAAGTGCTTGATCGTGGCGACCAAGCGACCGGCAATCAAGGCGCAGCCGCCCAACAGTAACCGCTCCGCACCAGCGACGGTCTAGGACAGTCAAACCATGCTGCAACCGAAACGAACCAAATTCCGCAAACAGCAGAAAGGGCGCAACCGGGGGTTGGCCCACCGCGGCAGTGACGTCAGCTTCGGCGAATACGCGCTCAAGGCAACCGGGCGTGGCCGTCTCACCGCGCGTCAAATCGAGTCAGCGCGGCGAGCCATGACGCGGAAAGTGCGCCGCAGCGGCAAAATCTGGATCCGGGTTTTTCCGGACAAGCCGATCAGCAAGAAGCCGCTCGAAGTCCGGCAGGGCAAGGGCAAGGGCAATGTGGAGTACTGGGTGGCGCAGATCCAGCCAGGCAAAGTGCTGTATGAGATCGAAGGGGTATCGGAGGAGTTGGCGCGCGATGCGTTCCGTCTGGCCGCTGCGAAACTGCCGTTTGAGACCCGCTTCGTCAAGAGGACGCTGATGTGAGTAATGTCGAGGAGTTGCGCCAGAAGTCGCCGGACGAGTTGCGGGCGCTGTTGATCGAGCTGAGCAAGCAGCAGTTCCGCCAGCGCATCCAGCAGGCGACATCGCAGTTGGGCCAAACCCACCTGCTGAGCGCCGTGCGCAAAGACATCGCGCGGGTGAAAACCGTGCTCAATGAAAAGCAAGTGGAAAGCTGAGATGGCCGATCAAGAGGCAGTGAAGACAAACGCCCGCACCGTCACTGGCCGCGTGGTGAGCGACGGCATGGACAAAACCATTGCCGTGCTCGTTGAGCGCCGCGTCAAGCATCCGGTCTATGGCAAGTACCTCACCAAGTCGACCAAGTTGCTGGCCCATGACGAGGCGAACCAGTGCAAGGTCGGAGATCGGGTGACCGTGCAGGAGTCGCGCCCGTTGTCCAAGCGCAAGTCTTGGAAGCTGGTTCGGGTGGAAGAAGCCGCTTCCCAGCGGTAGACAAGGCTTTTGTTACGTTCAAGTTGGATTAGGTCATGATTCAAACACAAACGATGTTGACCGTTGCCGATAACAGCGGCGCGCGCAAGGTGATGTGCATCAAGGTGCTGGGTGGGTCACACCGCCGATACGCTGGCGTGGGTGACCTCATCAAGGTAACGGTGAAGGAAGCCATCCCGCGCGGCAAGGTCCGAAAGGGGCAAGTCATGAACGCTGTTGTGGTCCGGACACGCAAGGGCGTACGCCGCGCAGATGGATCGCTGATTCGATTCGATACCAACGCCGCCGTGTTGCTCAACCAGCAGAAGCAGCCGATTGGTACCCGGATCTTTGGGCCTGTGACCCGCGAGCTTCGTGGTGAACAGTTCATGAAGATCATTTCCCTCGCGCCTGAAGTGCTGTAACAGGGAGTTACCGATGAAGAAGCTGCGTAAAAACGATGACGTCATCGTCCTCTCCGGGCGCGACCGTGGTAAACGGGGCAAAGTCACTCGGGTGATGGCCGACGGACGCTTGGTCGTGGCGGGCATTAACATGCAGAAGAAACACCAGAAACCCAACCCCCAGCTGGGCGTGGCAGGTGGAATCGTGGAGCGCGAAGGGCCCATTCAAGCCTCGAACGTTGCCATTTACAACGCCTCGACTCAGCGGGCAGATCGGGTGGGGTTTCGGCGGTTGGACGACGGCACCAAGGTGCGTTTCTTTAAATCCAACGGTGAACAGATCGAGAGCTGAAGGCCATGGCTGGATTGCAACAATACTATCGGGCGGAAGTCGTCCCGCAGCTGCGCGAACAGCTCGGGTACAGCAACGTGAATCAGGTGCCCCGCATTTTGAAAGTGACGGTGAACATGGGCGTCGGCGAGGCAACCGGTGACAAGAAGGTCCTCGACAACGCTCTGGACGACATGCAACGGATCGTGGGCCAGAAGCCAGTCGTCACCCGAGCGCGCAAATCAGTTGCGGGTTTCAAGATCCGGGAGGGCTGGCCAATTGGCTGCAAGGTCACGTTGCGACGCGAGCGCATGTTCGACTTTCTCG
This sequence comes from Gammaproteobacteria bacterium UBA5338, assembly GCA_002408105.1. Classification (GTDB taxonomy): domain Bacteria; phylum Pseudomonadota; class Gammaproteobacteria; order Pseudomonadales; family UBA5862; genus UBA5862. The sequence continues at coordinate 8,494 of DHQM01000109.1, read as the reverse complement.
ACCGCCTCATTGGCATCGCGATTCCTCGTGAGCGGGATTTCCGTGGTCTCAACCCCAAGGCGTTCGATGGTCGGGGCAACTACACCCTGGGGCTGAAGGAACAGATCATCTTTCCGGAAATCGAGTACGACAAAATTGACAAGGTGCGGGGGATGGACATTTGCGTCACCACCAGCGCCCGCACCAACGAAGAAGGGCTGGCCCTTCTGAAAGCCTGTAAGTTCCCGTTTCGGGGGGGTTGAGAATGGCAAAGCAGTCGATGATCGAGCGGGAACGCAAGCGCGAGCGCTTGGTCGCAAGGTACGCAGAGAAGCGCGCCCACTTGCGCGCTACGATGAAGAACCCAAACTCGACAGACGAAGAGGTTTGGCAGGCGCAGATCGCTCTGCAGAAGTTGCCGCGGGATTCGAGCCCCGCCCGACTGCGCAATCGGTGCCAGTTGACCGGGCGCCCCCACGGGTATTACCGCAAGTTCGGACTGGGAAGAAACAAGCTGCGCGAGCACGCGATGCGCGGCGAAGTCCCGGGTTTGGTCAAGGCCAGTTGGTAGGGCGCTGGCCCGCCCTCGACACCACGGAGCGATTATTCGATGAGTATGCAAGACCCGCTCGCAGACCTGTTGACGCGGATTCGAAACGCGCAGATGGCTGGTAAAGAAGAAACCCGGGCGCCAGCTTCGCGGCTGAAGTCCGCGGTACTGAAGGTGTTGGAGACAGAAGGCTACATCGACGGCTTTCGGATGGAAGGCGAGGCCAAGCCTGAATTGGTTGTCCAACTGAAGTACCACGAAGGACGACCGGTAATCGAAGAGTTGCATCGATTCAGTCGTCCAAGTTTGCGCCAGTACCGGGCGAAGGATGGTCTTCCGAGCGTACGTGGCGGGCTGGGAACCGCGGTCATTTCGACGAGCAAGGGCGTTATGACCGACCGCGCTGCGCGCGCGGCGGGACTCGGGGGAGAAGTCTTGTGCACGGTGTTTTGATCCGGGGCACCCGCGCTTGGGGTTGAGGGGATATGTCAAGAATCGCAAAAGCGCCAGTCAACCTTCCAAAAGGGGTCGAGGTGCAGATCAATCAGCAGCAGGTTTTCGTCAAGGGCACCAAAGGCCAGTTGAGCTGGGCTGTGCCTGACTTCATCGAGGTCAGCCAGGATGGTGACCAGCTCGTGGTTCAGCAGCGTGAAGGCGGCGACGGAAACCTCGCGATGGCTGGCACGGCGCGCGCCCTGGTGCAGAACATGGTGACGGGAGTACACAGTGGCTTTGAGCGCCGGCTCCAACTGGTCGGGGTCGGCTATCGGGCCAAGGTGTCCGGGTCGATCGTTAACCTGACCCTTGGGTTTTCCCACCCCGTGGACTACCAGTTGCCCGAGGGGGTAAGTGCCGAAACCCCGTCACAAACCGAAATTGTGTTGACGGGCGTTGATAAGCAGAAAGTGGGTCAAGTCGCGGCTGAGATTCGAGGGCTGCGGCCCCCCGAGCCCTACAAGGGCAAGGGAGTCCGCTATTCGGATGAGCAGGTCCGACGCAAAGAAGCCAAGAAAAAGTAGGGTCGCAGTCATGCATCTCAAGAAAGCATCCCGCCAGCGGCGCATTCGGCGCGCGCGGTCACGGATCCGCGCACAGGGCGTTCATCGGTTGTTGGTGCACCGCACCTCCAAGCACATGTATGCCCAAATCGTCACACCCGAGGGTGAGCGCGTGCTGGCGTCAGCCAGCACAGTAGAAAAGGCGTGGCAGGGCCCCACCGGAAACGTTGACGCTGCATCGAAGGTTGGGGCTGCGATTGCTGAGCGCGCACAAGCTGCTGGCGTCTCGACGGTGGCCTTTGATCGAGCGGGATTTTTGTATCACGGCCGCGTGAAGGCGCTGGCTGAAGCGGCACGGTCGGCGGGCCTTCACTTTTAAGGGTGCGATCTCATGGCATTGACGGAAAACGCTGAAAACAACGCCGAAGGGCTGCTTGAAAAGCTGGTACAAGTAAACCGCGTGGCGAAGGTGGTCAAGGGCGGGCGCATTTTCTCTTTTACCGCGCTGACGGTGGTCGGTGACGGCAACGGCCGTGTCGGCATTGGCCGTGGGAAGGCCCGTGAAGTCCCGCTCGCCATTCAAAAAGCGATGGAAGCGGCACGCAGAAACATGGTTTCAGTGCCGTTGCAAAGCAACACCTTGCAGTACCCGGTGACGGCTGAACATGGCTCGGCGCGGGTCTATATGCAGCCGGCATCCGAAGGTACTGGAGTGATTGCAGGGGGCGCAATGCGCGCGGTGCTGGAACTTGCCGGCGTACAAAACGTTCTGGCCAAGTGCTACGGCTCCACCAACCCGGTGAACGTGGTTCGCGCCACCCTGAAAGGATTGGCGTCGATGCAATCGCCAGAGCAAGTTGCAGCCCGTCGAGGCAAGGAAGTGGCTGACCTCGTCGGGTGACTGGGACAGGAATTGAATCATGAGTGATACCAATCGAATTCGAGTGACCCTGGTGCGCAGTCGCCACGGAAGACTGGCCTCACACCAGGCCTGTCTGACGGGCCTTGGCCTGAAGCGGATTGGCCAGAGCCGAGAGCTGATCGACACTGCGTCGGTTCGTGGAATGGTCAACAAGGTGCGGTACCTCATCAACGTTGAGGAGTTGGGCAATGGCTGATCAACCGCTTGGGTTGAACCAGGTTCGGGCGGCCGAAGGGTCGCGCCCCGCCGCAAAACGCGTTGGCCGCGGAATTGGCAGCGGCCTTGGAAAGACTGCAGGGCGCGGTCACAAGGGGCAAAAATCCCGTTCGGGTGGACGCGTCAAGCCTGGTTTTGAGGGCGGCCAAATGCCGCTGCAGCGCCGCCTGCCGAAATTCGGGTTCAGTTCTCGGGTCGGTCGGGTCACGGCGCAGGTTCGTCTGTCCGAACTGGCTGGAATTGAGGCGGATGTGATTGACCTCGATGCGCTGAAGCAGGCGGGCGTGGTCAAGAAAAGCATGCAACGGGCGAAAATTTTCGCATCAGGGACGCTGGAGAAACCCGTGGTGGTGAAGGGCGTCTCGGTCACGGCGGGAGCGCGTTCAGCAATCGAAGCGGCGGGCGGCCGTTTCGAATAACGGCGCGGGCGTTCTCGGTATGGCTAAGGCTGGAACCTCTCCATTGTCACAACCGGGACTGACTGAGTTGTGGGCGCGCCTGCGCTTTTTGTTCATCGCACTCATTGTGTATCGGATTGGCACCCACATCCCGGTGCCGGGAATCAACCCGGACCGTGTGAGTGCGCTGTTTGACCAAAACGAAGGCACCATCCTCGGGCTGTTCAATATGTTTTCCGGGGGTGCGCTTGAGCGCATGAGTATTCTCGCTCTTGGGATCATGCCGTACATCTCTGCATCGATCATCATGCAGCTGCTCAGCGCGGTGGTGCCGGAGTTGGAGCAGTTGAAGAAGGAGGGCGAGGCGGGACGGCGCAAGATCACCCAATACACGCGCTACGGGACCCTGCTGCTTGCTACGGTTCAATCGACGGGGATGTCCGTGGGATTGGCTGGCCAAGGGCTGGCGTTCGCGCCGGGGCCAACCTTTTACTTCGTGGCGATTGCATCGCTGGTGACCGGATCGATGTTCATGATGTGGCTCGGCGAGCAGATCACCGAGCGCGGCATTGGGAACGGCATTTCGATGCTGATCTTTGCGGGGATCGTCGCTGGATTGCCGAGCGCCATCGGACAGTCCTTGGAGCAGGCCAGGCAGGGTGAAATCAACATCATCGCGCTGCTGGCCATTGGCTTTGTGGCTGTCGCGGTGATTGCATTCATTGTCTTCATTGAAAGGGGTCAGCGGCGCATTACGGTGAACTACGCGCGCCGACAGCAAGGTAGAAAAATGTACGCGGCCCAGACCAGCCATTTGCCGCTGAAGGTCAATATGGCGGGTGTGATTCCGGCGATCTTCGCGAGCAGCATTTTGCTTTTTCCGGCGTCGTTGGCGCAGTGGGTGGGTCAGTCAAACGGGTTCGACTGGCTGCAGAATGTTGCTCTGGCCATCGGGCCGGGGCAGCCCCTCAATGTTCTGCTGTTTTCGGCATTGATCGTGTTTTTCAGCTTTTTTTACACCGCCCTGGTGTTCAACCCGCGGGACGTCGCGGACAACCTGAAGCGGTCAGGTGCATTCATCCCTGGCATTCGTCCCGGTGAGCAGTCGGCGAAGTACATCGACTCGGTGCTCACGCGGTTGACCCTGTTCGGCGCTCTGTACATCACCGGGGTGTGCCTGTTGCCGCAGGGGTTGGTGATGATGTTCAGTGTCCCCTTTTACCTGGGCGGAACCTCGTTGTTGATCGTGGTCGTTGTGGTGATGGATTTCATTGCGCAATTGCAGTCGCACTTGATGAGCCATCAGTACGACTCGTTGATGAAAAAGTCCAATTTGAAGAACTTTGGTGGTGCCGCCCGATAGGGCACCGGCACAGGAGGGGTAGGCATGAAAGTTCGCGCGTCAGTCAAGAAAGTTTGTCGCAACTGCAAGGTCGTTCGCCGGCATGGTTCGGTGCGGGTGATCTGCTCGGCCGAGCCACGCCACAAGCAGCGTCAAGGCTGATTGGCGGCTGGATGCCATTGATCGGCGGTGCGGATTTCATTACAATTTCGCCCCTTTTTCGCCGCTCGATGGCCGCATCGCATTAACACGGAGCAATAGGCATGGCCCGTATCGCGGGAATCAATATCCCAGACAACAAGCACGCGGAAGTCGCGCTGACCTACGTGTATGGCATTGGCCGTCCTACAGCGCGTCAAATCTGCGCGGCGGCCGCGGTCAGTCCAGCAGCAAGGATCCAGGACTTGACTGAGGCGGAAGTCGAAACACTGCGCCAGGAAGTGGCCAAGCGGACCGTAGAAGGGGACCTGCGCCGAGAGATCACCATGAACATCAAGCGATTGATGGATCTGGGGTGTTATCGAGGCCTTCGGCACCGCCGCGGACTGCCGGTTCGTGGGCAGCGCACAAAGACCAACGCGCGGACCCGCAAAGGCCCCCGCAAACCGATTCGCAAATAGTTGCCACAGGGGCCTGTTCGGCGGGCTCGGGTACGCACAGTCAAGTCAATGGGTCGAGTGAATGGCTAAGTCAGACAGCGGTAAAAAGAAGGTCAAGCGCAGCGTCGTTGATGGTGTCGCGCACATCAACGCTTCTTTTAACAACACCATCGTGACCATCACGGATCGTCAAGGCAATGCGTTGTCCTGGGCGACAGCGGGCGGCTCTGGCTTTCGCGGATCGCGCAAGAGCACGCCGTTTGCAGCCCAGGTTGCGGCCGAACGGGCCGGTACCGCGGCACAGGAATATGGGCTCAAAAATCTGGATGTGCTTGTGAAGGGGCCGGGACCTGGTCGTGAATCTGCAGTGCGTTCTCTGAACAACTGCGGCTTCAAAATCCAAAGCATCACCGACGTGACCCCCATCCCCCACAACGGATGTCGGCCGCCGAAGAAGCGCCGCGTATAACGCGAACCAATTGTTGGAGTAGAGTCGACATGGCGAGATACACCGGACCGACCTGTAAGCTTTCGCGCCGCGAAGGTACAGACCTGATGCTCAAGAGCGGAGTGCGGCCGCTGGACTCCAAGTGCAAGCCGGACTCCGCGCCTGGACAGCATGGCAATCAGCGGCGCCGGTTGTCGGACTACGGTGTGCAGTTGCGCGAAAAGCAGAAGGTTCGGCGCATCTATGGTGTCCTGGAGAAACAGTTCCGCAATTACTACAAGGCGGCGGCGCGCCGCAAGGGAGCGACCGGTGAGAACCTTCTGAAGCTTCTCGAAGGCCGGTTGGACAACCTGGTGTACCGCATGGGCTTTGCGTCAACGCGAGCCGAAGCGCGCCAACTCGTGTCGCACCGCGCCATCATGGTCAACGGTTCCGTGGTCAACATTCCGTCGTTTCAAGTGGCACCCGGTGATGTCGTCTCGGTGCGTGAGCGTGCACGAGAGCAGTTGCGCATCAAGGCAGCCCTGGAGCTTTCTGAGACGCGCGCGCCCTGTGAGTGGATTGACGTGTCCGCGGATAAGATGGAAGGCGTGTTCAAGCGCTCGCCAGACCGCGCAGACCTGCCTCCAGAAATCAACGAAAACCTGATCGTCGAGCTGTACTCCAAGTAAAGCGACGAGTTCTTCCACGCAAGCGAGCAGGTACAGTTCATTATGCAAAATTCACCCCTCGATCTTTTGACCCCGCGCCACATTGAGGTACAAGAGGTCAACGCAAACCGTGCCAAAGTCATTTTGGAACCTTTGGAGCGGGGTTTTGGGCACACCCTAGGCAACGCCCTGCGGCGGATCTTGCTGTCGTCCATGCCCGGCGCCTCTGTCACCGAAGCTGAGATTGTCGGAGTTGAGCACGCCTACAGCAGCATGGAGGGGATCCGCGAAGACGTGATCGAGGTGTTGTTGAACCTGAAGGGCGTGGCGGTGCGCATGGACGGGAAGGAGCGTGCGGAAGTCAGCGTGCGCAAGCAAGGACCGGGTGTGGTCACTGCGGGAGACATCCAAACCGTCCAGGACATGGAGATCGCCAACCCCGACCATGTGATCTGTCACCTGAGCGGGGAGCTGGACTTCAAGATGAGCCTTACTGTGACCCGAGGCCGTGGCTACGTGCCTGCCGACGGTCTGCAGGACCCAGATGGAGAGGGTGCACCCATCGGCCGACTGATGATCGATGCCAGCTACAGTCCAATTCGGCGGGTGGCGTACGTCGTCGAGGCCGCGCGGGTCGAACAGCGCACTGACCTCGACAAGCTGGTGCTGGACCTGGAAACCGACGGCACGATCACAGCGGAGGAAGCGGTGCGCCGAGCGGCGACCATCCTGCAGCAGCAGCTTTCGGTGTTCGTTGAGCTTCAGGGGGATCTTCAGTCGCCGCGGGCCAGTGAATCCCGAGAGATTGACCCAATTCTTCTGCGCCCGGTCGATGACCTGGAGCTCACGGTTCGGTCGGCCAACTGCCTCAAGGCTGAGAACATCTACCACATTGGTGACTTGATTCAACGCACCGAGGTGGAACTGCTGAAGACTCCGAACCTCGGGAAAAAATCGCTGACCGAAATCAAAGACGTGTTGGCGGCCCGGGGGCTGTCCCTCGGGATGCGGCTGGACAACTGGCCGCCGGAATCGCTGAAGGCAACTGAGAGCGCGGCAGACTGAGTGCGAGCCAGCGGTTGTTTGTTATTGAATGTCTTTGGATAGAGAACAGTCATGCGTCATCGTAAAAGTGGACGGCACCTAAACCGGACCAGCTCGCACCGCCAAGCCATGTTTCGCAATATGACTGCGTCCTTGGTGGAGCACGAGTTGATTAAAACCACCCTACCCAAGGCCAAGGAACTGCGCCGCCATGCGGAGCCGCTGATCACTTTGGCCAAGACCGACAGCGTCGCCAATCGACGCCTGGCATTTGCTCGGATTCGAAACAAGGATACCGTGGGCAAGTTGTTTGCGGAGCTGGGTCCCCGGTACCGTGAACGTCCAGGCGGCTACCTGCGCATTCTCAAGTGCGGGCACCGCGATGGCGACAACGCCCCGATGGCGTGGGTTGAGTTGGTGGACCGCCCCCAAGTCGAATCCGCTGACGACGACTGAGTTCGACCCGTTCAGTCTTAAGCAAGCGCCGCCCCAACGGGCGGCGTTTTGCGTCCGGCCCTCCAAAATCAGTCGGATGCGGGCCCTTATCACGGGCCTTTCAATCTTTCACGGGTCTTTCAATAGGGGAGCGAGGAACCTTCCGGTGTGGGAGTTCGCGTTTGCCGCCACTGTCTCGGGTGTTCCGCAGCACACCAACTGACCGCCGCCATCCCCTCCCTCTGGGCCAAGATCCAGGATCCAGTCTGCGGTTTTGATGACGTCGAGGTTGTGCTCGATCACCACCACTGTGTTGCCATGGTCGCGCAGTCGGTGGAGAACCGACAGGAGCTGGGCGATGTCGTGAAAGTGCAGTCCCGTGGTGGGCTCGTCTAGGATGTACAGGGTCCGGCCGGTATCCCGTTTGGACAGCTCCTTGGCCAATTTCACGCGCTGGGCTTCGCCGCCTGACAGGGTTGTTGCGGCTTGCCCGAGACGCAGATACCCGAGGCCGACATCCAGCAGCGTCTGCAGCTTGCGTGCGAGTGCCGGCACCGCGTCGAAGAAACCGCGTGCTTCCTCGACGGTCAGGTCCAGAACCTCGTGGATGTTTTTCCCCTTGTAGGTGACCTCCAGGGTCTCGCGGTTGTAGCGTTTGCCGCCGCACTGGTCACAGGGCACATAGACGTCGGGCAGAAAGTGCATTTCCACCTTGATCACGCCATCGCCCTGGCAGGCTTCGCAGCGCCCGCCCTTGACGTTAAAGCTGAATCGTCCCGGCTTGTATCCGCGCGATCGCGCTTCCTGGGTGCCGGCAAACAGCTCGCGCACCGGCGTGAAAAGGCCGGTGTAGGTGGCGGGATTCGAGCGGGGCGTGCGGCCGATGGGGCTCTGGTCGATGTCGATCACCTTG